>NZ_JBITGW010000002.1:296401-702004 GCF_044457345.1 Nonomuraea sp. NPDC050547
CGGTGCCCAGTGCCCTGTGGTGCCCGTGCCCGTGCGGGTGCGGCTGGGGTTGGGCTCGGGGGTGGTGGGTTCGGGGGGTGGTGGGGAGGGGGTGGGTGTGGGGCGTTGACCGGGAAAACGTCTGACGATTAACGTGGCGAAGGTGACCGTGCATGAGGCGGCCATCGGCCGCTACTACGAGGACTTCGTGGTCGGCGACGTCTACCAGCACCCGTTGGGGCGCACGATCAGCGAGGCCGACAACACGTGGTTCACGCTGCTCACGATGAACACGAACCAGAACCACTTCAACGCCCACTTCGCCGCCAAAGCCCCGGTCGGGAAGGTCATCGTGAACTCGGGCCTGACGGTGGCGATCGTGCTGGGGCTGTCCGTGATGGACGTCAGCCAGACGGCGATCATGAACCTGGGCTGGGAGGACATCAAGCTCACCCACCCCGTTTTCCTCGGCGACACCGTCTACGCGGAATCGCTGGTCACCGCGAAGCGGGAGTCGCGGTCGCGGCCGTACGCGGGGATCGTCACGGCACGGACGCGCGGACTCAACCAGGACGGCGACGAGATCATGTCCTGGACCAGGACGGTCATGGTGTACAAGCGCGACGCCCCGCATGACAAGGACTATTTCCCCCAGGCCAAGAACGGTCCCATGACCACATGAGGATCACCTACGGCCCGTGGGGCGAGACCCTCGCCGAACTGACCGGGGCGGCGCGGGCCGCCGAGGAGGCCGGGGCCGAGGTGGTGTGGCTGCCCGAGCTGCACCGCAGCGCCACCGTGACCGCGGCCGCCGTCGCGCCGGTGCTGAGCCGGGCGGGCGTCGGCACCGCGGTCGCGCTGGCCTTCACCCGCAGCCCGCTGACCCTGGCTCTGGAGGCGCTCGACCTGGACGAGCTGACCGGCGGGCGGTTCGTGCTCGGCCTCGGCGTGGGGGCACGCCGCCTGAACGAGCGCTGGCACCAGGTCACCGCCGACCGCCCCGTCACCCGATTACGCGAGACCGTCGAGATCATCAGGGCCGTGGTCGCGGGTACGCCGCCGGTCGTCGAGGGTGAGACGCGGCGCGCCGACCTGCGCGGGTTCCGGCGGCCGCACCGGCAGGTCCGTGCCGCCATCCCCATCTACCTCGCCGCCGTGGGTCCCCAGCTCACCCGCCTGGCCGGCCGGATCGCCGACGGGTGGATCTCGCACGAGCTGTGCTCGCCCGCCTACGTCCGCGAGCGCGTCCTGCCCAACCTGCGCCAGGCGAAGGCCCCGGACCACGGCGAAAGCGCAGACTCGGGCGAGGAGCCAGGCGTGCGGGCACGGGCGGGGGCGGGGGCGGACGTGCCGCCCGATGTGCGGGTGGGGGCGGGGGTGTCGCCTGATGTGCGGGCGGATCCAGGAGTGGGTTTCCACACGGGGCCGCCCGATGTGCGGGTGGGGGCGGGGGTGTCGCCCGATGTGCGGGCGGACCCGGGAGTGGGCTTCCACGCCGAACCGGGGGTGGATGTGGTGGTTTCGGGGTGTTGTGCCATCGATGCCGATCCGGCCGAGGCGCGCCGGCAGGCCAAGGGCGTCCTCGGCTTCTACGCCAGCGTCGCCACCTACCGTGACTTCTTCGCCTTCCACGGTCTGGCCGAAGAGCAGGAAGCGGTCATCGAGGCCTTTCGCTCGGGGACGCCGGCCGACGGGCTGGCGGCAGCCGTACCGGATCGGATGGTGGAGCGGCTGGCTCTGGCCGGTACGCCCGCGCAGGTCGCCGCGGGGATCGACGCCTACCGCGGGCTCGCCACCACGATCAAGCTCACCCCGCCCGTGTACGGCCGGCCGCCCGAGGCCGTGCGCGAGTCGCAGGCCCGCATCATCGCGCTCATCAAGGAGCTGACATGAGGCCGCTGGAGGACGTCAGGGTCATCAGCCTGGAGCAGTACGGCGCCGGGCCGTTCGGGAGCGTGCACCTCGCCGATCTCGGCGCGGAGATCATCAAGGTCGAGGACCCCCGGGCCGGAGGCGATGTGGGGCGGTATGTTCCGCCCTACGCGGAGGGCGGGGACTCGCTGTTCTTCGAGACGTTCAACCGCAACAAGAAGTCGATCGCGCTGGATCTGGGGTGCGCGGCGGGGCGGGAGGTTCTCGAGGATCTGGTACGGCACGGCGACGCCGTCTACTCCAACCTGCGCGGCGACGTCCCGGCCAAGATGCGGCTCACCTACGCCGATCTCCGGCATCTCAACCCTCGCGTGGTCTGCTGTTCGCTGACCGGGTTCGGGATGACCGGGCCGCGCACGGCCGAGCCCGGCTACGACTACATCCTCCAGGGCCTGGCCGGGTGGATGACGCTGACCGGCGAACCCGGCGGTCCGCCGGCCAAGTCCGGGCTCTCGCTGGTGGACTACTCCGGCGGGCTGGTGGCGGCGCTCGCGCTGGTGGCCGGGGTGCACGCGGCACGCCGGGACGGGGTGGGCTTGGACTGCGACCTGTCCCTGTACGACACGGCGATCACCATGCTCACCTATGTCGGGGCCTGGGCGTTGAACACGGACTTCGAGCCCGCCCGGACGGCGCGGTCGGCGCATCCGTCGCTGGTGCCGTTCCAGAACTTCGCGGCCGCCGACGGGTGGCTGGTCGTGGGATGCGCCAAGGAGAAGTTCTGGCGGCGGCTGGCCGCGATCCTCGGTGCGCCGTTCGACACCGATCCCGGGTACGCCGACTTCGCCGGCCGGCGGCGCAACGCCGACCGGCTGCTGCCCGCCCTCGCCGGCGTCTTCCTGACCAGGACCGTGGACGAGTGGCTGGCGGTGCTGCGGCCGGCCGGGATCCCGTGCGGGCCGGTCAACTCCGTGCACAAGGCGCTGGCCGAGGAGCACACCACGGCCC
The DNA here is from genome assembly GCF_044457345.1 of Nonomuraea sp. NPDC050547. Taxonomy (NCBI): domain Bacteria; kingdom Bacillati; phylum Actinomycetota; class Actinomycetes; order Streptosporangiales; family Streptosporangiaceae; genus Nonomuraea; species Nonomuraea sp. NPDC050547. Next base: position 299,261 of record NZ_JBITGW010000002.1, read on the forward strand.
GTGGGCTGGTGGTGGAGACCTCCCACCCCCGCTACGGACGGGTGCGACAGCTCCGGTCGCCGGTGCGGGTGGGCGGGGAGCCGGTCGGGCATCGCCGGGCGCCCCGGCTGGGCGAACACGCGGAGGAGGTGCTCCGGGGCCTGCTCGGATACACGGAGGCGCGCGTCAAAGCCCTGGCCGGGGCGGGCGCCTTCGGGGAGCCGGGATGACAGCCGCCGAGACGCTGGTCGAGTGGGGCCTGGGGCTCCGGCTGGACGACGTCCCCGACGAGGCGCGCGCCGCCGCCCTGCGTCACCTGCTCGACGGCCTCGGCTGCGCCGCCGCCGGAAACGGCGCCGGCGCGGCCTCAGGAAAAGGCGCCGCGGCCTCACGAAAGGGCGCCGCGGCCTCAGGGAAGGGGGTACGGCCGGAGGAGGGCGCGTGGGCCGCCGTTCTGGTCGCGGGGGAGATGGGCGGGCCGCCGGAGGCGACGGTGTTCGGGACCGGGCGCCGGGTCGGGGCGGTGGCGGCGGCGCTGGCCAACGGGGCGCTGGTGCACGCACTCGACTTCGACGACACCCACGCCCGGGGGCTGGTTCATGCCACGGCCCCGGTGCTGCCGGTGGCGTTCGCGGTGGGGGAGGAGACCGGGGCGAGCGGGGCCGAGGTGCTCACCGCCGCGCTCGCCGGGTACGAGGCGATCTGCCGGCTCGGCGGCGCCGTACCGCATGGATTTCATGCTCGTGGCCTGCACGCCACGTCGGCCTGCGGCCCTCTGGCCGCCGCGCTCGTCGCCTCCCGGCTGTACGGGCTCGCGCATCGCGAGGCGGTCGCCGCGCTGGGCATCGCGGGCAGCATGTCCGGTGGCCTGCTGGAGTTCCTGAACACCGGGGCCTCCACCAAGCAGCTCCACCCGGGCTTCGCCGCCCAGGCGGGGGTGCTGGCCGCGCGGCTGGCGCGGGCGGGGGCGAGCGGGCCGGCGACGGTGGTGGAGGGCGAGCACGGCCTGTACGGCGCGCTGCTCGGCCGCCCAGGTGTCGACCCGTTCGGCGACCTGGGGCGCGGCTGGGAGGTCGGCCGGATCACGATCAAGCCGTATCCCGCCTGCCAGCTGCTGCACGCCGCCGTCGATGCCGCGAAGGTCCTGCGGGGGCTGGCCGCCGCGGAGGAGGTGGCCGAGATCGAGGCGGAGGTCCACGACGACGCCGCGGCGCTGGTGTGCGGGGCGGGGAAGGAGCGGCCGCGCACGCCGTACGCGGCGAAGTTCAGCCTGGCCTGGTGCGTGGCGGCGATGCTGGCCGACGGCGAGCTGACCGCGCGCACGTTCGCCCGGCCCGGGCGCGCCGACGTGTGTGATCTCGCCGCGAGGGTACGGCACGTGCCATCCGGGCACCGGGGCCCCGCGGCCGACCAGCACGGGCGGCTGCGGGCGCTGCTGACCGACGGACGCAGGGTGGTCGCGGAGGTGGCGCGCAGTTCGGGCGGTCCGGGCGATCCCCGCATCGACCGCCTGGTCACGGACAAGGCTCGGGGAAACGGGCTGAGCGAGCGCGCCGTGGATCTCGCGCTGCGCCTGCACGAACTGCCCGCCCTTGACGACCTGCTGAAGGAGCTGAGCGTGATGGAGGGGCCGATGTGAGGGACAGGACCGTGCGGCTGCCCGCGCTGACCGGCACCGACGCCCGCGACGCCTACGAACGGGCCCGCGTTGCGCTGGGCGCGCTCGGGCTGACGTGGGCGGACGCGGTGCATGTGCGGGAGTACGCGAGCGCCCGGCCGGATCCGGCGGCCAGGCCGGAAGGGGTCACGCTGTCGGCGATCGCGGTCGAGGGCGTGCTGGAGGACGGGCACGAGGTGGCCGTCGAGGTGACGGCCTGCAGGGGCGGCGGCGAACGGTTCGCCACCGGCCGCGGCGTGGTGACCGTGGCGGGGGAGATCGTGTATCTGCCCGCCGTCGTCCCGGCGGACCTGACGGCGGGGTTCGGCGAGCAGTACCGCTCCTGCCTGGAGGTGGCGGCGGAGCTGCTCAAGGTGGCCGGGATCGGGCCGGAGCGGCTCGTGCAGACCACCGACTACACCGCGACCGCCACGCGGGCCGACTACCCGCGCTGCGGCCGTCCCCGCAAGGAACTGCTGGGCGGCGAGGGCAGCGACGGGCGGCCCGTGCATCCGGGCGCGGCCGGGATCCTGGTGGACCGCGCCGCCGTGAAGGGCGCGATGGTCACGCTGGACGCGGTGGGCTCGCGGCTGCCGCTGCGCGCCGTCAACCCCGGCTGGACGCGCTACGACACGCTCACGTACAAGCCGGGGGTGGCGGCGGGCGGCACGCTGTTCATGTCGGGCTTCGGCGCGCTGGAGCCGGCGACCCAGCGGTCGCTGTTCGAGGGGGACCTGGTGGCGCAGGCCGAGTACACCTACACGGCGATCGCCGCCGTGCTGCGTGAGGAGAACCTGACAGGCTCGGACGTGGTCAGACTGGTCGAGTACATCACTCCACCCGCCATCACGAGATATCCGGAACTGGTGGCGGTCAGGGAGCGCCACTTCCCCGGCCGCCCCGCCCTCACCTCGGTCGTCTGCACGGCCCTGCTACGCCCCGAGTTCCTCATCGAGGTCGTCCCCACGGCGGTACTCCGGTGAACGAGGTCACCTACACCGCTCCCGAAGAGCTCGGCCGCGCCGCGATCCGCTACTTCGCCCAGGCCGTGGGCGACGCCAACCCGCTCTACACCGACGACGCCTACGCCCGCGAACACGGCTACGACGGCGTCATCGCCCCGCCCACCCTGATCTTCGAGACGAACCAGTTCACCGGCCTGCCCCGCGACGCCGACGGCTACTGCGGCCACACCTGGGACCTCGGCTTCCCCGGCACCCGCCTCGTGCGCGGCGGCAACACCTACGAGCTCCACCAGCCGGTACGGCCCGCCGACGTCATCACCGTCACCTGGCGCCTGGGCGACGTCGTCCGCAAAGCGGGCAAGATCTTCGTGACGTCCACGGCCATCTACACCAACCAGCACGCCGACCTGCTGGCCGTCAACGAGGAGACGCTGATCTACGTACCGCTGGAGGACCCGTGATCCCCCCTCTGGAGCGCCGGATCGACCGGGCCGCAATGATCGCGTACGCCGGGGCCACCTGGGACTGGCACCGCCTCCACCACGACTCCGCCTACGCGGCGGACAGGGGCCTGCCCGCGCCGGTCGTGGACGGCCAGCTCTTCGGCGCGCTCCTGGCCGAGCAGCTACAGGACTGGCTCGGCCCGAGCGCGCGGATCACCCGCATGAGCTTCCGGTTGCGCTCGACGGTGTTCGCGGGCGAGACCGTGCGCTGCACCGGGCGGGTGGTGGCCGAGCAGGACGGGCTGCTCACGGTGGAACAGCAGGTCGAGGTCGTCGGCGACGACCCCAGAGTCGCCGTGGCCCCCGCGACGTCCGTGGTGAGGGCGACGGCGGCGACCGGTGGCGGCCGGCGGCGGACATGAGCGGCGTGGCCATCGCAGGCGCCGCCGAGTCCGATCTCGGGGTCACCGGCAGGAGCGCACTCGAACTCCAGGCCCAGGCGGCCGGCCGCGCCCTGGCCGACGCCGGTCTCACCCTGCGCGACGTCGACGGCCTGGCCACCGCGGGCGTGGGCAGGTTCGCCGCCACCCAGGTCGCCGAGTACCTGGGCCTGCGCCCGGCCTGGAGCGACTCCACGTTCGCCGGCGGGTCCGCCTTCGAGATGTACGTGGCGCGGGCCGTACAGGCGATCGGGGCCGGGCAGTGCACCACGGTGCTGATCTCCTACGGCTCGAACCAGCGCAGTGCCCGCGCCCGCTCCCTGTCCGGCGTCCACGAGGGCGACGTCCCCCAGACCACGCACGAGGCCCCGTACGGCCCGCTCTACCCGATCTCGTACTACGCGATGGCCGCCCAGCGCTACCTCCACCAGTACGGCAGAAGCCGGGCCGACCTGGCCCAGGTCGCCGTGGCCGCCCGCGAGTGGGCACTGCTGAACCCGCGCGCGTACCGCCACGCCGCCGGTCCGCTGACGGTCGAGCAGGTCCTGGCCACGCCCATGATCTCCACGCCGCTCACCGCCGCGGACTGCTGCCTGGTCACCGACGGCGGCGCCGCGATCGTGCTCACCGCCCTCGACCGCGCCCGCCACCTGCCGAAGCTCCCCGTCACGGTTCTCGGGTACGGCGAGGCCACCACGACGGCGAGTATGTCCCAGGCCCCCGACATCCTGGACACCGGCGCCGCCGAAGCGGGCCGGAGAGCCTTCGCCACGGCCGGGCTCTCGCCGGGCGACGTGGACGTGGCCCAGGTGTACGACTCGTTCACGATCACGGTCCTGCTCACCCTGGAGGCCCTGGGCTTCTGCGAGCCGGGCCGCGCCGGTGACCTCGTGAAGGAGGCTGGACCGGGCGGCGCGTTCCCGCTCAACACCACCGGCGGCGGCCTGTCCCACTGCCATCCGGGCATGTTCGGCCTGTTCCTGCTGGTCGAGGCGGTCCGCCAGCTGCGCGGCGAGTGCGGTCCGCGCCAGGCGCCGGGCGCCGAGGTGGCGCTGGCCCACGGCACCGGCGGCATCCTGTCCACCCACGCGACCGTGCTGCTGGGAGCCGACCGTGGCTGAACGCCTGGAACTGCAGGAGTGCCGGGCCTGCGGCCGCCGCCAGCACTACCCGAGGCCGCTGTGCCTCGGCTGCGGCTCGGCCGACCTGGGCTCGCGCGAGGCGGAGGGAGGCGGCTCGGTGGACACCTTCACCGAGGTCCGCCGGGCCCCGTCAGAGGATTTCCGGTCCCCGTACGTGATCGCCCGAGTCCGCCTGGACGAGGGCCCCGTCCTGCTCACCCGCCTGGTCGGCCCCGGCCCGTGGGCCTGCGACGAGCGGGTACGGCTCACCTGGTGGCAAGGGCTGCCCGTCTTCGAGAAGGAGTAACGCGCCATGGACTTCGAGCTGACCGACGACCAGAGGGCCTTCAGGGAGACGTTGCGCGCCTTCGTCGAGAAGGAGATCGTCCCCGTGGCCACCGAGTGGGAGCACTCCGGAAGGTATCCCACCGAGATCGTGGCGAAGATGAAGGAGATGGGCCTGTTCGGGCTGACCGTCCCCGAGGAGTACGGCGGGCTCGACGCCGACATGGTGACCTTCGCCCTGGTCTTCGAGGAGATCGCCAGAGGCTGGATGGGCGTGGCGGGCACCGTCGGCTCCCACTCGCTGTCGGCCTGGATGATCGCCCGCCACGGCACCGAGGAGCAGAAACGCCACTACCTGCCGGATCTGGCGAGCGGCGCCCGCCGTACCGGACTGGCGCTGACCGAGCCGGGAGCGGGCACGGACCTGCAGGGCATCCAGACGCGCGCGGTGCGCGACGGCGAGCACTACGTCGTCAACGGCGTCAAGACCTGGATCACCAACGCCCGCCACGCCGACCCGCTTCCCGTGCTGGTGAAGACCGCGATCACCGAGCCCGCGCACAAGGGCATGTCGGTGCTGCTCGTCGACGCGGGAACGCCCGGCTTCACGGTCAGCCGCGACCTGCCCAAGCTCGGCTACAAGGGCACGGAGACCTGCGAGGTCGCGCTGCAGGACGTCCGGGTCCCCGTCTCGGCCCTGCTCGGCGGCGAGGAGGGCAGGGGCATGCAGCAGGTGCTGTCCGGCCTGGAGATCGGCCGGGTCAACATCGCCGCCAGGGCCGTCGGGGTGGCCCAGGCCGCCTACGACGCCGCCCTTTCCTACTCCCGCGGGCGCGAGGCGTTCGGGCAGCCGATCGCCGAGTTCCAGGCGGTCCAGCTGAAGCTCGCCGACCTGGCCACGGAGATCCAGGCCGCGCGGCTGCTGACCTACTGGGCCGCCTCGCGGGCCGACGGCGGCAAGCGGGTGGACATGGAGGCCGGGATGGCCAAGTACTTCGCCTCCGAGGTGGCGCTGAAGGCGTCGCTGGAGTCGATGCGCATCCACGGCGGCTACGGCTACAGCCAGGAGTACGTCGTGGAGCGCCTCTACCGCGACGCCCCGCTGATGGCCATCGGCGAGGGCACCAACGACGTGCAGCGCCTGGTGATCGCCAAGGCCCTGATCAGCGGCAAGGGCAAGGTCGGCTGGTGAGCGCCCGCCTCAGGCCGGCAGCAGGCGCAGGAGCGAGTCGCGCAGCCCCGTGCGCCGTACCGTCATGAACCGGTGCAGGCTGCGCGAGCCGAACGCCACCCGCTGCGCGCTGCGCCGCCGCTCGGCGTCGTAGGCCCGCAGCGCCTCCGGCAGCGTGGTGTGCGTGGCGATCGCCCTGGTCAGCGCCTCGGCGTCGAGGATCGCCGTGCACGCCCCCTGCCCCAGGTTGGGCGTCATCGCGTGCGCCGCGTCACCGACGAGCGCCACGTTCGCGCCGCTGGTGAAGGAGGGCAGGGCGGGGTGCAGGTGGCGCATCTCGTAGCGGATCCACTCCGCGGGATCCGTCTCGTGCAGGATGCGGGGGATCGGGTCGTGCCAGCCGCGGAACAGCTCACGCAGTTCCCCGGCGGTGGTGGCCTCCGGCACCGTCGCGTACCAGTTGGTCCTGCCCCGCTCGACCGGTGTCATCCCGAAGAACCGCCCCGCGCCCCACGTCTCGCCATGGACGCCGCTGTCGAATCCGGCGATGCCGATCCACGCCACCGTCCCCACGTGGCGCGGGCCGCTGCGCCCGCCGAAGCGCCCCTCCCGCACCGCGCTGCGGATGCCGTCGGCGCCGACCACCAGGTGGTGACCGGCCGCGAGCTCCTCCACGTCGCGCACCGCGGTGCCGAACTCGATCGGCACGTCCAGCGCCCCGGTCAGCACATCCAGCAGGTACGGCCGCGCGATCAGCAGCTCCGGCCGCCCGGCCCTGCGCTCGATGCGCTCCAGCGGCAGGTTCGCGATCACCGTGCCGTCCGGGGTCCGGACCCGCCCGTCCCGGTACGGCACCGCCCGCTCCCGGAACCCCTGCCCGACGCCCAGCCGCTCCAGCGCGCCCTGGGCGGTCGGGTGGATGCCGAAGGCGGTGCCGTACCTCTCGATCCCGGCCCGCCGCTCCAGCACCCGCACCGACCAGCCCGCGCGCCGCAACCCGATCGCGGTGGCCAGCCCGCCCACGCCCGCCCCGACCACCACGGCCTTTCCGGCCATGTCACACCTCCATTAATCGATTACCACATCTGTGGTACCACGTTTGGGGTAGTATCGGCAAAACGCGAGCGAGAGGCGGAGCATGGCGAACCAGGACCGGCGCGACCTTCTGCGCGACGCGGCCATCCACGTGCTGGCGCGCGAGGGCGGGCGCGGCCTGACGCACCGCGCGGTCGACGCCGAGGCGGGCGTGCCCGGCGGCACGGCGAAGAACTACTTCCCGGCCCGCGAGGCCCTGCTGCGCGCGGTCGCCGAGCGCTGCCTGGAGCTCTACCAGGGCGCCGTCCCGCCCGCGCCGCCCGGCGACGCGACCGGGCTGGCGGCCCTGTTCGAGGCGCTGCTGCGCGACGCGGCGGGGCCCGGCCGCGCCCGCCTGCTCGCCTACCTGGAGCTGCAGGCCGAGTCGGCGCGCCGGCCGTGGCTGGCGGAGATCCTCGACCCGATCGCGGCCGGGGACTTCGCCCGGTTCGAGCGGGCCCAGCGGGCGGCCGGGCTGCCCGTCACCCGCGAGAGCGCCGCGCTGGTCACGCTGACCCTGCACGGGGCGCTGCCGCACCTGCTGTCGGGCGGCGCGGACACCCTGGCGGCGGCGGGGCTGGACGACCCGGCCGCCTTCGTCCGCGGCGTGCTAAGGGCGGCCTACCCGGACGCGGAACTCTAGGACTCCGGGAAGGACAATGCGGGGGTGAAACCACTTCTGGCCGTGAGCGCGGTCGTGCTCGGGGACGGCGAGGTCCTCATGGTCCACCAGCGCAACGCCGGTGACCCGCACCCGATCTGGGGCCTGCCGGGCGGCATGGCCGAGGACGGCGAGCTGTCGGACCGGGCGGCGGCCCGCGAGGTCGCGGAGGAGACCGGGCTGAAGGTGGGCCCGCCCACGCGCCTGCTGGCGGTCGTGCAGTTCCCGGTTCCCGCGACACTGACCGCCCTGTACTTCGCCTTCGAGCGGCCGCGCGGCCAGGACCTCGCGCCCGCCGACCCCGACGGGGACGTGCTGGAGGCGGCCTGGGTACCGGTCGGGCAGGCGCCGGCGCGGATGGCCGGCTTCCCGCTCGCCGTGATGCGCGAGCCGGCGACCGCCTGCCTGCGCGAGCCCGCCGGCCCGGTCCGCTACTGGACCTGGCCGGACGGGCCCGACGGCCGCGCCGTGGTGATCTAGGCCGTGGTGACTTAGGCCACGGTCAGGGGGAGCAGGGCCGAGGCGGGCGCCTCGGAACGGGCCGCCGCCACGAGGGCCTCCATGCGCTCCTCCGGCAGAGCGCGGCGGGCGTTGTCGCGGAACTTGCGGGCCAGTTCCTCCCCGGTCAGCGGGTGCTCGGGACCGCCCCGGGAGGAGTCGACGCGGTGCTCCAGCTCGGTGCCGTCGGCCAGCCGTATCCGCAGGACGGCCGCGAAGGCGCGCGGGAAGATCTCCGTCGCCCGCGCGTCGGCCACGCACCGCACCCGCGCGGCCAGCGCCAGCCGCGCCGGGTGCAGCTCGGCGAAGTCGTCCAGGCAGACGCCGAGCCCGCCGCCCGAGCCGAGCAGCGCCGTGGCGACCGTGTAGGGGCCGGAGAACTTCGCGTGGTAGGGGGAGCGGGGCGCCGCCTTCTCCTCGGCCGGTTCCGCGATCGTGCGCAGGACCGGCGCGGGCACCCCCAGCTCGATCTCCGCCTCCGCCAGCGCCTCAGGGCCGAGGCGCCCGCGCAGGGCGAGCGCGCAGTCGATCGCGGGATGGGTGAAGTGGTTGGTCGGGTACGGCTTGTAGACGGTGCGCAGCAGCTCCCACCGCCCGCCCAGCCCGTCGAGCAGCGCCCCGGCGTCGAAGCGGCCGTCCAGCCAGGCCTGGAAGAAGCCGAACCGCCCCTCCAGCACCGTCGGCGGCCCGGTCACGCCTTCGAGCGCCAGCACCGCGGCCGACACCCCGGCGTGCGCGGCCCAGCCGCAGTGCACCCGCTTGACGGTGCCGCCGGTCCTGTTGGCCTCGATGACCCCGGCGCCCATGCTGGCGGCGATGCCCATGGCGTCGGCCAGCCCTTCGGCGGAGAGCCCGTACAGCATCCCGGCCGCCACCGCGGCGCCGAGCGTGCCGCAGATGGACGTGGCGTGCTGGCCCTTGTCGAAGAAGAGCGAGTTGCCCGCCTCGGGCAGGTAGGAGGCCATGCCAAGGCGGTTGCACACCTCGATCCCGGCGGCGACCGCCGCCGCGAGACCCGCCCCGCCTGCCCCCGTGGCTTCGGCGGCGGCCAGCGCGGCGGGCACCACGGGCGCGCTCGGGTGCAGCACCGAGGGCAGGTGGGTGTCGTCGTAGTCGAGGGAGTGCGCGAGCGTGCCGTTGACCAGGGCGGCCGACGGGGCGGGCAGACGATGGCCGCTGCCGATCGTCGTCGCCTCCCCGGTGCCGTTCCACCGCAGGGCCGCGCGCAGGACCGCGGGCGCGGCGTCGGCGTCCGGCTCGGCGTAGGCGGCCAGGCAGTTGCCGAGCACGTCCAGGATCCGGCCGGCGACGTCCGCGCGGACCTCGCCGGGCAGGCCGTCATCGCGGCAGCCCGCGGCGAAGGCGGCCAGCAGTTGCACGTGTGTGGTCATGCGCGCTCCCCGGGCAGAACGGCCAGCGGCCGGACCGGCGCGCCGGTGGCGCCCACGATCGGCAGCGGATTGAGTACCAGGAGGAACTCGCGCACCCCCGCGTCGAGCAGTTCGTGCAGCCGCATCGTCTCCACGATGTTGATCCCCGACTCCACGAGCATGATCCGGTGCACTGGCAATGCGGCGTGGCCGCGTTCCGGCGCGATGTGCTCGAAGGCGATCGTCTCGCCGCCGACCACGCGCGGGCGCCGTTCGGCGAGCCAGCGCCCGGCCTCGACCCCCGGCCCCGGTACGCCCGCCGTCTGCCCGGTGAACCGCCCGGGATCGTGCCAAACGCGCGACCAGCCGGTGCCGATCAGCACGGCGTCGCCCGCGCGGATCTCCACCCCCTCGGCCGCCGCCTCCAGGTCGGCGACGCTCACCTCGTAGCCCGGGGGCAGGAAGTCGGCGCCGTGGACGCGGGCCACGTCGAGCAGGACGCACCGGCCCACGTACGGGTCGAAGGAGTCGATGCCCAGGGAGCTGAAGCCGTCGTTGGTGGTGAGGTCGGCCGGGTCGGCTCCGCCGTACAGGAGGCCGTCGTGCGAGACGTGGGCCAGCGCGTCCACGTGGGTGCCGACGTGGCCGCCGGTGACGATCAGCTCGTTGGCGGCGGAACCGCCGTCGGCGCGGACCACGTCTCCGTGCCGGCGCTCCAGGAGCATGCGGAAAGGGGGATGATTGGGCGATTGGGGCATACCCCTACGCATCGGCTGCGCCAAGTCGTACACACGCAACCCGTCCTGCCACATGGCTCACTCCCGGTTGTTCCAATTATTGGAATTAGGTTTCAGACTGTACCCATGATCTACCTGGTCTACCGGATGCGGCTCGCCGAACGCGCCCGCAGGGACATGGCGGCCTTCTGGGAGTGGCTGGAGGAGCGCGAGCGCTGGTTCTACCGTGATTTGCCGATGGTGAAGGAGGTGCGCTGGTTCTACAGCGTCGTCGGTGACGTATACATGCTGGAGAACTGGGCGGCCTTCGACGACGAGGCGGCATGGGGCGCCTACAGAAAGGCCCTGGCCACCCTCAAGAGCGACTCTTCCTGGGAGTCGCAGCGCGTGTCACAGGAAGAATGGTGGGACTTCGTGGACACGAGGATCATGACTGACCCACCCGTACCGGTGGGGTTGCATCGCAGGTGAAAGGCTCCAGCATGTCCAGCCAGACCGTCGCGACCGTCGAGCGGGCGGCCGACGTACTCGTCCGCTTCGCCGAGGCGGGCACCAGCACGCTCGGGGTGACCGAGCTCGCCGACAGCCTCGGCATGTCCAAGGCGGCGGTCCACCGGGTGCTGGCCTCCCTGCGCAGCCGCGGCCTGGTCGAACTCGACGAGGACAGCCGCCGCTACTCGCTCGGGCTGACCGCGATGCGGCTGGGGCTGGCCTACCTGGACCGCATCGACATCCGCCGCCTGGCCGCGCCCGAGCTGGCCGGGCTGAGCGCCCGCACGACCGAGACCGCGACGCTGTCGATCAGGACCGGCCTCAGCCGCGTCTACATCGACCAGGTCAAACCGCCGCGCGAGGTCATCATGGCGGTCTCGCTCGGCGTGCCGTACCCGCTGCACGCGGGGGGTTCGTCCAAGGCGTTCCTCGCCTTCCTGCCCGAGGTGGAGATCGACTCCTACCTGTCGGCGCCGCTCGACCCGCTGACCCCGGCCACCGTCACCGACCCGGAGCGGCTGCGCACCGAGCTGGCGCTGATCCGCCGCCGCGGCTACGCCATGTCGATCTCCGAACGGCAGCGCGGCGCCGCCTCGGTGGCCGCGCCCATCCTCGACCACCACAGCCTGCCGGCCGCGGTGATCAGCGTCTGCGGGCCCGCCGAACGCTTCGTCGGCGAGGCCGACGCGTGCGCGGCGGCCCTCCTGGAGGCCACCGACCGACTTTCCGCACGACTCGGTCACCGCGCCTGAACTCTGGTTTTCTCCGGTACGGCGAGGCCGCTCCGGTTCTTGCCATTGACACAGCCGCCTCAGATTGGAACGCTGTTCCCAGAAGTGGAACGGGGCCCCTCGTACGGCGGGGTTCGGAACGGCAGGATCGGCCTCACCGTGGGGGAGGCCGAACCCACCACCCCGGCACCTCGCCGGCCCCGTCCGGCAGGGCCGGGCGGGGCCGAATCCCCGAGCGCCACGGCCCGGACCCGCCGAGTAGGGTCTGACGGTGTGACCAAGAAGCCGCCCGCCTACCAGGCGCTCGCCGCCGAACTGCGGGAGCTCATCGTGGCCGGCCGTTTCCGCCCCGGTGACCGGCTGCCGGTCGAGCCCGAGCTGTCGGCCGCCTACGGCGTGAGCCGGAGCACCGTGCGCGAGGCGCTGCGCCTGCTGGCCAGCCAGAACCTCATCGCCACCGTCAGAGGCGTGGCCGGGGGCAGCTTCGTGGTGACGCCGCGGCCCGAGCAGATCAGCGACTACCTCGCCACCAGCCTCAACCTGCTGGCCGGCGACACCCAGCTCACCGTCGATCAGTTCCTGGAGATCCGGGACCTGCTGGAGGTGCCCGCGGCCGGGTTCGCGGCGCTGCGCCGTACCCCCGAGGACCTGGCGGCGCTGCGGGCCACGCTCTTCGACCCCGGGGCGGCCTCGCCGGAGGAGATGTACGAGCCGAACAAGCGCTTCCACGCGCTGCTGCTCGGCGCCTGCGGCAACCCGCTGCTCGCGGTGGTGGCCAGGCCCGTCTTCCAGGTCCTGGACGAGCGCTTCCTGCGCTCACGCGCCCCCGGCCGCTTCTGGCACGACGTCGACCGCGACCACCGCGAGATCCTCGCCCGGGTGGAGGCGGGCGACGAGCCCGGCGCCCGCGAGGCCCAGCACGCCCACCTGGCCCGCCTGCGCGGCACCTACCTCGCCATCGACCGCAACGCCACGCCGTAGAACGCGCGGACCTCAGGTGGCGCGGCGGGGGGCGTCGATGCGGGCGCCCTCCTGCGTGAAGACCATCAGGCGGGAGACGTCCACGGCCACCTTGGCGGCGTCGTTGACCCGCCAGGCCGGGCGCACGCCCAGCCGGACGATCAGGTCGGTCCTGCGGTGGTGGCCGCTCTCCTCCGCCTGCTCCTGCTCCTGTTCCTCCATCACCGCGCGCGAGGCGAACAGCCGCCGCAGCAGCGTGCCCAGCCCCGCCGACTCCTGGGCGTGGCCGTTGACGCGACGGCGGGGATCCGGCGGCTCGGGTACGGCCACGCCGGGCGCGCCGCACTCCACGTAGGCCAGCCACTCGTGCCCGTGGTACTCCAGCGCCCTGACCCGGCCGAAGAACGCCGGTCCGTCATAGGTCTCCGGCACCGGCGCCAGCCCGTCGGGCCGCATGCCGACCAGCACCTGGCTGCCCGTGTACTGCGAGATCGCGTACGCCCGGGGGTCGCTCCACGGGATCGTCAGCCGGTGCGGGCCGAAGTCCAGCATCACGTACTGGTTCTGCGGGGTGCGCACCGTCGCGGCCAGCAGGTTGAGCTGCTGGGAGTTGAGGAAGGCCGCGACGAACGCGGTCGCCGGGTCGTTGTAGATCTGCGCCGGGGTCCCGACGTCCTGCAGGACGCCGCGGTTCATGATGGCGATCCGGTCGGCCAGCGTGAGCGCTTCGACCTGGTCGTGGGTGACGTAGATCGTGGTGACGCCGAGCGACCTGACCAGGGCGGAGATCTCCATGCGCAGTTCGGTGCGCATGCCGGCGTCGAGGTTCGACAGCGGCTCGTCCATCAGGAAGATCTTGGGCTGGCGGACGATGGCGCGGCCCATGGCCACGCGCTGGCGCTGGCCGCCGGACAGGGTGCCGGGGCGGCGGTCGAGCGTCTCGTCGATGTGCAGCGCCTTGGACAGCTCCAGCACGCGTTCCTTGACCAGCGCGGGGTCGGCCTTGGCGATCTCCAGCGGGAAGGCGATGTTGCCGCGCACCGAGCGGTGGGGGTACAGGGCGCCGCTCTGGAAGACCATGGCCACGTCGCGGTCGCGGGGGGCGAGGTGGTTGGCGAGCTTGCCGTCGAGCCACAGGTCGCCCTCGGTGATCTCCTCCAGCCCGGCGATCATGCGCAGCAGGGTGGACTTCCCGCAGCCGGAGGGGCCCAGCAGGACCAGGAACTCGCCGTCCTCCGCCTTCAAGCTCATGCGATCGACCGCCAGGTGGTCACCCGGGTAAACCTTGGTCACTTTGTCGAGAACGACCGAGCTCATGGGCAGCACCTTGCAGCCAGGTTCCGCTGTGATTGATGAGGTAGTACATCGCGGTTACAGCCTGATGTCCACCCTTGCCATAAAAAATCTCTATGGATCGGGCGCGCAGGGGTTGACACCCGGCCTGACTTCTGTCTTGGGCCCACGCAAAGCTTTCGCGCCGTGAGTCACGTCACATAGGGGGTTTTATCCCACTCTAGGGGTAAGTGTGGCGAAAAATCAGGGGTTGGTGGTGCATGGAAAGCCTTGCGTAAACTTGCGGCAAGAGATTTCATGTACGGGACTATTGGGGGGCTTTGATGACCGACTGGTGGCGCGACGCCGTCATTTATCAGGTGTACGTCCGCAGCTTCGCCGACGGGAACGGCGACGGCGTCGGCGACCTGATCGGTGTGCGCGACCGCCTGCCGTACCTGAAGAGCCTGGGTGTCGACGCCGTCTGGCTCACCCCCTTCTTCACCTCGCCCATGGCCGACTTCGGCTACGACGTGGCCGACTACCGCGACGTGGACCCGCTGTTCGGCACGCTGGCCGACGCCAAGGCGCTCATCGACGAGGCGCACGGTTTCGGCCTGCGGGTCATCGTGGACATCGTGCCGAACCACACCTCCTCGGCCCATCCGTGGTTCCAGGAGGCGCTGCGCGGGCGGCATCGCGAGCGCTACATCTTCCGCGACCGGCCCAACGACTGGGAGTCGATCTTCGGCGGCCCGGCCTGGACGCAGGTCGAGGACGGGCAGTGGTACCTGCACCTGTTCGACAAGGAGCAGCCCGACCTCAACTGGGACAACCCCGAGGTGCGCGCCGAGTTCGACTCGATCCTGCGCTTCTGGCTCGACCTCGGCGTGGACGGCTTCCGCGTCGACGTCGCCCACGGCATGGTCAAACCGCACGACCTCCCCGACATCGGGCACAGCGACCAGATCCGGATGATCGGCTCCGACGTCGTGCCGTACTTCGACAACGAGGGCGTCCACGACATCCACCGCCACTTCCGGCACATCCTCGACTCCTACCCCGGCGAGCGCATCGGCGTCGCCGAGGCCTGGGCGCCCACGCCCGAGCGGCTGGCCCGCTACGTCCGCCCCGACGAGCTCCACCAGGCCTTCAACTTCCACTACCTGAGCACCCCCTGGGACGCGCCCCGCCTGCGCGAGGCCATCGACGCCTCCCTGGCCAGCGCCGCCTCCGTGGGCGCGCCGTCCACCTGGGTGCTGTCCAACCACGACGTCAGGCGGCACGTCACCCGCTACGGCAGCCTCGACCGCGCCCGCGCCGCGATGCTGCTGACGCTCGCGCTGCCCGGCTCCGCCTACGTCTACCAGGGCGAGGAGCTGGGCCTGCCCGAGGTGCTCGACCTGCCGGAGGAGGTCCAGCAGGACCCGCAGCGGCTGCGCGACCCCGAAAGCGGGCGCGACGGCTGCCGCGTGCCGCTGCCCTGGACCCGCGAACTCGGCTGGGAACTGCCCTGGCTGCCGATCCCGGCGAGCTGGTCCGAGCTCAGCGTCGAGGCCCAGGAAGGCGTGCCGGGCTCCACCCTGGAGCTCTACCGCGGCGCGCTGCGGCTGCGCCGCGAGATCACCGGTGAGCTGCGCTGGCTCGACTCGCCGGAAGGCACGCTGATGTTCGCCCGCGGCGACCTCGTCTGCGCCGTCAACCTCACCGCGGAACCCGTCGCCTTCGCCCTGGAGGGCGAGCCCGTGCTGTCGTCGGCCGCCACGCCCGGCGCTCCCGATTCCGCGGTGTGGTGGAAAGTAAAGTAGCGCCCATGAACGGACACGCCCGCCTCGCCGACATCGCAGCCCAGGCGGGGGTGAGCGAGGCCACCGTGAGCAGGGTGCTCAACGGCAAGCCCGGCGTCTCCGCGGCCACCCGCCAGGCCGTCATGACCGCGCTCGACCTCATGGGGTACGAGCGCCCGCCCCGCCTGCGCCAGCGCAGCAACGGCCTGGTCGGGCTGGTCACCCCCGAGCTCGACAACCCGATCTTCCCCGCGTTCGCGCAGGCCATCGAGAAGGCGCTCACTCAGCACGGCTACACGCCCGTGCTGTGCACCCAGATGCCGGGCGGCGCCCCCGAGGACGAGTTCACCGAGCTGCTCGTCGACCGCGGCGTCAACGGGATCGTGTTCGTCTCCGGCCTGCACGCCGACACCACCGCGCGCATGGACCGCTACACCCGCCTGACCGACCGCGGGCTGCCGATCGTGCTGGTCGACGGCTACAGCGAGCACATCGACGCGCCGTTCATCTCCCCGGACGACCGGCTGGCGGCGCGGCTGGCCGTCCAGCATCTCGTGGACCTCGGGCACGAGCGCATCGGCCTCGCGCTCGGCCCGCGCCGCTTCGTGCCGGTCATCCGCAAGATCGACGGCTACCGGCAGGCGATGGCGCAGCTGCTCGGCGCCACCGAGGTGGACGGCCTCATCGCCCACTCGCTGTTCTCCGTCGAAGGCGGTCAGGCCGCCGCCGCCCAACTGCTCGAACGCGGCTGCACCGGCATCGTGTGCGCCAGCGACCTCATGGCGCTCGGCGCGATCCGCGCCTGCCGTGAACGCGGCCTGTCGGTGCCCGGCGAGGTGTCCGTGGTGGGCTTCGACGACTCGCCGCTGATCGCCTTCACCGACCCGCCGCTCACCACCGTCCGCAAGCCCATCGGCGCGATGGCCTCGGCCGCGGTGCAGACGCTCCTGGAGGAGGTGAACGGCGCGCCCGCCCGGCACGTCGAGCTGATCTTCCAGCCGGAGCTCGTCGTGCGCGGCTCCACCGGCTCCGGCCCGCTGGTGAACCGGTGACCCACGACGTCCTCGTGGTCGGCGGGGCCGGCGTCGACACCACCGTCTACGTGCCCGGACTGCCCCTGCCGTACGCCGACACCCACACCGTCCCGCCCGTGATCGACCGGATCGGCAACACCGGCGCCGGTGTGGCGCTCGGCTGCGCGGCGCTCGGCCTGCGCACCAGGTTCGTCGACCTGATCGGCGACGACCCCCAGGGCGAGTTGGTCCGCCGCGCGCTGGGCGGCATCGACTGCGCGTACGGCGCCGCCGTGGCCGGTACCCGCCGCAGCGTCCTGCTCGTCGGCCCCGACGGCCGCCGCACCGCGCTGTTCGACCCCCGTGCCACGCCCGGCGAGACGCTGCCCCCGTCCCTGTACTCCGGCCCGCGTCCCCGCCACGCCCACCTGTCGATCACCGACTTCAGCCGGAAGGTCTTCGCGGACCTGCCCGGCGTCCCCACCTCGACCGACCTGCACGACTGGGACGGCGTCAACCCCTACCACGAGGACTTCGCCTACCAGGCCGACCTCGTCTTCCTCTCGGCCGCCGCCCTGCCCGACCCGCAGGCCGTGATGCGCCGCATCCTCGACAAGGGCCGCGCCCACACGGTCGTGTGCACCCGCGGCGCCGACGGCTGCCTCGTTCTGGAGCGCGGCGCCGGCTCGCGCGCCTTCCCCGCCGCCCCTCTGCCCGGTCCCGCGGTCGACACCAACGGCGCGGGAGACGCCTTCGTCTCCGGCTTCCTGTACGGCCGGCTGCGCGGCCACGACCTGGAGACGGCGGTCCGGCTGGGCTCGCTCACAGGCGCCCACGCCTGCACGGTGGAGGGCACCCACGAGTCCCCTCTCACCGAGACCGCCCTCCTCGCGCGGGCGTAGCCGCCGGGAGGGCGTCATCGGGCGCCGAGGCCGCAGCGAAGGCAGGCCGGGCGGGTGCGGTAGTAGTAGGCCAGGGTGGCCAGGCCGAGCGCCGCGGCCCAGATGGGCCAGTACGCCATCGGGCTCACCAGCCACGACGCCGGGTCCGTCCAGTCGGTGACCCGGATCGCCACCGCCCCGGCCGAGGCCAGGATCGCCGTCACCGCCGCGGCCGCGCCCAGCGGCAGCTTGCGCGGCACCGGCCGGCCGGCGAGCACCGGCACCCAGCGCGGCCAGATCTCCCCCCACGGGCGGACCAGGCCGAGCGTCAGCACGCCGCCCACCGCGCCGAACGC
Organism: Nonomuraea sp. NPDC050547; assembly: GCF_044457345.1. Taxonomy (NCBI): domain Bacteria; kingdom Bacillati; phylum Actinomycetota; class Actinomycetes; order Streptosporangiales; family Streptosporangiaceae; genus Nonomuraea; species Nonomuraea sp. NPDC050547. Next base: position 317,154 of record NZ_JBITGW010000002.1, read on the forward strand.
GGCCAGTCCCGCGCCCGCCCACGCCATCCCGGTCTCGTGCAGCCACCTGATCCCCTCCTCCGAGAACAGCAGCGGGATCTTCATCGCCCACGCCCAGCGCACGACCGAGTAGAACAACGGGACGGCGAAGGCCGTGTAGGCGGCCCACCTGCCCCAGCGCGCCGCGCTCGCGGGCGTGCTCCAGTGGGTGGCGTGGACGTCCGCGCGGCCGCAGCTCTGACACGCTCCCGCGCCGCGCCGGGTGGCCGCCAGCGCCGCCCCCGCCCACAGCAGGCCGCCGGCCAGGCAGATCAGCATGTTCACCACCGGCCAGGGGAAGGCCAGCTCGAAGTAGTCGGCGTCGGGCCAGCCGAACGGCAGACCCACCAGGAAGATCGGCGCGTAGCCGACCGCCGTCATGATCCGGGCGTCCGGCACCAGCACCACCAGCAGGAACGCCATCGCCCACGCGGGAGCCAGCATCGCGATCCTGGCCGCCCCGCTCCAGCGCCGTGCCGGGCCGCTCCAGCCGCGGGTCAGGGCCACCGCCAGGAAGGCGCCCGCGAGGCCGAGTCCGGCGATGACCGGGGCGGTCCCCGCGGCGGTGGCCGCGCCCAGGAAGGACTCGGCGCGGGCGTCGGGGACATCGCCTTCGCCGAACGGGAAGCCGGCCCCGCCGTAAGCCCAGAAAAGCCCCAGACCGCCGTACGCCAGCGACCACGCGGCCGCTCCCCACGTCACCCGTCGGGGCCAGCGGGCGGTCTTCGCAACCTGCGTCGTGTTCATGGCTCAAGCCTCACGGCGGGGGCGGCCGCCGCACATCTGCCGTTCGCCGGATCCGATGGCCTTCGCACCGGCCCCGCCTCCGCCGTTCGGCGGATGCCGCCCCTCCGCCGCCCCTCTACCCTCGAACCCATGGACGTGTTCGCGGCCGTCGCCGCCGTCCTGGCGGCGGCGACGGCCCTCCTCCCGCGCCGGGCGCCGAGTTTCGCGTCCCTGACACCCGAGGTCGTGGCCCTGGTGGCCGGCGGCGTCTCGCTGCTGGTCACCGCCGTCACCGTGCTGGCGAGGGCCGGAGCGCAGGCCGGGACCTGGTGGCTGTTCGCCGAGGTGCCCGCGCTGCTGGTGCTCACGCTCCTGGCCGCGCGCCGCCGCCCGGCCGCCGCCCTCGTGCCCGGACCGGCGGTCGCGCTGGTGCTGCTCAGACAGGTGTGGAACGCTCCGCCTCCGCTCGTCCTGGGCGCGTGCGCGGCCTGGGCGCTGCCCGCGGTCGCGGCGGCCGGGGCCGGGCTCTACCTGCGCTGGCTGGACCAGGCCAGGGGGCGGGCGGTGGCGGCGGCCGTACAGGATCAGCGGCTGGCCCTCGCGCGCGACCTGCACGACTTCGTCGCCCACGACGTCAGCGGCATGCTGGTGCAGGCGCAGGCGGCCGGGTTCACGCCCGGACTGCCCGAGCAGGTCGCCGACGCCCTGCGGCGCATCGAGGACGGCGGCCGGCGCGCGCTCGCCTCCCTCGACCGCACCGTCCACATGCTCAACGACCCGGACCGGGCGCCGACCCCCGGGCTCGAACGGGTGGAGGAGCTGGCCGACGGGTTCCCGCCGTCGGTGCGGGTGAGCTTCGACGTCGCGGCCGAGGGGGTCTCGCGTGAGGCGTCGGCGACCGCGTACCGGGTGGTGAGCGAGGCGCTGACCAACGTCCGGCGCCACGCGCCGAGGGCGAGCGCCGTGGAGGTGAGCGTGCGGGCCGGGCGTCTCCGGCTGGAGGTCCGGGTTCAGGACGACGGGGCGGCGGGCCGTACCGACGGCAGAAGGAGCATCGGCCTTTCCAGGAAGGGCGGCTTCGGCCTCGCGGGCCTGTCGGAACTGCTCGCCGCCGCCGGCGGCTCGCTGGAAGCGGGCCCGCACGCCGACGGCTGGCGGCTCACGGCGATGATCCCGGCATGACACGGTACGGCGCCGCCGTCCCACGAAAGCGGAGAAGATGACCACACGGATCGTGATAGCCGACGACCAGGACGACATCAGGATCGGCTTCCGGCTCATCCTCGACTCCCAGCCCGACATGACCGTCGTGGGCGAGGCGGCCGACGGCGCCAAAGCGGTCGAACTGGCCAGGCACCTGCGACCCGACGTCGTGCTGGCCGACATCCGCATGCCCGGCCTCGACGGCCTGGAGGTCACCCGTCAGCTCGCGCAGGAGACGCGGGTGATCGTGGTGACCACGTTCGACCTCGACGACTACGTCCACACCGCCCTGCGCAACGGCGCGGCCGGGTTCCTGCTCAAGCGGTCGGGGCCGGCGCTGCTCATCGAGGCCGTCCGGGCGGCGATGGCGGGCGACACGCTGATCAGCCCGCAGGTCACCGTGCGGCTGCTGCGCCACCTGCGCGCCGAAGCCGGCCAGGCGCCGCCGCCCGACCCGCTCACCGACCGCGAACGCGAGATCGCCGTCCTGGTGGCGCATGGCAGGACCAACGCCGACATCGCCACCCAGCTGTTCATCAGCGCGGGCACCGTCAAGACCCACCTGTCCAACATCCAGCGCAAGGTGGGCGCGGCCAACCGGGTCGGGATCGCCGCCTGGGCCTGGAGCTCCGGAGCCGCCCGCTGAGACCGCGGAACCTTGCCCACGCCATCGAAGGACCGGCATGGGCAACGGCGACCTCACCTCCGCCATGGCCCGGATCGCCCCCGGCGGCTACTCCGTCCCCGGCACCGGCGGGACCACTCCTGCGGCAGCCGGCCGGTCTGTGATGCGCCCGGTGGGGCGCCGCCTGCTGCCGATCCCGCACCTGCGCGGCCACGAGGCGGCGGTCGCCGCCGAGCCCGCCGCGTACCCCACCTCCGTGGTCGGCACAGCTAGCCGAGTTCGACGCGTATGCCGCGGCTCAGGCCGGAGTCGTGCAGTTCGACGCTCTCCGCGCTGGCGGTCTTGGGCAGGTCGAACTCCAGGGCTCCGGTGAACGACTGGCCGGGGTCGATGCGGATCGGGGTGATCTCCTTGCCCGCCTTGTCCAGGAGCCTGGCGGCGCCGTGGAGGACGTCGTCCTGGTCGATCAGCTTCTGCTGGCCGGGGTAGAGGACCCTGGCCTCCTGGCCGATGTTGGACACCCGTACGGACAGGCGGCACTGACGGCGTTCAGCGGTCTTGGCGGGTTTGGGGCACTTGGTGGCGGTCACGGTGAACTTCAGCTTGCCGTCCTGGACCGGCGCGCCCTCACCCGCCGCCGACGGGCCGCGGAACATCCACGCCATCAGCGAGATGAACAGCACGATCACCAGCAGCACGATCACCGCGGCGATCAGGCATCCCGACATCCCCCGGCGCGCCGATCGCTGGGGTACGCCGAAACCACGCGGCGGCAGCGGCCCCTGACCGGTGGCGGAAGGCCGGGGCAGCGGCCCCTGCCCGGTCGTGGAGTGCTGGGCGAGCGGCACCGGCCCGGTCACCCCGGGCCCGGAGCGCCGCGGATCACGCAAGGGCGGCCCGGTACGCGGATCGTGCCCGGGACCCGCCGACCCCGGCAGCGGTCCCTGACCCGTGGTCGAGTGCCCCTGCCTGCCCGGCCCACCAGGGGCGGCGCGGCCGGGGGCCGCGGGGCTGGGGGCGCCGGGGGGACCTGGCTGCGCAGGAGGACCGGGGTGCGGGAGCTTGCCCGGGGCGCCGGGGCGTGAGGGCCGGCCCGAGGGGCCCGGGTGCGGCGGCTGGCCTGAGGTGCCCGGGTGCGGCGGCTGGCCCGGGGCGCCGGGGTGCGGCGGCTGGCCTGTGGCGCCGGGGTGCGGGGGCTGGGCCGGGGTGCCCGGGTGCGGGGGTGGGGTGAAGGGGGCCGGGCGTACCGGCGGGTTCTGGGCCACCGCCGGGTCCCACATGCTGGTCAGGTGGCGGGTGGCGGCCAGCTGGGCGGCGGGCTCGTCGGCCGCGCCCACGAGCTCCAGGAGCAGCTGCCGCGACGCCGGCCGCCGCGCCGGGTCGGGGTGGATGGCCGCCGCCACCAGCCGGTCCAGCGGCGCGGGCAGCCCCCGCAGGTCGGGCGGGGCGGTCCTGGCGCGGGCGGCCATGACGTAGGCGTCGCCCTCGCCGAAGGGGTGCCCGCCCAGCCCCGCGTACGCGATCAGCGAGCCCCACGCGAACACGTCGCCCGCCGGGCTGGTGCGCCCCTCGAAGACCTGCTCGGGCGCGATCCACCCGGGTGTGCCCATGACCATGCCGGCGTTGGTGTGGCGGGAGTTGACGTGCGTGGAACGGGCCAATCCGAAGTCGATCACGCGCGGCCCGGCGAGGGTGAGCATGACGTTGGCCGGCTTCAGGTCGCGGTGGACCAGGCCGACGGCGTGGATGGCGGTCAGCGCGGCCGCCACGCCCACGGCGGCCGCGTGCAGCACCGACGGCTCCAGCGCGCCGTGCTCGATGAGGTGGTCCTCCAGGGAGACGCCGTCGATGTACTCGGTGACGAGGTAGAGCAGGCCGTCGTGCTCGCCGTGGTCGAGTACGCGCGCGGTGCAGAACGAGGCGACCTTGCGCGCGTTGGACACCTCTTCGTGAAAGCGCGCCCGGTAGACCGGGTCGGCGGCGAAGTCGCGGCGGATCGCCTTCAGCGCCACCTTGGACCCGTCGGCGCCCTTGGCCAGGTACACGGTGCCCATGCCGCCCGAGCCGAGGCGCTTGACCAGCTCATACGGGCCGATCTCGGACGGGTCGTCGGGGGTCAGCGGACCGCGCTTTCCCACCCTCGCCGCCCTCTCACCGTCGTCATCCCGCCGTCTCAAACCGACCGATCCTCCGCCCGGCATGCCTTTTCTCCCAAGACTCTAACGGTTGAGAGACGATCAGGCGTCGCACTGGGTTTCATCGCAGGCCGGGGCTCTGAGGCTCCGGAGGGTCCGGCCGCGGCGGGAAGGGTACGGCTCCCGCCCCGGGGATCGGCGCCACCACGGTACGGGGGCCCTCCGGAGGGTGCGTGGACTAGCGGATCCAGCTGACGCCGGAGCCCGTCTTCATGCGATCACCCCCTTTCCCGAAGGCGGGGAGCGGGGCGCCGGCGGCGCCCCGGCTCGGGCATGGAAGCGCGCCTCGGACACGAACCACGTCGACCGGGACGCCGCCGGGCCTCCCGTCGTGCCCGCCGCTCAATAGGGTGCGCGGCGGTGCACACGGGCCTGGATGCGCCCACGCTAAGGCCCGTTCACGGGGACCTCGACGAGCATGGGCAGGTCGGAGGCGGTCGCGACGCGCAGCGCGGCGGTGAGCGCCTCGCCGGACTCCACGTGGCCGGCGGCGACGCCGTACCCCTTGGCGATGGCGCAGAGGTCGGCGCCGGGGCCCGCGCCGTCGAGGCGCGACAGCCAGCGCAGCATCGCCTGCGCGCCGTCGGTGAGGACCACGACGGTCAGCGGCACCCGGTAGGCGGCGGCGCTCCACAGGGCGGCGACGGCGTGCTGCAGCGACCCGTCGCCGACGACGGCCACGACGGGGCGGGACGGTTCGCCGAGCTGGGCGCCGATGGCGGCGGGCAGGCCGTGTCCGGGCTCGCCGCCCGCCGCGCACAGGAACGAGCCGGGCCGGTCGATCCTGATCTGGTCGTGGAAGACGGGGCGGCTGGGCGGGGACTCGCTGACCCAGATCGTCTCGGGGGGCGCGCCCTCGGCCAGCGCGGCCAACGCGGTGGCGAGGCTCATCGGACGGCTGCCGCGGGGCGCGGGGGAGGGCGCCGGCCAGGTGCCGGGCAGGGGCTCCTGCCTGAGCTTGGTGAGTTCGGCGAGGGCGGTCAGCGCCTGCCGTACGTCGCCCACGATGACGTCGCCGAAGGCGGCGCAGGACGGGTCGGAGGTGAGCAGGACGGCGGCGACGCCCTCCGGCGGGGGCACGCCGGCGGCGAGGACCAGGTCGTGGGCGGCGAGCTGGCGGGCGGCGGATCCGGCGTCCGGGAGCAGGGCGCCGCGGTAGTGCGGATGGGACTGCGGGAAGGACACGCGGCCGGACTGCGAGGCCTCCCAGACGGGCAGGGCGCAGCGCTCGGCGAGTTCGACCGCGGCCGCCCAGCCGCCCGAAGCGTCCACGTCGGCGCCGACGACGAGCACGGGCGAGCGTGCGCGGTCGAGCCGCTCGGCCAGGACGGCCAGCGCGATCGGGTCGGGGGCGGCCGCGGCGGCCAGGGGGCGGACCGGGGGCGCCGGGTCCGCCTCGGTCGCGGCCAGGCCGGTGGGCAGCGACAGGAACACGGGGCCACGCGGCGGGGTGAGGGCGACGTGGTAGGCCCACTCCAGGGCGGCGGGCACGTCGCGCGGCGCGGGCGCGCAGGACCACTTGACGGCGGGCCGGACGGGTTCGCGGCCCTCACCGGCCTGCCCCGGCCCGGTCGTGACGATGAGCGGGGTGCGGTTGGCGGCGGCCCCGAGCACGGCGCCCGCCCCGTGGGCCGCGCATCCGAGGTCGACGAGGACGGGCCGGCCGGTGACGGAGGCGTACCCGTCGGCCATCGCGACCACGACGGCCTCCTGGAGGCCGCGGATGCGGCGGACGTCGCCGGGGAAGACGCCGTCGGCTCCCGGGCCGCCGAAGACGGTGGTGAGGTCCCGCAGCCGCATCCAGTCGGCGATGGCCCGGCTTGTGGCGCTCATGATATTGATGGGAATCCCTCGGCATCAATGAGGCAATCATCCGTTTCGGTCGACGGAACGCCGAGTGCGAATTCCGTGGCTCTGTTCCGGCAGGGAAGACCGCAGGTCAGTGGCCTTTGGGCGGATGGCCCCGGTGGATCGACTGCAGGACGCCGACCGCGGCCAAGGCGGCCACCGTGGCCGACCCGCCGTACGAGACGAGGGGGAGCGGGACGCCGATCACGGGGGCCAGCCCGAGCGCCATGCCGATGTTCACGAACGTCTGGAGCGCCAGCCAGCACACGACCGCCGCCGCGGCGACGCAGCCGAACGAGCCCGTGCGGCCCGCGATCCGCAGCCCGCGCCACAGCACCACCGCCAGCAGGGCCACGATCAGCGCCGAGCCCAGGAAGCCGAGTTCCTCGCCGGCCACGGTGAAGACGAAGTCGGTGTGCTGCTCGGGCACGAACCGCCCGGCCGTCTGATCGCCGTTGAACAACCCGCGCCCGTACGCGCCGCCCGAGCCGACCGTGACCAGCGCCTCCTTGGCGGTGTAGCCGGCGCCGAGCGGGTCGGCCCCCGGCTCGGCGAAGGCGATGAGGCGGCTCACCTGGTGCGGCTGGAGCAGTCCCAGGAACCAGGCGGCGGCCCCCGCCGCGACGGCCGACCCGCTCAGCGCGAGCAGCCACCGCAGCGCCACCCCGGCGGCGAACAGCGCGCCCAGCACCACCGCGGCCAGGATCAGGAACGTGCCCATGTCGGGCTGCAGCAGGATGAGCGCGGCGGGCGGCGCGGCCAGGGCCAGCGCCAGCCCGACCTGGGTCCAGCGCGGCCGCCGCTCGCCGTCGTCCCGCTCGGCGAGCACGGCGGCCAGCGCCAGCACGAGCGCCAGCTTCGCCGGCTCCGACGGCTGCACCTGCAGGGGCCCGAGGCCGAGCCATGCCTGCGCCCCGTTCACGGTACGGCCCAGCGGCGTCAGCACCGCCGCCAGGCTGAGCACGGCGCCCAGATAGGCCCACGGCGTGTACGCCCGCAGCACCCGGTGACTCGTGGCGGAGAGCGCGACCATGACCGCGACCCCGACGGCGATGTTGACGAGCTGCCGCTTGAGGTAGGTGAGCGGATCCTGCCCGGCGTCCAGCAGCCGGGGCTCGGTGGCCGACCACACCAGCACCGCGCCCAGCCCGCACAGCGCCACCGCCGCCACGGCCAGCACCCAGTCGGGCCGCCGCGCCCTCACCGCAGGGCCGCCTTCCTGCCCTCAAGCCCGTACATGCCCGACCAGATCTCCCGTACGGCCGGCGCCGCCGTCGACGCGCCCGTCCCGCCCTGCGAGACCACGACCACCACGGCGTAACGCGGCTTGCCGGCCGGCGCGAAGGAGGCGAACCAGGAGGTGTCCTTCTTGCCGTACGCCTCCGCCGTACCCGTCTTGCCGGCCACCGCCAGCCGGTCCAGCGGGAACCCGGCGAACGCCCCGGCCGCCGTCCCGCTCCTGGGCACCTCGGCCAGCGCCTTACGGATGTAGGCGAGCACCTTTCCCGGCACCGGCAGCCGCCCGGCCACCTTCGGCTTGATCCGCCGCACCACGCCGCCGTCGGCCCGCACGACCGCCTTGCCCACGCGCGGGGTGAACAGCCTGCCGCCGTTGGCCAGCGCCGCGTACGCCCTGGCCAGCTGCAACGGCGTCACCAGCACGTCGCCCTGGCCGATGGAGAAGTTGGCCGCGTCGCCCGCCCAGAACCGGTGCCCGTCCACGCAGCTCTCCTTCGCGATCGCCCGGACGTAGGCGGACCTGGCCCGCTTGGCCTCCTTGCACGACTGCTTCCTGGTCTGCGCCCAGAACGCGCGCTTCCACGCCCGCGTCGGCAGCCGCCCGGCCGCCTCGCCGGGCAGGTCGATCCCGGTGCGCTTGCCGAACCCGAAGGCCGCCGCCATCTTCTGCATCGGATCCTTGGGCCGCTTGACCGGCTTCGTACCGCCGTCCCTGAGCCACATCTCGTAGGCGAACCGGTAGAAGATCGTGTCGCACGAGGCGGTCAGCGCCCGGCTCAGCGGCATGCTGCCGAGCGGGATCCCGCGATAGTTCCTGAACGATCTGGCGCCCACCCGGAACGACCCCGGGCAGCCGTAGATCCCGTCGAGCGCGTAGCCCGCCTTCACCGCCGCGGCGGCCGAGGTGATCTTCCAGGTGGAGCCGGGCGCCCACTGGCCCTGGATCGCCTTGGGCTGCAGCCTGCCGCGCAGCTCACGGTAGGCGGGGCCGGAGATGCCGCCCGACCACACGTCGGGGTCGTAGCCCGGGTGGGCGGCCAGCGCCACCACCCGTCCCGTCCGCACGTCCATGACCACCGCCGCGCCGGCGTCCGCGGGCAGCCGCCGCCCGCGCGCCCCCTCCACCGCCCGGCGCAGCGCCCGCTCGGCCACCTCCTGCACCTCGGCGTCGATGCTGGTCACCAGGTCGTGCCCGGCCACCGGCGGCGTCTCGCCGAGCGTCCTGACGACCTGGCCGGTGGTGTCCACGACCACCTCGCGCCGGCCCGGCCGCCCGCTCAGGTCGGCGTCGTAGCGGGCCTCGAGCCCCTCCTGGCCGGACAGGCCGATGCCGCTGGCCGGGTCGCCGCCGCCCGACGGCGCGACGTAGCCGAGCGTGTGCGCCGCAAGCTCGCCGCGCGGGTGCTCGCGCACCGGCACGGGATCGGCGCTCACGCCGGGGAACAGCTCGGGCCGCTCGGCGATCTGCAGCGCCGCCCGCGTGCTCACCTCCCCCGCCACGGGGATCGGCTGGTACGGCGAGCCGGGCCAGCACGGGGGGCGGACGCCGGCCGTACACAGGCGGACCTGCTCGGCCAGGCGCGCGGCCGGGACGCCGAGCACGGCGGCCAGCCGGTCGAGCACCGCGCGCCCGCCGTCGCGGCGGCGGGTCAGCGCCACGTGGTCGACCGTGACCGCCAGCCGGGTGCGGTTGCGCACCAGCGGGCGGCCGCGGTCATCGAGGATCCCGCCCCTGACCTGCGGCACGACCACCTGCCTGACGTGATCTTCCGCCGCGGCCCTGGCGTAGTCGTCGCCGTGGCGCACCTGCACGTCCCACAGCCGGATGAGCAGGATGAGCAGCAAGGAGGCGATCAGCACGTGCAAGACCAGCAGCCGGGAACGCATCGGGCGCCTTCCACCGCATCGGGAACCAGACCAGGGGGCTCGCGGCCACCGTGTACGCGGCGGCCAGGGGGAGGACGTGGACGAGCGCCGGGCCCCCGGCGCGCGGGTCGCCGAGCGCCGCGTGCACGCCCGCGGTGAACAGCAGCCCGGCCAGCACGCCCAGCGGGAACGCGGCGACGGCCGGCAGCCTGAGCAGGTGGCCGGCGACGTACCCGGCCAGGCACAGGGCCAGCGCGTCGCGCCCCACCGGGTGCACGGCCGGCGGGATCAGGTCCAGGACGGCGCCCGCGGCGAACCCGGCCACCGCGCCCGCGACCGGCCCCCGCAGGCGGGCGACGGCCAGGACCGCCAGCAGGGTCAGGTCGGGGGTGACGCCGCCGGGCAGCGACAGCCGGTTGACCAGCACCACCTGGATCAGCGGCGCGAGCGCGACCGCCGCCCAGGCCCGCGCGGGCATCACGGCGCGCTCCCCGGCGGGATCACGACGGCGACCGCGTCGAGGGCGGTGAGGCGGGCCGCCGGACGGACCAGAGCGGTACGGGTGAGGGGATCGGTGGCGGGCGAGACGCTGACGATGGTGCCGATCGGGACTCCCGGGGCGAAGGGCACCATCCGCCGCGAGCCGAACGTCACCACCTTCTGGCCCGCCGAGACCGGGGCCTCGGCGTCGAGCAGGTTCAGGCGCAGCAGGCCGCCGGGCTTGCCGCCGCCGGTGACGGTGCCGACCTCGCCCGGCTTCTCGCCCTGGAGGCGGGCGCCGACGACCGAGGTGGCGTCACTGGCCAGCAGGACGGTGGCGGTGCCGGGACCGGCGGCGACGACCCTGCCCACCAGGCCGTCGCCGTTGAGCACGGTCAGATCGGGACGGACGCCGGAGGTGGTGCCGGCGTCGATGGTGACGGTGGCGGACAGGCCCTGCCGCCCGCCGTAGGCGATGACCTGGGCCGCGACGAAGCGCGGTCCTGGCGTGGCGGGGTCGGGCCGGTGGGGGCGGGTCCAGAGTTCGGCCCGCAGGCGGGCGTTCTCCTGCTCCAGCGCCCGGATCCGGCGGCTGTCTGAGCCGCCGGCTGCCAGGCCGGAGACCGCCCTCTCGACCGGTCCTGCCACCGCGGCGCCCGCGGTGAGCAGCGGTTGCAGCGCGGCCTCCCGGTCGGCGGCGATGAGCAGCGCAGCGGCCAGCACGAGGACGCCCACCACCAGCCTGCCCCGGCCCGGTTTCCCGCCGAGCGCGCCCCGGCCCCGTCTCATGCGTCTTCCTTCTCGGCGGCCCCCGAGCGCATCCGCAGGTCGCCTCCTTCCAGATCAGCGACGGGTCTCCGGTACGAAGACGTCCTTCAGGCGGCCGAACTGCTCCACGCACCGGCCGGAGCCGAGCACCACCGACTGCAGCGGGTTCTCCACCAGCTTGATCGGCATGCCGGTGGCCTCCGACAGCCGCCGGTCGAGTCCGAGCAGCTTCGCTCCGCCGCCGGTGAGGGCGATGCCGCTGTCCATCAGGTCGCCCGACAGCTCGGGCGGGCACTCGTCCAGGGTGGCCTGGACCGCTTCGACGATGGCGTTGACCGGCTCGGCCAGCGCCGCGCGGATCTCCGCCGCGCTCACCGGGACGGTCTTGGGCAGGCCGCTGACCAGGTCGCGGCCGCGGATCTCGGCCATCGGGTCCTCCCCGTCGGGGTAGGCGGAGCCGATGTTCATCTTGAGCTGCTCGGCGGTGCGCTCGCCGAGCATGAGGCCGTGTTCCTTCTTGGTGTGGGCGATGATCGCCTGGTCGAGTTCGTCGCCGCCGACCCGGATGGAGGTGGAGCTGACGATGCCGCCGAGCGAGATGACGGCCACCTCGGTGGTGCCGCCGCCCACGTCGACGACCATGCTGCCGGCCGGCTCGTGCACGGGCAGGCCGGCGCCTATCGCGGCGGCCATCGGCTCCTCGATGAGGTAGACCTGGCGGGCGCCGGCCTCGTAACAGGCTTCTTTGACGGCGCGCTGCTCGACGCCGGTGGTGCCGCTGGGCACGGCGACCACGACGCGGGGGCGGACGATGTAGCGGCGGCGGTGGACCTTCTGGATGAAGGAGCGCAGCATGCGCTCGGCGATCTCCAGGTCGGTGATCACACCGTCCCTGAGCGGGCGGATGGCGACGATGTAGCCGGGGGTGCGGCCGATCATCTGCTTGGCGTCGCCTCCGACGGCGACGATCTTGTCGGTGCGGGTGTTGATCGCCACGACGGACGGCTCGTCGAGCACGATGCCGCGGTCTCGGACGTAGACGAGGGTGTTGGCGGTGCCGAGATCCACCGCCAGGTCACGGCCAAGGAAGGGAAACGGGATGGGCATGGGCGACACCAGCCCTCTGGTGGGGGATAAATCACGCCCTTCCCCACCTATTCCCCGTCAAACGGCCAGGTCAGAAGGTTTCACAATCGTTAGCAAGGACGGTGTGCTTGATCCCTGGTTCGGGTAAACCCGAAACCATGGATCGCACCCCGGGGGAAGCCCTTCCTTCTCCTTGGCGAGGATGAGGATGGTGGACATGCCGGGGAAGTCGATCGTGCAGCACCGGCGCGCACCGGAGGCCGCCCAGCCGGGCAGCCTCGAGAAGGGGATCGACATCCTCTTCTCGCTCAGCGCCGCGGCGCAGCCGATCAGCCTGTCGCAACTGTGCAGGAACACCGGCCTGCCCAAGTCGACCGCCCACCGGATCCTCGCGGTCCTGTGCTCGCGGTCCCTGGCCAAACGGGCCGGCACCGACTACCTCGTCGGCGACCTGCTCGCCCGGCTCGGCCACGCCCGGGGCCGCATACCGGGGACCAGGCGGGCCGTCCTGCCGTACCTGCTGTATCTGTACGAGACCACCCGACAGACGGTCAACCTGGCCGTCCTGTCGGGCCTGGAAGCCGAGTACGTCGAGCGGGTCTACGGCCACAACCGGGTTCCCTCGCCCTCCGACGGCGTGGACCGGGCGCCGCTGCACTGCACGGCCATCGGCAAGACGCTGCTCGCCTACGACTCAGGGCTGCGCCAGTCGTTCGCCGACCAGGGCAGCCCGCCGCGCCTGACCCGCCGCACCATCACCAGCCTGACCGGCCTGGACCGCGAACTCGCCCGCGTGCGCCACTACGGCGTCGCGTACGCCCAGGAGGAGTTCGCCGACGGGGTGGCCTGCGTGGCGGCGCCGGTGTTCGACGCGGCGGGCAAGGTGGCCATGTCGATCTCGGTGGCGGGACCGGCGGTCGCCCTGCCCCTGGCCCGCCTCGGCATCTCCGTCAGAGGCGCCGCCCAGGCCATCTCCGCCGCCCTCGCCCGCCTCGGCTGATCTTTCAGGGACGCAGCGCGGCCGCCTCCGCGGCGAGCTTCTCCACCCGCGCCCAGTCCCCGGCGGCCAGGGCGTCGGCGGGCGTGAGCCACGTGCCGCCCACGCAGCCCACGTTCGGGAGCGCCAGGTAGTCGGGAGCGGTGGCCGGCCTGATCCCGCCGGTCGGGCAGAACCGCACGTCCGGCAGCGGTCCCGCCAGGCTCTTCAGGTACGGCAGGCCGCCCGCCGCCTCGGCCGGGAAGAACTTGAGCTCCTTGACGCCCCGCTCCGCCAGCGCCATGACCTCCGAAGCGGTCGCCGCCCCCGGCAGGAACGGCACGCCGGACCCCAGCAGCGCCTCGGCCAGCGCCGGGGTCGTGCCGGGGGAGACCAGGAACTTCGACCCGGCCCCGGCGGCCGCCGCGATGTCGGCCGCCGACCGGATGGTCCCGGCGCCGATCACCGCGTCCGGAACCTCCGCCGCGATGCGCGCGATCGACTCCAGGGCGGCAGCCGTACGCAGGGTCACCTCGATGACCGGAAGCCCGCCCGCGACGAGCGCCCGCGCGAGCGGGACCGCCGTCTCCACGTCGTCGATCACCACGACGGGCACGACAGGGGCGAGATCAAGCAGGCTCATAGACACTTCTCCTCGAAAGCTGCTGGGTCAGCCAGGCCGCCGCCCCCGTCAGCGCCGGCTGCGGCGCGACGATCAGCGTGGTGGCGATCGACGACAGGTACCCGGACATGCTGGGGCTGGCGGCGAACCGCCGGCGGAAGGCGCTGGCTCGCACGCGCTCCACGATACGGGGGAGCACGCCGCCGCCGATGTAGACGCCTCCCCGGGCGCCCAGGGTGAGCGCGACGTTCCCGGCGAAGGTGCCGAGCATGGCGCAGAAGACGTCCACGGTCTCGGCGCACAGCGGGTCACCGTCGCGGGCCACGATCTCCGAGGCGCTCAGCCCGTCGACGGGGGCGGCGCCGTTGACCAGCGCCAGCGCCCGGTACAGGCGCGCCAGCCCGGGTCCGGACAGCACGTGCTCGGCCTCGACGTGCCGCAACCCCTGCGCACGCAGCGCGGCGACGATCTCCTGCTCGCGCTCGTCGTGCACCGGGACGCTGACGTGGCCGCCCTCGCCCGGCACCGGGATCCAGCCATGGTCGCCCGGCACCAGCCCGGCCACCCCGAGCCCGGTCCCCGGCCCGAGCACCGCCTTGATCCCGTCGCCCGGCGCCGGCCCGCCGAGCCCGGCCAGGTCGCCGTCGCCCAGGTGGGGCAGGGACACGGCCAGCGCCTCGAAGTCGTTGAGCAGCACCGCGTTCGGCACACCCAGGTCCCTGACCGACCCCGACCACGGCAGGTTCGTCAGCCGGTAGGAGTCACCGCCGATCGGCCCCGCGACCGCCACGCACGCCGCCCCCGGCCGCACTCCGCCCGCGTGATCCGCGAGATAGGCGGCTACGGCATCCGGAAGGCTCGCGTGATCGGCCCCGGCCAGCACCGCGACGTGCGAGGGAGCCTCGCCCGGCGCGGTGACGAGCCCGAACCTGGCATTGGTGCCGCCGACGTCGGCGACCAGCCACGGAAGCTCACCCACCGGCGTGCTCCGCGGCGTGGCGGGCGTGCTCTTCCATGACCTTCAGCCGGGACGGCGTGGCCTCCGCGTGCGCGGCCCCGGCCGGCGCGGCGAAGCCCAGGCCCGGCCCGTGCTCGGGCTGCTCGGCCCCGCTCACCCCGAAGACGCCGGCCCCGTACTCGGCCGGCCCGGCCATCCGCCGGAAGGCGGCGAACAGCTCACGTCCCGTCCCCACCCACTCGGCGTCGCTCAGCGCCCGCCCCTGCGGCTCGCGTCCCGACAGGTCCGCCAGCACCTCCAGGGTCCCGGCGGCGGAGTCGAGCCGGATGACGTCGCCCTCGCGCACGAGCGCGATGGCCCCGCCGTCGGCGGCCTCCGGCGACAGGTGGATGGCCGCGGGAACCTTCCCCGACGCGCCGGACATCCGGCCGTCGGTGACGATCGCCACGTTCTGTCCCCGGTCGAGCAGTACGGCCAGCGGCGGCGTCAGCTTGTGCAGCTCGGGCATGCCGTTGGCCGAGGGCCCCTGGTAGCGGATGACCGCCACGAAGTCCTGCCCGTCCAGCGCGCCGGCCTCGAAGGCGGCCAGCAGGTCGAGCTGGTCGTCGAAGACCTTGGCCGGAGCCTCGATGACCAGGTGCTCGGGCTTGACCGCCGACACCTTGCTGACGGCGCAGCCGAGGTTGCCCTCGACCATGTGGATCCCGCCGTCGGCCGCGAACGGCGCCGCGACCGGCGCCAGCACGCCGAGGTCGGAGCTGCCCTTGGTGCGTTCCTCCCAGACCAGCGCGCCGTCCTTCAGCGACGGGGCCGAGCGGTAGTGGTCGAGCCCGCGCCCGGCCACGGTCAGCACGTCGCCGTGCAGCAGCCCGTGGTCGAGCAGGTCGCCGATGAGCACCTGCATGCCGCCGGCGTCGCGGAAGTGGTTCACGTCCGCCTGGCCGTTGGGGTAGATCTTGGTCAGCGACGGCACGACCTTTGACAGGCAGGCCAGGTCGTCCCAGGTCAGCACGATGCCCGCGGCGGCGGCCATGGCCACCAGGTGCAGCGTGTGGTTGGTGGAGCCGCCGGTGGCCAGCAGCGCCACGCAGGCGTTGACGATCGACTTCTCGTCGACGAGCTCGCCGATCGGGGTGTACTCGGAGCCGTGCGCGGTGATCTCCACGGCCCGCCGCCCGGCCGCCTCGGTCAGGGCGTGGCGCAGCTCGGTGTGCGGGTTGACGAACGTGGAGCCGGGCAGGTGCAGGCCCATGACCTCCATGAGCGCCTGGTTGGAGTTGGCGGTGCCGTAGAAGGTGCAGGTGCCGGGGGAGTGGTAGGAGGCGGCCTCGGCCTCCAGCAGCTCCGTGCGGCCGACCTTGCCCTCGGCGAACAGCTGCCGGGTGCGCGCCTTGACCTTGTTCGGCAGCCCGGAGCCCATCGGCCCGGCCGGGACGAAGATCGCCGGCAGGTGCCCGAAGTGCAGCGCGCCGATGAACAGGCCCGGCACGATCTTGTCGCAGACGCCCAGCAGCAGCGACGCGTCGAACATGTCGTGCGACAGCGCGATGGCCGTGGACATGGCGATCACGTCGCGGCTGTAGAGCGACAGCTCCATGCCGGCGCGCCCCTGGGTGATGCCGTCGCACATGGCCGGCACGCCGCCCGCGACCTGCGCCACGCCTCCGGCCGCGCGCACCGCCCTCTTCAGCTCCGGCGGGTAGGTCTCGTACGGCTGGTGGGCGCTGAGCATGTCGTTGTAGCTGGTGACGATGGCGACGCCGGGCTTGGCCGTACCGCGGAGGAGGGGCTTGTCCTCGGCGGAGGCGGCCGCGAATCCGTGCGCGAGGTTCGCGCAGCCGAGGTGCGCGCGGGCGGGGCCCTTGGCGCGGGCGGCCTCGCCGTCGCGGCGGATGCGCGCCAGATAGGCGGTACGGCTGGCGGCGCTGCGCTCGGCGATCCGGTCAGTGATCTCCTGGATCTCCCGGTGGGTCATCACGCCTCCTCGTGCCAGGCCCGGCCGCTGCGGCCGAGCAGTTCGTGGGCGCCCGCGGGGCCGGCGGTGCCCGCGGGGTAGGGCTCGGGCGGTTCGGGAGAGGATTCCCAGGCCGCCAGGATCGGGTCGATCCAGCGCCAGGCGGCCTCGACCTCGTCGCGGCGCATGAACAGCGTCGGGTTGCCGGCCAGCACGTCGGTCAGGAGGCGCTCGTAGGCCTCGGGGACGCGGGCGGTGAAGGTCTGGCCGAAGCTGAGCGACAGCGGCACCGGCTTGAGCGTGGTCTCGCCCGCGCCCGGCTCCTTGGCCATGATGTGCAGCTCGATGCCCTCTTCCGGCTGCAGGCGCAGCACCAGGCGGTTGGGCGAGCCGCCGGGGTAGATGGAGTGCGGCACGTCCTTGAACTGCACCACGATCTCCGAGACGCGGCGCGGCATGCGCTTGCCGGTGCGCAGGTAGAACGGCACGCCCGCCCAGCGCCAGTTCTTGATCTCGGCGCGGATGGCGGTGAACGTCTCGACCCGCTTGGAGTCCTCGGTGGGCGGGGTGGAGGCGGGCTCGTCGAGGTAGCCCACCATCGCGCTCTCAGCGGTGTACTGGCCGCGGACGGTGAAGCGGTCGACCTCGCTGCTCTCCTGGATGGGGCGCAGCGCCTGCAGCACCTTCACCTTCTCGTCGCGGATGGACTCGCGGTCGTTGCGCGCCGGGGGCTCCATCGCGGTGAGCGTGAGCAGTTGCAGCAGGTGGTTCTGGACCATGTCGCGCAGCGCGCCCGCCTGGTCGTAGTAGCCGCGGCGGCCGGGCGTGCCGACGGTCTCGGCGACGGTGATCTGCACGTGGTCGATCCAGAGGGAGTTCCAGATCGGCTCCAGGAAGGCGTTGGCGAAGCGGAGCACGAGCAGGTTCTGCACGGTCTCCTTGCCGAGGTAGTGGTCGATGCGGAAGATCTGGTGCTCGTCGAAGATCGCGCCGACCTCGTCGTTGATGCGCTGGGCGCTGGGCAGGTCGCGGCCGAGCGGCTTCTCCAGCACCACCCGCGACTGCGGGGTGACCAGGCCGGCCTCGTGCAGTTCGCGGCAGAACGGGCCGAACGTCATGGGCGGGCTGGCCAGATAGAAGACGCGGTCGCGCTGCTCGTGCCCGGCGAGCTGCTTCGACAGCTCGGCCCAGCCGGACTTGTCCGGGTTGCCGGAGGGGCCGCCGACGTCCACCGACACGTGGTGCAGGCGGCCCAGGAAGCGCTGCCAGACGGCCGGGTCGTCGACGGGGACCTGGTCGCGTACCTCGGCGTCGACCTTGCCGCGGAAGTCGGCGTCGGTGAGCCCGCCCCGGGACATGGCGATGACGCGGGTCTCTGGCGCCAGGCGGCCGTCCCTGTCGCTGTGGTACAGCGCCGGGATCAGCTTGCGCATGGACAGGTCGCCGGTCCCGCCGAAGACGACGAGATCGGCGGCGTGGACGGCGGCGGGAGACGAGAGGGGGGACACGACACGAGCTCCGATGATCAGCCAAGCAAGGACAGAACGGACATTAGCCAGAGTTTGGGTCGTGCACAACCCGAGTTTTGCTATTTGAGATAAGAAAGTCGGGACTGTTCATGACTTAAGCAGGTGTGATTCACTAAGTCGATGCCTCGACGTACCGCCGCGCCCCTCGCCACCAGTGGCGAATTCCTGCGGCTCATCCGCACCGGAGAGGCCGTGACGCGAGCGGACCTCGGCCGGGTCACGGGACTGTCCCGGCCTGCCGTGCAGCTGCGGGTGGGCGAGCTGATCGAGCGCGGCCTCGTGGTGGAGCGCACCGACGCGCCCTCCACCGGCGGGCGGCCGCCGGTCAGGCTGGAGTTCAACGCCGGGGGCGGCGTGGTGCTGGTGGCCGCGCTCGGCGCCAGCCGTACCCGGGTGGCGGTGTGTGACCTGTCCGGCGCGGAACTGGCCGCGCGGCGCTTCCACATCGACGTCGAGCAGGGGCCCGACGTCGTGCTGCCGCTTCTCATGGACACCTGGGACGAACTCCTCGGCGACACCCCGCGCTCACGGGTCCGCGGCGTGGGCATGGGCGTGCCGGCGACCGTCGAGTTCGCCCAGGGGCGCACCGAGAGCGCCCGGGTGATGGCCTCCTGGACGGGCGTGGTCATCCCGCCGCTGATCAGGGCCCGCTTCGACGTGCCCGTGCTGGTCGACAACGACGTGAACGTCCTGGCCATCGGCGAGCACCGCGGCGCCCACGCGAACGTCACCGACCTCATGTTCGTGAAGATCTCCACCCGGATCGGCGCCGGGATCATCTCCGGCGGCGAGATCCTGCGCGGCGCACTCGGCGCGGCGGGGGAGATCGGCCACATCCCCGTACGCGACGGCGGCGGCGTGCTGTGCCGGTGCGGCAACATCGACTGCGTCGACTCGGTGGCCAGCGGCACCGCGCTGCTGCGCGACCTGCGCGCCGCCGGCAAGGACGTCAAGACCATCGAGGACGTCACCGCGCTCGTGCGGGCCGGCGACGCCCAGACGATGGCGACGGTACGCGAGGCGGGCCGGCGCATCGGCGAGGTGCTGGCCTCCGCGGTCAACATCCTCAACCCGTCGGTGGTCGTGCTGGGCGGCGACGTGGCCGAGACGTTCGGCCCCCTGGTGTCCAGCATCCGCGAGGTCGTCTACCGGCGCTCCACCGCCCTCGCCACCCGCACGCTGCGGATCGAGGCGAGCAGGATGGGCGCGGGGGCGGGCATCACCGGCTGCGCGGTGATGGTCCTGGACCACGTCCTGTCGCCGGACGCCGTGGACGACGCCCTGAGTTGAATGTGGTCGGGCGTTTCGGTCATGGCACAATCTCCGCCATGTCTAACCGGATCCTGGCCCTGGCCGCCGTCCTGACGCTGGCCGCCACCGGCTGCGGGATGCTGCCCCAACCGCAGCAGGCCGCGCCCCCCACGAAGGCCCAAGAGTCGGCCCCCGCCACCACCCCGGCGACGACGACGCCCGCGGCCACCCCCTCCGCCACGAGCGACGACCGCCCCGCCCTCGCCGAGACCCGCAGCACCATGACCCCCGACCTCAAGGTCGAGGTGGTCGGCCTCAACCGGCTCAAGGCCAAGCATCTGGTGGTCCAGATCCGCCTCACGAACACCGGCGCGGACAAGGACCTCACCTGGACCGGCGAGATGGGCGACGAGACCCGCAAGCTCGGCGCGATCAGGTGGGCCTCCGGCATCGGCGTGCTCGACGAGCGGGCCAGGACCTGGATCCTGCCGTACAAGCCCGAGGGCAGCCCCTGCCTCTGCACCGACGAGAAGCGCGACGACATCGGCTACTTCATCAAGCCGGGCGCCTCGATCTCCCTCTACGCCGTCATGCCCGCCCCCAGCGGCGACCAGCAGACCGCGACCGTCGTCACCCCGCTGGCCCCGCCCATGCTCAACGTCCCCGTCGGCGACGACCCGCCGCAGGGCGACTTCCCCGACCCCGACGCCGAGCCCGTCACCCCGCTCGTCCACCGCGTCGTCCTGCCGTCGGAGTCGAACGACAGGACCGAGGAGACCGCGGACGACGGCAAGGACCTCCGGGTGAACCTGTCCTCCGACGTGCTGTTCGCCGTGGACAAGGCCGTGCTCACCTCGCGGGCCAAGGCGGTGCTCGCGCGTACCGCCAAGCTCATCGAGTCCTCGCCCGCCACCGAGGTCACGGTCGAGGGCCACGCCGACTCCTCCGGCAACGACGCCATCAACGACCCGCTGTCCGCGCGTCGCGCCCAGGCCGTGAAGGCCGCGCTCGCGCCGCTGCTGACGCGCGACGGCGTCGCCTTCCAGACCAAGGGGTACGGCTCGCGCCGCCCCCTGTACAGCAACGACACCGATGAGGGCAAGCGGCGCAACCGGCGGGTCACGGTGACCTTCGCCAAGCCGCGGGCCGCCGCGCGGCCGTCCCCCTCCCAGGACGTCGTCTCCACCGTGGGCCCCGGCGACGACCTGACGGGCAGCACCAAGGCCGACGGCCAGCCCATCGCCATGGAGGTCACCGGGCTGCGCCGGCTGCAGGGCGGCCTCGGCCTGCTCACCTACACGATCGCCAACGAGGGCACGGCGGAGGCGTGGTACAACGACCTGCACGACGGCCAGGACTGGCAGTCGTACAAGTACCAGTCCGCCAGCGCCGTCGTCCTCACCGACCAGGAGAACCGCCGCCGGTACCTGCCCGGCCGCATCGAGGTCCAGGCCGGTGACGACCCGGGGTCGTACTGCGCGTGCAGCGGCGTCTCCGGGGTCCGGCTGGGCACCGAGAAGTTCGCGCCGGGGCAGAAGCGGGAGTTCTGGGGGCTGTTCGCGCTGCCGGACGGGGCCTCGGGGCTGAGCGTCAAGATCGCCGGGTTCCGGGAACTGCAGGTCCCGATCCAATAGCGCTCAGGCGGTGATCACCGCGGCGGCTCGCGCGGCGGTGACCATTGTGGCGGGAGGGTGGAGCGGACGGCCTCCTCCGTGCGGCCGATCACCGCGTGGCCGTTGTCAGCGGTGATGATGGGGCGCTGGATGAGGATCGGGTGCTCGGCCAGCGCCCGGATCCACCGGTCGCGGCTGCCCGGATCGCGGGGCCAGGAGGCCATGTCCCCGGCGGCGTCCTCGCCGGTGCGGGTGATGTCCCAGGGTTCCAGGCCGAGGCGGGAGAGCACCTCGCGGATCTCCGCCTGGGTGGGCGGGTCGTCCAGGTAGCGGCGGACGGTGTACTCGGCCTGCTCGGCGTCCAGCAGGGAGATCGCCGAGCGGCACTTCGAGCAGGCGGGGTTGATCCAGATCTCCATGCCGGAAGAATAGGGCTCCTCGCGGTGAGGCGCCCTACTCTTCCGGCCCCTGCGCCCTGCGTCAGCTCAGCAGGCTTTGGCCCACCCAGCCGGACTCCTCGCAGCCCGGCGGGACGTAGAAGACCGCCGACCCGATCGGCGTCGTCCACTCGTTGAGCAGATCGGCCTTGGCCAGGCGGCGCTGCACCGGTGTGAACTGCCGCGCCACGTCCGCCTGGTAGGCGGCGAACAGCAGCCCGGTGTCCCCGTCGTCGTAGTTGTACACGCGGCGGAACATCCGCAGCCCGGGGTCCTGGGTGTGCGCCCGCCGGATGTGCGCGTACTCCGAGATCACCGGGAAGCCGATCGCGTTGAGCTTGGCGAAGTCGGCCTCGTCATGCTCGGCCCGCCCGCTCAGCGGGGCGCCGTTGTCCAGCCGCCGACCCACCGTGAACTCCTTGGCCACCCGGTCCGCGGCGTCCCAGGAGTCCATGAGCATCCGGATCCGCCGCAGAACCAGCATGGTGCCACCGGCCAGCGGCCCGTCCGCGATCCACACGGCCCGCTCGAACTCCGGCGTCCCGGGCTTGGGATTGACCGTCCCGTCGAGCTGGCCCATGAGATTGCGCTGGGTCAGCCCCGGCCGCTGCACCGCCTGCCGGAACCCGCGCTGCACCCACCTGACCTTCGTGAACGACGCGGTGTCCTTCACGATCATGCGCAGCGCGTGGGCCAGCGTGACCGGATCGTCGCAGCAGATCTGCAGCAGCAGATCGCCCTCCGACCACCGGTCCTCCAGCCGATCCACGGAGAACCCCGGCACCTGCTCGGGCCCGCCCTTGACGCCCGCCGCCCGGAACAGCCCCGGCCCGAACCCGAACGTGACCGTCAGCCGCGCGGGCAGCGCCGCCAGCTCGGGTTCGGTGTCGGCCAGCGCCCCGCGGCCCTGGGTGAGCCGCCGGGCGTCGTCGGTGAGCAGCCGCATCAGCCGGCCGAGCGCCTCCCTGCCGACGCCCTTACGCAGATCGAGCCCGACGAAGGCCGCGTGAGCCTGGGGCGTGGTGGCGACACCCGCCTGCCGGACCCCGTGAAACGGCTCCACGGCCGTGCCGCCGACCGCCTGCCCGGCGGGCGGAGCGGGCTGCCCCGTGGCCGCGCCGGCTCCGATCGGCTCCGCGGTTTCACGCCCTGCCACCGCCGCGCCGTCGGCGGTCTGGGCGCCGGCCGGGAGACCCGCGGCGAGCGAACCCGTCGCGACCAGGCCGCCCGCCGCCGCGCCACCGGCGAGCAGGCGGCGGCGGGAGATCCCGGCCGGGCGCTCGCCGTCACTCATGGCCGGGCTGGTACTTCTCGTTGGCACCGGCGAAGTCCTTGCCCACGGCCTTGAACTCCATCGTGCCGCCGTCCTTGAACGTCAGCGTGAAACCCACCTCGGAGCCCGGCTTCACCGGCGTGCTGACGTCCATCAGCATGATGTGGTCACCGCCGGGCTTGAGCTCCAGCTTCCCGCCCGCCGGGATCGTGAAGCCGCCCTCCTTGGGCCGCATGGTCATCTGCGTACCCTCGCCGACCGTCTCGTGAAGCTCCACCGTGGGCGCGCCGGTGGAGGTGGCGGAGACGATCGTGATCGCGGCGGCGGAGGGGTTGGCGATGGTGCCGAAGGCGGCGGTCATGCCGCTCTTCGTGGTCTTGATCCAGGGATCGGCGATGGTCAGCGGGCCCGCGGTGCCGGGTGTGGCCTTTCCGGCCGTACCGGTGGGCGTGTCAGAGGCGGGGGAGGAGGCGGCGCCGGTGGGCGCGGCGCCGGCGGGGGCGGCGGAGGTGGCCTGCTGCCCACCGCAGGCGGCGACCGCGGCGGTGGCCACGACGGCCAGGAGGGCATGACGAATACGCATAATGAGGTCTCTCTTCCAGAGGTCCAGAAATTTCGGGCAATCAACACCCACGCCAGGCCACAGCGGGCCCGGCCCGAACACACCCTCCGCCCGGCGACCAGGGCCACTCAGGGCACGCCGCCACAGCAGCCACACACAGGCGGCGCCCAAGGCTCAGCCCATCTGGTGAGCCGGCGGTCGCCGATGCCGGCACGGTCCCGTTGGCCGGGGCCGCCACGGCCGTGGCACGGACCGGCGTCAGCCCGGCAACGGCGGGCGGGCCCGGCGGCGGGATGCGGGGGAAGGGGTTCTCGGACCAGAGGCCCGGGAGGGTCAGGCGGGGAGGAAGAGAGGCGGGCCCCGGCCTGAGAGGGTGTGTTCCAGAAGGGCGGAGCGGGGAGCGGGGGGCTCCGCGTGCCGTACAGGAGCGGAAGGTCCTTCCATCACCGGTACGGCCGGCAACAGGCCGAGCCGCACCAGCACCCGGCGGAACAGTCCCCACAGCGCGGCCTCGCCCCGCGACAGCCACAGCGCCGTCAGAACGATCGCCCACCCGTGCATCACGAGCATGCCCAGCCCCGGCACCAGCCCGGAGTGCGCGTGCCCGCCCTGGACGGCCACCGGCGCCGTGTCGTGCAGCATCGAGAACATCACGTGCAGAACGGCCTGCACCACGACCAGCAGCGCCAGAATCCCACCGGCCGAACGTTCCCGCCCGGTCAGCGGCAACGCCGCCAGCAGCGACAACGCGATGGCCGCCACAGCGCCGGGCAGCGCCACGGCGGCACCGGCCACGACATGCGCGCCCATGCCCAGCCCCGCGCACACCGCGGCGAACGCCACGGCACGCACCAGACGGAACGGCAGGGAGGCAGGCATAGTGCCCGCCATCATCCCAGAGCCACCCCCCACCCGCGACCCCACCCCCAACCCTCCGCTCCCAGCACCGCCCACCCCGATGCCACGAACCACCCCCAGCGCCCGGGTTGGGCCACGCCGCTCCTCCCGGGCCGCGTTGTGCCGGGTCGTGCCCATGCGGCGCCGCCTCCCCCGGGGCGCTCCGGGTCGGGCTGGGCCGGGTCGCGCGGCGAGTTGCTGTCCTGGGCTGTTGTTGGCTGCGGCTGTAGGGGTGGTCAGCGGTTGCGGGGTTGGTTGCCCGGTTTCTTGCCTGGGGTGCGGGTCTTGGTGGGCCGGGGCTTGGTGGGTTTGGTCTTGGTGGGGGCCGGGGTGGCGGAGGGGTGGGGTTCCGCGGGAGGCAGGGTGACCGGGGGCGGGGCGGCGGTGGTTTGGGCGCTGGGGCCGATGGGGGTGAGGTCGGAAGGGGAGTTCGCGCTGGTGTCGGCCGGGCTCGGGGCCACCAGGGTGGGGCGGCGGGACTCGCGGGCGGCCATGGGCGTGCGGGTCGGGGGATGGCCGACCACCGGGGTCGGGGGGTGGGTGTGGGTCTGGGAGGGGGTGGGGTGCGTGCGGGACGGGCGGGGTGTGGACGAGGGGGTGGCCTCGGCGTGGGCGGTCTTCTGGCCGGGGTCGCCCGGATGGCCGGAGGAGCCGGGCCAGCCCACGGCGTTCAGGGAGGCTCCGCCGAGCGCGCCCCTGGAGAGGATGGCCGCCGTCGCCAGCAGGAGCACCCCAAGGAGTACTCCGGCGATCATCAGGGCCCGGCTCGCGCGAGGACGCGTCTCGTTCACAGCCGCCGATGGTAGTCACTCGCGGAGCGAATGCCCACACAAGGCTCACAGCGGGCCGTGATCGGGGGCTGGCATTCTGATAGATCCGCGCGGGCCGGGCGTGGTGCGGACAGGTCCGGCCCGCGCGCCCACCAGCCCATACCGCTCCGGTCCCCGCCGTTCCCTTCACTCGCGCCGTACGTGGCCGCCCGCGCGGGATCGGGGCCCCAGGGGTGCGGGGGGCGGGTGGGGCGTGAGAAGCTCCACGGGGTACGGCGGGCGGTCAGCCGTGACGCCTGCCGTACCCCCGCACTCCCCGAAGCCCGGTCGCCAAGCCGCCCATGAGCGCCAGGCACAGGGGACCCGGCAGGGCTCCTAGAGGCCGAGGGCGTGCCGGTAGCGGTCGCGGATCGCCGGTTGCGGGGCCGCCTCGTGCGAGGTGGTTCCCGGGGCGGGCCAGTCCGGGGGGCCGGGGGCGCCGGACAGCGCCCAGGCGGCTTGGCGGGCAGCGCCCCTGGCCACGTACTCCTGAGGCGCGGGCACCGCCACCGGCCGGCCGAACACGGCCGGAGCGATCTCCCGCACCGCCCGGGAGCCGGCCCCGCCGCCGATCAGCAGGACGCGTTCGCCCTGAACCGGCAGCGCCTCCAGCGCGTCGGCCAGATGGCAGAGCAGACCCTCGACCGCGGCCCTGGCCAGATGCCCGGGTGTGGCGGTGCGCAGGGTGAGGCCGTGCAGGGAGCCGGTGGCGCCGGGCAGGTTCGGGGTGCGCTCACCCTCCAGGTACGGCACGAGCACCAGCCCATCGGCCCCGCCCGGAGCCGCGAGGGCCAGTGAGTCCAGGCGCGAGAGGCCGGTGCCGAGCATGGCGGCCGCGGCCTCCAGGACGCGGGCGGCGTTGAGCGTGCACACCAGCGGCAGGAAGCGCCCCGTGGCGTCGGCGAACCCGGCCACGACCCCGCTCGGGTCCGCGCCGGGCCGGTCGGCGACGGCGAACGCGGTCCCCGAGGTGCCGATCGACACGACCACGTCACCGGGGCGCAGCCCGAGGCCGAGGGCCGCGGCCATGTTGTCACCGGTCCCCGCCGCGACCAGCAGGCCGCCGGCCTCCCCGGCCGCCTCGGCCGGTCCCAGCACCCGGGGCAACGCCGGCCGGCTCCCCATGGCCAGCTCCAGCAGGTCATACCGGTAGGACCCGGTGAACGGCGACCAGTACCCGGTCCCCGACGCGTCCCCCCGATCGGTGGTCAGCCGCTCCAACGGGAGCGCGTGGGGGCGCTCCGGCGAAAAGCCGGTCCGGGGCGGCTCACCCAGCAACCGCCAGGTCAGCCAGTCGTGCGGCAGGCACACCGCGGCCGTCCGCCGGGCATGGTCCGGTTCGTGCTCGGCCAGCCACCTCACCTTGGACACGGTGAACGAGGCCAGCGGCACGACCCCCACCGCGGATGCCCAGGCCGCGCCCCCGCCCAGCGCGTCGACCAGGTCGCGGGCGGCGTCGGCCGAGCGGGTGTCGTTCCACAACAAGGCGTCCCGCACGACATTTCCGGACTCGTCCAGGCAGACCATCCCATGCTGCTGCCCGGCCACCCCGACGGCGGCCACATCGTCAAGCCCGCCCGCCTCGGCGACGGCCAGAGCCAGCGCCTCCCACCAGGCCGCCGGATCCACCGAAGTCCCCTCCGGATGAGCGGCGCGCCCCTGCCGTACCAGCTGCCCGGAGGCGGCGTCGAGCACCACCACCTTGCAGCTCTGCGTGGAGGAGTCCACGCCCGCCACCAGCGGCATCAGCGCACCCCGAGCAGATGCTCCAGCGCGAGCTGACCAAGGCGCGAGGCGTGCAGCCCGCGCGCCGCGGCGCCGTCGAGGTCGAAGCCCGGATCCTCCAGCGTGGCCAGCGTCTCGCCGGGCGCCAGCGTCGGCTCGGCCAGCCGCCCGACCCGGGAGTCGCGCAGCGCCTCCAGCACCTCGGGGTCGGCGCGGTAACGGCGCGCCTTCTCGCGCAGGATCAGGTACGTGCGCATGTTGGCCGCGGCCGAGACCCACACGTCCTCGGCGTCCTCGGTGCGCGCGGGCTTGTAGTCGAAGTGCCGGGGCCCGGTGTAGCCGCCGTGCTCCAGCAGGTCCACGAGGAAGAAGGCGTTCTTGACGTCGCCGTGGCCGAAGACCAGGTCCTGGTCGTACCGGGGGCCGTGCTGGCCGTTGAGGTCGATGTGGAAGAGCTTGCCGTGCCAGAGGGCCTGCGCGATGCCGTGGGTGAAGCTGAGCCCGGCCATCTGCTCGTGGCCGACCTCGGGGTTGAGGCCGACCATCTCCGGGCGCTCCAGCTCGCCGATGAACGCCAGCGCGTGCCCGATCGTCGGCAGCAGGATGTCGCCACGCGGCTCGTTCGGCTTGGGCTCGATGGCGAAGCGCAGGTCGTAGCCCTGCTCGACGACGTAGGCGCAGAGCAGGTCGAGCGCCTCCTTGTAGCGTGCCAGCGCCGAGCGCACGTCCTTGGCCGCGTCGGACTCCGCGCCCTCGCGCCCGCCCCAGCAGACGTACACGCTCGCGCCGAGCGAGGCGGCCAGGTCGAGGTTGCGCCGGACCTTGCGCAGCGCGTACCGGCGGATGTCGCGGTCGTTGCTGGTGAACGCGCCGTCCTTGAAGACCGGGTGCGTGAACAGGTTCGTCGTGGCCATGGGCACCTTGAGCCCGGTCTCGGCCAGCGCCTTGGTGAACGCGGCCACGGCCCGGTCGCGGTCGGGTTCGACGGCGAGCAGGTCGTCGTCGTGGAAGGTCACGCCATAGGCGCCGAGCTCGGCCAGGCGGTGCAGGCTCTCCACCGGGTCGAGCGGCGCCCGCGTGGCGTCGCCGAACGGGTCGCGGGCCGGCCAGCCCACGGTCCACAGGCCGAAGGTGAAGCGGTCGTCGGGGGTGGGGGTGTAGGCGTCCAAAGCGGCCTCCCGATCATGTGCGCTTCAGCACTTCATATCATCAGCAGGCGCAGATCAGCCCTCTCAGGGCGGTCTCGAGGCAGGTGCCGGTCTGGGCGGGCACGGGCCACGGGAAGCGCACCAGCGTGTCGTCGACGCGCACGGTCGCGCCGTAGCGGTCCAGCTCCCACAGCCACGCCTCGCCGACCGGCGTGCCCAGGTGCGCGGCCACGGCGCCCTGGAGCTGCGCGCGGTGCGACTCGTTCAGGTGGGCGAGCACCCGCTCGGCGGTCTCGGCCAGCGGGTCGGGCTCGGCCTCAAGGTACTCGTCGGCGTCGAGCACGCCGGAGTCCTGGCCGGTCAGGTAGACGACCTGGGCGACGTCCATTCTCATGAGCCGCGGAGCGCCGGGCTCGCCGTACCGCTCGATGGCCTCGAACAGGTCCTCGTCGGCGCACGCGGCGGCGACCGCGACGGCGGCGGCGCGCGTGTCCTCCTCCGGTACGGCCAGCACCCACCCCTGCACCTCGACCAGCCCGCGGGGATGCTCGACGGCGCCCAGCAGCCGGGTGGCGGTGAGGTTGACCGCGATCACCGCGTCGCACTCCAGGCCGTGCAGGCGCTCGCCCGGCTTGACCAGCAGCACGGGACGGCCCTGTTCGTCCACGCCGCCGCGGGCGGGGAAGGGGACGCCGTCGAGGGTGAGCCTGGCGACGCCGGCTCCGGAGGCGAGGGTGCGGATGCGTTCCGCGATCGGCGGCATGCAGGTCTCCTTGAGTTCACACGCTGTAGTAGGTTAGCCTTGCCTAAGTAAGTATTACCTAACCACATTGAGGTGAACATGCGCTACACCGGGCCGAAGGTGCGGCTGTCCCGACGGGCAGGCGTCCCTCTGACCAGGAAAGCCGTGCGGTACTTCGAGGCGCGGCCGTACCCGCCCGGAGAGCACGGCAGGAAGACCAGCCGCCGCAACACCGGCGACTACGGCATGCGGCTCATGGAGAAGCAGAAGCTGCGCTGGTACTACGACGTCTCCGAGCGTCAGCTGCGCCGCTACTGGGACCTCGCGGTCCGCAAGGAAGGCGCTTCGGGCGCCGAGCTGGTGACCCTGCTGGAGACCCGCCTGGCCTCCCTCGTGCTGCGAGCCGGGCTCGCTCCGTCGATCTACGCCGCCCGCCAGTACGTCAACCACGGCCACATCACCGTGGACGGCCGCAAGGTCGACATCCCGAGCTACCTCGTCAAGCCCGGCCAGGTCATCGCCGTGCGCCAGAAGTCGCGCACGATGCAGCCGTTCGTGGCCGCGGCCGAGGGCATCTACGCCGACGACCGTCCCGCCGGATACCTCTCCGTCGAGCTGTCCGACCTGCGCTTCACGCTGGTGAGCAAGCCGCAGCGCGAGCAGATCGCCATCCCCGTCGAGGAGCAGCTCGTGGTGGAGTTCTATTCTCGGTAGGCGTGACTGAAGTAGGCGCGGCTGAAACGGCGGACCGCCACGCGAGCTGGCTGGAGCTCTTCTTCGACCTGGTCGTCGTCGTGGCGGTGGCCCAGCTGGCCCACCGCCTGCTCCATCCGTCCTGGCCGGACGTCGCGCTGTTCGTGATGCTCTACTACGCGATCTGGAGCATCTGGACCTCCTTCACGATCTACGCCAACGTCCGCGCGGACAAGACCCGCACCCGCGCGATGCTGATCGGCATGTCCGGCATCGCGGTGATGGCCGCCGCCGCGCCCGACGTGGCGCACGCCGTGCCCGGCGGCGGCAACCACGACAACTGGTTCGCCGCCGCCTACGTCGTCTGCCGGCTCAGCGGCTCCCGCTCCATCCAGAGCTCGGGCGCGGTCGTGACCTCGTGGCCCGCCGCCCAGCTCGGCGCCGGCCTGGCCCCCTGGATCGTCTCCTTCTGGGCCCCCGCCCCCGTCACCTACTGGCTGTGGGCGCTCGGCATCCTGCTCGACCTGGCCTTCACCCTCCAGAACGCCCGCCACCCCGAACGGCTCCTCCAGGCCCTGAAGACGCAGTCCGACCGGGTCAAGGAGCGCGCCCGGCGGCACGACGGCGACGGCCGCCGCCCCCCGCGCGAGATACCCGCCCCCTTCGAGGCCGTCCTGCACACCGCGCATCTCGGCGAACGGCTCGGCCTGTTCGTGATCATCGTGCTCGGCGAGGCGGTCATGCAGATCGTCGTCGAGGCCGGCGGCCAGGACTGGAGCACCGAGCTCAAGCTAGCGGCCGCGGGCTCGTTCGCGCTGGTCGTGTGCCTGTGGTGGGTGACGCTGCAGCACGGCGTGACCGCCGTGCCCGAGGCGGGCGAGCGGGGACTGCCGCCGTCCGTCGCGCTGCCCGCCCACTTCGTCATGACCGCCGGGCTCGTCGCGGCGGCGGCCGGGCTCGGCGCCGCCGTGGCCCAGCCCGCCGAGCACCCGCACCCCGGGATCCGGTGGGTGCTGTGCGCCGGCCTGGCCGTGTACTTCGCCGCCTCCGCCGTGATCGGCGTCGCCACCGGGGCGCGGCGGCTGTGGATCTGGGCGTGGGCGCTGCCGGCCACCGCGGTCCCGGTGCTCCTGGGGCTGCTGGGCGGACCACTGCCCGCCTGGGCGGTCGTGGCGATCCTGCTCGTGGCCGCGCTGTGGCGGGTCGCCTACCGTCCGCCCGCCACAGCCCCGTCCCCGGCCTGAGCCCCCGCCCGCGCGCGAGGGCGCGCCGCCCTCACACGAGGGCGGCGTTCTTACGCGGCAACAGGGCGAAGGCGCCCAGGTAGATCAGCCCGGCCACGATGAGCAGGCTCTGGTAGCCGATCACCAGCGCCACGTACTCCATGCAGCCGCCGACCATCGCGCCCAGCAGGTTGGCGCCGAAGGACGTCGTGGCGTCGGCGGAGTCGGCGAAGCGCTTGGCGAACACCACGTTCGCCGCGAAGATCGGCAGGAAGGCCACCGTCACCGCCGCCACCGCGCGCAACGGCGTCGGCAACGACAGCAGCCACGCGTTCGGCACCAGCCAGGCCAGGACGAGGCCGGCCAGCAGCACGCCGTACATCACCCTCAGGGGAGGGGTGCGGAAACGGCGGGTCACCTCGACCGCGGCGAGCACGGCGACCAGCACCCCGGCGAAGACGACCGCGTTGACCACCCACGTCGTGCCGAACAGCAGCGCGAAGCCCGTCACGCTCTTGGTCTCCAGGAGCAGGAACCCCACGCCGAGCAGGAAAAGGTCCGCGTAAGGGCGCATTCTCCGGTACGGCCCCGCCACCACCCGCACCGCCAGCAGGCTGACGAGCAGGATGAGGCCCAGCGTGATCAGGTAGATCGCCGGGATCGTCCGGTCCTTCAGATACAGGAACGGCCGGTCGTCGGGCGCCGGGGCGGGTGTCCCGGCGGCCGCGCCCGCCCGTTCGGCGGCGCAGCGCTGGGCCTGCGGCGTGACGCCCGAGGTGATGACGGCCTGGTGCCCGGCGGTGCTGACCACGTCCACGCAGGGTTTGTGGCCGAAGGCGCTCTGCACGGTGGAGGCCAGCCGGTCCACCAGCCAGCTCTCGCGGTAGTAGTTGTACATGGAGAACGCCCCGCCCGGCTTGAGTCGTTCACGGGCGGCCTTGATCGCCTCCTCGGTGAACAGGTAGCTCTCCAGCCGCAGCGAGCTGGCCCCGGGCACCAGCGTGAGCGAGTCGGGCAGCGCGAACAGGATCAGGTCGAACCTGCGGTCGGTCTGCTCCAGGAAGGCCCGCCCGTCGGTGATGTGCGTGGTCACGCGCGGATCGGAGTAGGGCTTGTCCGGATGCAGCTCGCCGCCGAGCTGGCGCAGCTTGGGGTCGATCTCGACCGCGTCGACCGACGTGGCCCCCTTCGACAGCGCGATGGCCACGTCGGTGCCGCTGCCCGCGCCCACGATGAGGACCTCGCGCGGCGGCGCGGCGGCCCGCTCGTACGGCAGCGCGTACTGCCGCTCGATCTGCAGCCGGGTCTCGGCGGGCATGGCCTGCTGATGCGGGATCCCGTTGACCGAGATGTCGTAGACGGGCATCTGGTACGGCATCCGCTTGTAGGTCACCTTGTAGTACGGCGACCACAGGGCTCCCGCCGTGACGCTCTCGGCGGCCAGCAGCCCGGCCACGAGCATGGCGGGCAGCGCCACCAGCCCCCAGTACGGCACCCACGGCTTCGGCGTCAGCAGCAGCAGGAAGCAGACGGCCGCGATCGTCCCCCAGACCACGGGCGGCGCCGACAGGAACGACAGGCCGGTGAAGACGCCGATGCCGGTGAGGCTGCCGATCAGGTCGTAGCGGTAGGCCTCCAGCCGGGGCAGCTCGGGGAAGCAGCGCCCGACCAGCTCGGCCGGCCCCATGAGCGCCAGCGCGGCGGCCACGAACACGATGGGCAGCGTGACCCAGGCCGGCGGCCCCTCCATGGACAGGCTCGTCCAGTACAGGACGCCCTCGGTGTCGCGGTTCACGGTCACGGGGAAGGCCAGCACCACGCTGACCAGCACCGCGAGCACGACCGGCGAATAGTACGGCTGCCGCTTGGTCCGCCCGACCCGCAGGAATCCCAGCCCGATGCCGAGAAAAGAACCGAGCAGGACAAAGTTCGTGAAATAACTCAAATGGACGATATTCGAGCCTGTCCACCGGATCAGCGCGAGTTCGAGGAAAAGCATGAACGCGCTGGCGAGTATGAGGCGCGGTCGCACGGCCAGCCAATGCCCGGAAGCGGACTCCTGAGGGGCGGCCAGCACCTGGGTGGTCATGACGACTCACCGTAGTTGACGGACCGAAACCGGGGAAGGCTGACGCCCCAGAACAAATGTCGTCCTGTTAGCGAGTTATGGGGGTATTTCAGCAGGTCAAACCTGTGACGATGCGCTGGACGCGCCGCGATGGATGAAGGAATGTTGGGAGGTTCGTTCCCTCCAAACGTTCGGTGGTGTCCCCATGCGGGTTCTGATTCAGCTCCGCCCTTCCCCCGATCTGGTCGCGGCGGTAGCCGACCCCGGCCAGACGGCCACCACGGCAGACGTCGCAGACGGACTGCCCGGAGTCGAGCTCGACTCCGCCTTCGTTCCCATCGCCGTGCCACGGCCCGTCCCCCTGCCCGGCGGCGACCCCCTCTCGCTCAACCAGCCGCTCGACTTCTCCCTGGCCGCCGAGGACGCTTCGGTGCTCGTGCGCGGCACGATCTCCGACGACGAACTGGCCACCCGCGTCACCATGCTGCCCACGATCCGCCCCGACGTGGTCGGCGTCTTCGCCGACCCGGTGATCGAGTCCAGCCTGACCTGCGGCGGCGATCCTCCGGTCGGCGACTGGCACGACGTCGAGCGGCTGATCAACGCCGCCGGGCTGGCCGCCGAGGGCCTCGACGGCTCCGGAGTGGCGCTGGCCGTGCTCGACACCGGCATCAACGCCGCGCACGTGGCCAGGCACCTCGGGCGCGGCGTCACCCTCGACGCCGAGCGCAGCTGGAACCCCGCCGGGGTCACCGGGCGGCCGGGCGAGTTCGAGGTCGACCACGGCACGATGTGCGCCTTCGACACGCTCATCGGCGCGCCGCAGGCCAGCCTCATCGACATCCCGGTGCTGCTGTCGACCCGGCCGGGCGGCTCGGCGCTCGACGGGCTGCTGTCGGACGCGGTGGCCGCCTTCGCGCACCTGCGCACCGTCCTGGACGCCCAGCCCGCCGACTCCAGGTCGCTGGTGATCAGCAACTCCTGGGGGTCGTTCTCGCCCTCCTGGGACTTCCCCGTCGGCCATCCCGGCAACTACTCCGACAACGCCGCCCACCCGTTCAACCTGATCGTGGCCAGTCTCGACCGGGCGGGCGCGGACGTGCTGTTCGCCGCGGGCAACTGCGGGCGCGAGTGCAAGGACGGCCGTTGCGCCTACCCCGACCGGCCCATCGTCGGCGCCAACTCCCACCCGAGGGCGCTGTCGATCGGCGGCGTCGACGTCGGCGGCGAGCGGGTCGGCTACTCCTCGCAGGGACCCGGCCGGCTGACCGCCCGCAAGCCGGACGTCTGCGCCTACACCCACTTCTCCGGTTCCAAGGCCTTCGGCGACGCCGAGCCCGACTCCGGCACCTCGGCCGCCTGCCCGGTGGCCGCGGGCCTGGTCGCCGCCGTCCGCACCCGCTGGCCGTCCTCGCGGCTGTCGCCCGCGCAGCTGCGGGCCCTGCTGCGCCGTACGGCCGAGGACCGCAGCGAGGTCGGTTTCGACTACGACTACGGTTACGGCATCGTCGACACCGCGGGCGTCATCGCCGCACTGCAGCGCAGGGCCAAGAGCGTAGCCTGAGGTCTATGGTCCTCATCACCGTACGGCTCCCGCCGGGCGCGACGCTGGAGGACGCGATCAGCAGGCTCGGCCTGGCCGA
This sequence comes from Nonomuraea sp. NPDC050547, assembly GCF_044457345.1. Taxonomy (NCBI): domain Bacteria; kingdom Bacillati; phylum Actinomycetota; class Actinomycetes; order Streptosporangiales; family Streptosporangiaceae; genus Nonomuraea; species Nonomuraea sp. NPDC050547. The sequence continues at coordinate 351,331 of NZ_JBITGW010000002.1, forward strand.
GGAGGACGTCGACATCGCCTACGGGCTGGTGCTCATCGACCCCGACCTCGGCCTGTACGGCCTGCGGGTGACAGAGGAGGCGGGCCGCAGGGCTGGCCCGCCCTTCTCCGACCCCACGATCGAGCCCTACGGCCCGTCTAGGCGTTCTCGCGATGGAAGACCCGGCCCCCGACCACCAGGCTCACCGCCGTGAACACCACGACGACGACCAGGCCGGTGGCGACCGTCGCGTTCCAGTAGTGCCCGGCGAACAACTCCCGCATGGCCTCCAGCACGTGCCGGAACGGGCTGACGCGCGAGAGCGCCTCCAGCCAGCCCGGCGCCATGGACATGGGCAGGAACGTCCCCGACAGCAGCATCAGCGGCACCACCGCGGTCATCATCACCGGGGCGAACAGGTGCTCGTCGAGCGTGAGCGCGGCCGCGTACGACAGCGCCGCCAGGCTCACCCCGAGCACCACGACCAGCACCATCGCCGCCAGCACCCCGCCGATCGGCGCCCGCAGGCCGAGCGCGTAGGCCGCGGCCACCAGCAGCACGGTCTGGATCACCAGCGTGAAGGCGTTGTTGAGCACCCGGCCCAGCAGCAGGGCCAGCCGCGAGGCCGGGGTGACGCGCTGGCGCTCCAGCACGCCGGAGCGCCAGTCGAAGACGATGCCGAACCCGGCCAGGCCCGCGCTGAGCAGGCCGAGCTGGACGATCAGGCCGGGCACCAGCGTCTCCCAGTCGCCGAACGTGGCGAAGATCGGCCCGAACAGCACCAGGAAGAACAACGGCTGGATGGCGGCGACCAGCAGGCCGACCTTGTGGCGCAGGCTGATGCGCGTCGTGTGGTGGAACAGCAGCCAGGTCTCGCGGATCGCGGCGGCGCTCACGCGGGCACCTCCTCTCGCAGCGAGCGGCCGGTGATGTCGAGGAAGGCCTGGTCGAGGGTACGCCCGCCGCTCTTGAGCTGCGACGGGGTGCCTTCGGCGGCCACCACGCCGTGGTCGATGATGACGATGCGGTCGCACAGGGCGTCGGCCTCGTCGAGGTAGTGGGTCGTCAGGAAGACGGTCGCGCCGCCCTCGCGCAGGGCGCGGACGTGGCTCCACAGGTTGGCCCGGCTCTGCGGGTCCAGGCCGGTGGTGGGCTCGTCGAGGAAGAGCAGGACCGGGTCGTGGACGAGGCCGAAGGCGATGTCGAAGCGGCGTTGCTGGCCGCCGGACAGGGCGGCTCCGGGCATCGACTCCAGGCCGGTCAGCTCCAGGCGGGCCAGCACCTCGGCGGCCCGGGCGCGGGCGGCGGGGCGGGACAGGCCGTACAGCATGGCGTGGAGTTCGAGCTCCTCGCCGGCGGGGCTCGCGGGGCTGAGCCCGCCGTGCTGGGAGACGTAGCCGACGCGGCGGCGTACGGCGCGCGGGTCGGCCAGCAGGTCGTGCCCGGCGACGGTGGCGCTGCCGGCGGTGGGGGTGAGCAGCGTGGTGAGCATGCGCATGGTGGTGGTCTTTCCCGCGCCGTTGGGACCGAGGAAGCCGACGATCTCGCCCTCGTCCACGTGGAGGTCGACGCCGCGCACGGCTTCCACCCCGCTCTTGAACGTCTTGCTGAGGCCCTTTGTGGTCAACATATTTTTAGGGTAACTGAAATTTTGGTGTCACTGCAAACTTGGTAGCATTGGAGGCATGGAAGAGGGGCTGCGCGAGCGCAAGAAGCGGGAGACGAGGCAGCGCATCGCGGACATGGCGATGGGGCTGTTCATGATGCGGGGGTTCGAGGACGTGACGGTGGCGGAGGTCGCGCGGGCCGCCGACGTCTCGGTCAACACGGTCTTCAACTACTTCCGCACGAAGGAAGACCTGTTCATGGACCGCTGGGACGAGGTCGAGGACCTGCCGAGCAAGGTCGTGCGCGAGCGACGGCCCGGCGAGAGCGTGCTGGCCGCCTTCCGGCGCGACTTCCTCGACGCCCTCGACACGGGCGACTGGCGCTATGGGCTCAACGAGGGCGCCGAGGAGTTCGGCAAACTGGTCGGCGACAGCCCGTCGCTGATGGCCAGGATGCGGGAGCTGGAGCACTCCACGGACGTACGGCTGGCGCGCACGGTGGCCGAGGACGTCGAGGCCGACCCCGACGACCTGTCACCCCGGCTCGTGGCCGCGCAGATCCTGTCGGTCACCCGGCTGCTGTCCAGGCTCGCGGTGCGCCGCAAGTGGGCGGGCGAGAGCTGGCGGGAGATCCTGCCCGACGTCAGAAGGCAGGCCGAAGCCGCCTTCGACCTGCTGGAGAACGGGATCGGCCGCTACGGGGTCAGGAGCTGAACGCGCCGGCGAGCAGGGCGAAGCCGAACAGCAGGGCGTACCCGCCGACGATCAGGCCCATGAGGCAGGTGCCGATGATGCCGCAGATGCGGCCGGCGTTCACGTTGCCGCGGTTCTCGTAGTAATAGCCGCTGGAGTCGATCTCGCGCAGCGCCCTGTTGCCCATCGTCCAGGCGACCGGCCCGAGGAACAGGCAGATCACGAGGCTGAGGATGCCCAGGACGAGGATCGTGGTCCCGTTCGGGTGGGTCATCGGCGGCGGGCCGTAGGGGGAGGGGCCGTGGGGATAAGCCATAGGAGCGTTTTCTACCACATGAGCTCCTTGACCGAGCGCTTGCTTGTGTTCTAGCGTGAGCCGGGTGAAGGCGTTCTTCCAGTGGCTGTCGGCGACGTCGTGGTTCCCCAAGGTCGCGCCCGTGGTCGTGCCGCGCATGGACCGCCTCGTGCACCGGCTCACCCGCGGTCGGCTCGCCAGCGACGTGGTCACCCCCGTGCTGCTGCTGGTCACCACCGGCGCCAAGAGCGGCGAGAAGCGCTCGTCGCCGCTGGCCTGCCTTCCCGAGCGGGACGGAGGCATGCTCGTCGTGGGCAGCAATTACGGCCGCCCGCAACACCCCTCCTGGACCGGCAATCTGCTCAAGACCCCCGAGGCCGCCGTGAGCTTCCGCGGCGCCACCTTCCCCGTCATCGCGACCCTGCTGGAGGGCGAGGCGCGGGCCGCCGCCTGGCCGGACCTGCTGGCGATGTGGCCCGTCTACGACCACTACACGCGGGTATCGGGACGGGAGTTACGGGTGTTCCGTCTGACTCCGACGCGTTGATCAACTGTTTATCTACCGTCCATAAGTGTTACGTCATCATGGACGGGTCTTGATCAACCTTTGGGGAGCCTGCACGTGCGTGACCGCATTCGCGCCTGTATCGAACATAAGCGCTTCCAGCGCATCATCATCACCGTCATCCTCGTCAACGCGGCCACGCTCGGCCTCGAGACCTTCCCCTCGGTCGTCGCCGAGTACGGCACGGCCCTGCGCCTCATCGACCACGCCGCCCTCTACGTCTTCGTCGCCGAACTGCTGGCCAAGCTCTATGTGGAGCGTTCCCGGTTCTTCCGCGACCCGTGGAACATCTTCGACGCCCTCATCGTCGGCGTCGCCCTGGCCCCCGCCAGCGGCAACCTGTCCGTGCTGCGGGCCCTGCGGGTCCTGCGGGCGCTGCGCCTCATCTCCGCCGTCCCGAGCCTGCGGCGGGTCGTGTCCGCCTTACTCCGCGCCATGCCGGGGATGAGCTCCATCGTCGTGCTCCTGGCGCTGGTCCTGTACGTGGCCGCGGTCATGAGCACCAAGCTGTACGGCGCCACCGCCCCCGGCTACTTCGGCGACCTGCAGACGTCCCTGTTCACGCTGTTCCAGACCATGACCGGCGAGGCGTGGCCCGACATCGCCCGCGAGGTCATGGCCGTCCACCCGGGCGCTTGGGTGTTCTTCGTGGTCTTCATCCTGCTGTGCTCGTTCGTGGTGCTGAACCTGTTCATGGCGGTGGTCGTCAGCGCCATGGAGGAGGAGTCGGCCGAGGAGCGGGCCGAGCTGGAGAGCCACGCCGAGATGTCCGCCCGGCTGATCCTGGACGAGCTCGCCGCGCTGCGCAGGGAGGTGGCCGAACTGCGCGACTCCAACGGCCTGTGGCCCGACGAGGCCGGCTCACCGGCCGGCCGCTGACCGCCGGCCCTCCGGCCCGCTAGCTCAGGCCGCAGAGCTCCGACAGGCTCTTGGCGGACTTGTTGGTGTTGCGGGTCGGGGTCTCGGTCGGGGCGGCGGCGCCGTTCCGTGTGGGGGTGCCGGAGGCCGAGGGGGCGGCCGAGGCGTTGGCGACCTGCGTCTTGCGGGCCGGCTTGAGCGAGTCGGTGAGCGCCTTGGCCGACGCCTTGCGGATCTTGATCCAGTCGGGGCGGCCCGAGTAGAACTCCGGCGGCACGAACTGCAGGCTGGTGATCCTGGCCCCCTTCACCTTCACGGCCAGGTTGACCAGGTGCTCCAGCAGCTCGTGCGGAATGTTCGTGGAGGCCATGCGCTTGGCGGCGCGGGCGACCTTCTCGAAGTTGGTCAGCACCTTCATGGGCGTGGCCTGCTGGGCGAACGCGCCGATGACGCAGCGCTGGCGGGCCATGCGGGAGAAGTCGTCGCTGCCCACGCGGGAGCGGCCGTACCACAGGGCCTCCTCGCCGGACAGGACGCGGGTGCCGGCCTTGATGGTGCCGGCGGTGCCGTACAGGCCGCCCCAGGGGATGTCCCGCTCGACGCGGATCTTGAGGCCGCCGATGGCGTCGACCAGGTACGCGAAGCCGTACATGTTGACCAGGGCGTAGTAGTCGATCTTGAGGCCGAGGGTCTGGCCGATGGCGTCCATGAGGACGCGGGGGCCCTTGTTCTTGCCGCCGGCGACCTGCGGGTTGTCGTTGGCGAACTTCCAGACCTCGTTGAGCAGGCCGCCGTTGGGCAGTTCCGCCTGGAAGCCGTTGGGGAAGTGCTTGGCCATCGGGGTGCCGGAGGGGAAGCGTACGTGCTGGAGGTTGCGCGGGAGGCTGAACAGCACCGTGTTGCCGGTCTGCACGTGCACGCTGGCCACGGTCATGCTGTCGGTGCGCACCCCGTCGCGGTTGCCCGCGCCGTCGCCGCCGACCAGCAGGAAGTTGACGCGGTCACGGCCGTTCCAGGGGTCCTCCTGCTTGACCGGCGCGATGTCGGGGTCCTTCTGGCCGCTGGGAAAGATCTGCTGGAGCGCGTCCTGGCCGCTCATCACGAGCTGGGCGGTCAGGGCGAAGGGCGACATGACGGCGACGCCGAGGATGCCGACGGCGATGCCGGAGACGATCTGCCCCTGCTGCCCGAGCCTGCTCGGGCCCAGCGCGACGTAGGAGGCGAGCATGAGCGCGAACCACGCCAGCGCGCCCACCGCCGCGATGACCGTGATCGCGGTCGTCCAGCCGAGGAAGATGCCGGGCTGGGTCACGTTGATCAGGACGATGACGAGCGCGGTCAGCAGGATGACGGCGTAGACGCCGATGAGCGTCAGCCCGATACGACGGCGCCCGGCGCGCAGGTGTGCGGCGCCGGGCACGAGGACGGAGAGCATCGTCCAGCCGAGGACGGAGGCGAGCGTGAGTGGCTTGGCGAAGCGGGGGGCGGCGGGCTTGGCCGCGCCCTCCCCGGCCGGCCGGGCGCCGCGGGTGCGGCGTGTTGCCCGCCGTTTCCTGTCCGCGGGCACGGTGCCGACCTCTTCGTCCTTCGTCACACCGGCTCCTTCAAGCATTTACCAGGCAAAACCCATGACTTTGCCCCCGGTTGCACAAGATTGCCAGATTCTAGCCCCCATAAAGGGACATCACAGACAACTGGCCAATCTGAGATGAACGAAGGATGACCTCAGGAGGTCGAGGACGAAGAGGCCATCCAGGTGTTGCACTGGAGAGCCTGGTTGCGATCCCAGCCCTGGCGGAACCAGCGATGGTTGTTGGCCGGAGAGCCGTGGTCGCGGGGGTATCCGGGATGGTCGCCGACCCGGGAGTAGAACCAGAAGAGCTTGGCGCGGTTGCCCGTGCTGATCGGGTAACTGGGCGCCACGGCCTTCATGAACATGCCACCGAAACAGGTGGCCTGGAGCTCCAGCCTCCTGCTCAATGCCAGCTTCCCGCTGCGGCTGGTGGAGTCCAGGGTCCTGGACCACCAGGAGTTCATGACGCCGGTGATGTTCTGCACGTGGTGGCCGTACTCGTGGGCCATCATGCTGATGATCGCCCCGTTCCACGGCACGATCTGGCCGTAGCCGAGGGCGTTGCCGTTCCCCTTGGCCATGGCCGAGGTGGAGGCGTAGATGGTGTTGTTGCGCGGGCAGTAGTAGGGCACGATGCTGCCCGGCGACGGGTAGTCCCCGCAGGCGCCCCGGCCGCGCTTGGCGGCGATCGCGTAGCCCGGCGGGCTCCAGCCGATGCCCTGGCGCTTCAGGATCGGCCCCCACGCCTGGTCCATGCACCGGCCCGTCTTCAGGATCAGCGCCTTGAGCTGGCTGTGGCTGAAGATGCTGGCGTTGCCGGCCCGGCACGTCGTGCGCGGCAGCGCGCCCGCCCGGTACATGGAGTTGGTCTTCAGGCTCGTGTCGAGCTTCACCTGGGCGGGCGGGTTGACCGTCTCGGCGTCGTCGGGCCGCGTCTCGGTGTCCTCCGATCGCGTCTCGGTGGGCGTCGGGCGCCGGGTGGGCCGGATCGGCTCCCTGGTGTGGCTGCGCGTCGGGGGCGTGTAGGTCGGCACCGCGATCGGCGTCGAGGTCTCGGTACGCGACCCGCCGCCCATCAGCAGCGCGGAACCGACCACGAGCAGCACCCCGATCACCGCCACCACGCCGAAGACCGCGCCGAGCACGGCGGCCGTGCTGCCGGACTTCTTGCGCTGCGGCTGCGGCCACTGCCGGAACTGCCCCGGCGGCGGGGGCGGCGGCCACCCGCCCTGCGGGGGCCGGGGCGGCTGCGGGTACGGCTGCTGCCGGTGCGGCGGCTGCTGATAGGGGGGCTGCCCTTGCGGCTGTCCGTAAGGAGGCTGCGGGTAGGGCGGTTGTGCTTGCGGCTGTCCGTAAGGAGGACGGCCCTGGGACGGCGCGGGCGGGCCCTGGGGCGGCGGGCCCTGAGGCGGTGCGGGCCGGCCGTACGGCGGCCGGCCCTGCGGCGGGTACGGCGGGCGCCCCTGCGGCGGAGGCGGCGGGTAGGACGGCCCCTGGGGCGGCGGCGGCTGTTCCTGCGGCTTTCCGTAGCCGGGAGGCGGCCACGGACGCGACGGCGGAATCTGGGGCTGCCCCTGCCCATGGGGTGGCGGTGGGTGTTGCCCGTTCCCCGTCACCGTGAACCCCCTTCACCCCGTTGTCGGCAAGACCGGACCTTTGCCGAATTTGGGGCAGAAGCATACTGATTTATCACCCGTCACGGATGTGGGCGTACTCGGTTACGGTCCGAAATCATTCGAGGTGATCTCCGCTATGTACCGGACCGGGCGGGGGCTGTTGTCCTAGCTTCAGTGGCATGAATCTGCAGCAGCTCCGCTATGTGGTCGCAACTGCGGAGCACCGCACAATGACCGACGCGGCCAGATCGCTCTACATCGCGCAACCTGCGCTTTCGCGGGCGATTCGGGACCTTGAACGCGAGCTGGGCATGACGCTTTTCGCGCGTTCGGGTCGGGGCGTCGTGGTCACGGCGCAGGGCAGGAGAGTCATCAAGCTGGCAAGGGAGGCACTCGATGCCGTAAGCGAGATCGAAGCGCTCGCGAGCCACGGCGGATCCCCTGAGGTGGAGCTGCGGATCGCCGCCACTCCCAGCCTGGAAGCCGGGCTGGCGGGCCGGTTGGTGCCCGCCTACACCGCCGAGCATCCAGGGGTTCGCGTGCAGATCGTGCGATGTGACGGCCGCGACGGAGTCGTCACGGCCATCAGGGAGGCCAGGGCCGACCTCGGCCTGACGGACCTCCCGGTCCCCACGGACCTGATCACCCACCCGCTGGAACGGCAGGAGATCGTGCTGATCTCCCCGCCGGGCCTCGACCTGCCGGATCCGGTCCCCATGGGCCGACTCCACGGCATGCGCCTGGCACTGCCCGCACGAGGATCGCTGCGGCGCAGGGAGCTGGACGCCATGTTCGGCAAGTTCGCGGTCACCCCGGTGGTGGTGCTCGAGACCGACGAGCGCAACGGCTGGCTGAACGCGGTCAGAACGGGACAGGCCTCCCTGCTGTGGTATCGGGGCCTGGCCGAGATGGCCGTCCGCGCGGGCCTGGTCGTGCGCTCCTTGGAACCCGCGGTGCGGCGCGTCATCGCCGTCGTGCACGCCCGCAAGAGACTGCCGTTGAGCGCCCAGGACTTCCTGGCGACAGCGGAGAAGGGAAGTGCCGCCTAACATCCTGTGCATGACCCGACTACCGACTGCCTTCCCGGACGCATGCGCGACCCACGTCCGTGAGGCGGGCCCGCCACCCGGCCAGGGCGGAGGGGATCCGGTATCCGCGACGGGACGGGGCTTCAGGCCCCAGATAGCAAGGTTCCAGTTCGAAACAGCCGGTCTGCGCACCGGACTGGACGACCCGGACGCGGCCCCGCAAGGCCTGCCGGCGCACGTTGCCGGTGAAGGGCTAGGCCTCGCGGGCCGACGCGCCCGTCCCGGTCGCCACTTCGGCGGACGGCGGAACCTCTGATGGCCGGGACGCTGCGCCTGGGAGAGCGCACCTTCGCCCCCGGCGAGTACGCCATCATGGCGGTGGTCAACCGCACGCCGGACTCCTTCTACGACAAAGGCCGCACGTACGGCTTCGCCGCCGCGCTCGACGCCGTGGACCAGGCCGTGGCCGGAGGCGCCGACATCGTCGACATCGGCGGCGTCAAGGCGGGCCCCGGCGACGACGTCGACGCCGCCGAGGAGATCCGCCGCGTGGCCGACCTGGTCGAGGCGGTGCGCGAACGCCACCCCGGCCTCCTGATCAGCGTCGACACCTGGCGCGCCGAAGTGGGCGAGGTGGTCGCCCGCGCCGGAGCCCATCTGCTCAACGACACCTGGGGCGGCGTCGACCCCGGCCTCGCGGAGGTGGCCGCCCGCCACGGCACCGGCCTGGTGTGCGCGCACGCCGGTCGCGTGGAGCCACGCACCCGCCCGCACCGCATCGCCTACGCCGACGTGGTGGACGACGTCATCGGCTACACCGTCGGCCTGGCCGAGCGCGCCGTGGCCGCGGGTGTGGCCCGCGACGCGATCCTCATCGATCCGGCCCACGACTTCGGCAAGAACACCTTCCACTCGCTGGAGGTCAGCAGGCGCCTGGACGAAATGGTGGCCACGCGCTTGCCCGTCCTCGTGGCGGTGTCCAACAAGGACTTCGTCGGCGAGACGCTCGGCGGGCTGCCGGTGGATCGGCGGCACGCGGGGACCATCGCGACACTCGCCGTTTCCGCGCTCCAGGGAGCCCGGGTCTTCCGGGTGCACGACGCCGCCTCCGCCCGGTCCGCACTCGCCGAGATAGCTCGCCTCGCGTAGTATCCCCGTGCCGAGCTGGGTTGCGATCGGAGTGCAGATCTTGTGCAACACCCGCTTGGAAGCATCACCGGCGGAGGAGAGCGGATGCGATTCAAGATTCTCGGACCGCTGCTGGTCGAACACGAGGGACAGGAGCTCCATCTCGGGGGCAGCCTCCAGCGGGTCGTCATGGCCATGTTGCTGCTCGAGGCGAACCGGGTCGTTCCCCTGGAGCGGATGATCGAGGCGGCCTGGGGGGAGAACCCGCCGGGCACGGCGCGCAACCAGGTGCAGATCCGGATCTCGCAGCTGCGCCGCGTGCTTCACGACACGGCGCAGCCGTACCACACACTGATCACGCGCTCGCCCGGCTACGTCGTGAAGGTGGATCCGGCGCGGCTGGACCTGACCGAGTTCGACGACCTGATCACGCGGGCGCGCGGTGAGGAGCCCGAGCGGGCAGCGCGCACGCTGCGCGCGGCGCTGGCGCTGTGGCGCGGGCCCGCGCTGTCCGACGTGGACAGCGACCTGATCCGGCCGATGGTCCATGACCTCGAGGAACGCCGGCTGCTGGCCCACGAGCAGTGCGTCGAGCTGGAACTGGGGCTCGGGCGGCACCTGGAGCTGGTCGGCGAGCTGCGGCGGCTGGTCGAGGCCCACCCGCTGCGCGAGCGGCCGCACAACCACCTGATGCTGGCCCTGTACCGCTCGGGGCGGCAGGCCGAGGCGCTGGACGCCTTCCGCGCCTACCGCGAGATGCTTCTCGACACGCTCGGCCTTGAGCCCAGCGACGAGCTGCGCCGTCTGGAGCTGGCCATCCTCAACCAGGAGGACGAGCTCGACCGGCCCGCGCCGCCCGTCAGGCTCACGCCGGTGCCGCGCCAGCTCCCGCCGATGATCTCCACGCTGTCCGGCCGTTCCGGCGAGCTGGCCAGGCTCACCGGCATGCTGGCCGGTTCGGGCGCGGACGGGCCGCTGCCCATGGCCGCCGTCGTGGGCCGCGCCGGCGTGGGCAAGACCGAACTGGCCGTGCACGCCGCCCACGAGCTGTCCTCCCACTACCCCGACGGCCAGCTCTACGTGGACCTGCGCGACGGGCAGATCGAGGCCACGGACGTGCTCAGCATGTTCCTGCGCGCGCTCGGCGTCAGCGCCATCCCGCGCTCGGCCGAGGAACGCGGCGCGCTGTTCCGCTCCACGGTCGCCGGACGCAGGCTGCTCGTCCTGCTCGACAACGCCGGATCCTTCGAGCAGATCTGGCCCCTGCTGCCCGGCGGCGGGCCCTGCGGCGTGCTGGTGACCGGACGCGAGCGCCCCATCGGGATGGCCGAGCACTGGGTGGTCAGGCTGGAGGTCCTGGACGACGCCGGTTCCGTCCGGCTGCTCATGGGCGACGTCGGCGAACGGCGCGCCGCCGCGGAACCCGACGCGCTCAGAAGGCTCGCGGCCCAGTGCGGCGGCCTGCCGCTGGCACTGCGCATCGCCGGGGCGCGGCTGGCCGTGCGGCCCCAGTGGACGATCGAGACCCTGGTCGGCCTGCTCAGCGACTCGCGGACCATGCTCGACGTGCTCAGCCACGGCGACCTGGAGGTCCGGGCCAGCCTGGAGGTGTCCTACCGGGGCCTGTCGGCGCGGGCGCGTACCCTCTTCCGGCGGATCGGACTGGTCGACAGCCCGCAGACGACCGCCTGGATGGCCGGCGCGCTGCTCGACGGCGACGCCGAGCAGGCGCTCGACGAGCTCGTCGGCGCGTCCCTGCTGACCGTCCGTGGCGGCCACTACGCCATCCACGATCTCGTACGCGCCTTCGCCGGCGAGCGCGCGCAGACCGAGGAACGCCGCGAGCAGCGGCTGGCCACCCTGGAACGCGCCTGCTCCGCCTTCGTCCGCCTCAGCGAGCGCGCCCACGAGCGCTACTACGGCGGCCACTTCACGCTCCTGCGCGGCAAGGCGGGACACGGTCCCTTCGCGCCTACCCTGGCCGACGCGCTCATCGGCGACGACCCGCTGACCTGGCTCGACGGCGAACGCGCCACGCTGCTGGCGCTCGTTCGCCAGGCCGCGGGGCACGGCCTGGACGAGCTGTGCTGGAGCATCGCGATGACCGCGATCACCCTGTTCGAGACCCACGGCTACTTCGACGAGTGGCGCGCGGTCAGCGAACTCGCGCTCAAGGCGTGCCGCGAGGCGGGCAACATCCGCGGCGAGGGCGCGATGGTCTACTCACTGAGCTCACTCGCCGTCTTCCAGCAGAGGTACGGCGAGGCCCACCCCATGCTGACCGAGGCACTCGACCTGTTCGACGAGATCGGCGAGACCCACGGCCGCGCCCTGGCCCTGCGGAACATGGCGATGGTCGAGCGGATGCGCGGCGACGTCGCCGCCGCCAGGGAGCGCTACGAGCAGGCCCTGCCCCTGCTGCGCGCCGTCGGCGACCGGGCCGCCGAGGCCCACGCGCTGGTCAACCTGGCCGTCATCCACCTGGAACGGGGCACACTCGACGAAGGCGGCCCCCTGCTGGAGCAGGCACTGGAGATCTTCCGGGAGGAGGGCGTGCCACGCGGGGAGGCCCAGGCGCTCAACTCCATCGGCCGCCTCGCGCTGCTCAGGGGCGAGGGCCGGCGGGCCCTGGAGGCGTTCGAGGCGGCGGCCGTGATCGTGCGCGACGTACGCGACCGGATCGGCGAGGCCTACGTCATGCAGGGCATCGCCGAGGCCAGGATCGCGCTCGGCCAGCCCGACCAGGCCAAGGGGACGCTGGCGGCGGCGCTGGACCTCGCCGAGCGGCTGGGGGAGCGGCTCATCTCCGGCCGGATCCGGCTGAACCTCGGGCTGCTCATGATGGAGGGCGGCGAACGGGCCGCCGAGTCGCACCTTCAGGAGGCGTACGCGTTGTTCGAGGAGATCGGTGCCGAACCATGGCGGGCGAAGGCCGCCGAGGCCCTCGCCCGCGCGCGCTGACCGGTCAGGTGCCGGGGGTGGTGGGCGAGCCGATCGGGTTGGGCCAGTGCATGTCGTCGTCGTCGCACAGCGGCTTGCCCTCGCAGCCGGTGACCGGCCTGGCGGCCGCTGCCGAGGCGATCGCCGCGGTGCCGCCCGCGAGGGCCACGGCCAGGCCCAGGGCGATAAGGATGTTGCGCATGGTGTTTCCTTCACGTTCGTTGATCGCGGACGGCGCGCGTCCGTCCGGGGGAGCGTAGGGGAAGGCGCTATCGATCCGCTTTATGCGCGTTTGAAGGCTTCTACGTGCTTCGATGTGCTTCTACGTGCTTTTGCGGGCGGCCGGGAGCTCCACCACGACGCGCAGGCCGGGGAACGCGTCCTCCAGGTACACCCGGCCGTCGTGCGCGCGCACCGTCTCCCGCACGATGGCCAGGCCCAGCCCCGCGCCGCCCTCGTCGCGGCCCCGGCCCGAGTCCAGCCGGGTGAAGCGGTCGAAGACGCGCTCGCGGTCCTCCCGCGGGATGCCCGGGCCGTCGTCGGTCACGGTCAGCACGCCGTCGGCCGTCAGCGCCACCTCCACCTTCGAGGCGGCGTGGCGCACGGCGTTGTCCAGCAGGTTCGTCAGCACCCTGGTCAGGTCGAGGGCGTCGCCGGTCACCAGGACCGGGTCGCAGGCCACCAGGTGGGCCTCGCCGTAGCGCTCGACGCAGCGCCGTACCACGTCGTCGAGGTCGACCGGCTCGCGGCGGGCGGGACGGCCGCCGCGCTCGTCGAGACGGGCCAGCGCGAGCAGGTCCTCGGCCAGGCGCGACAGGCGCAACGTGTCCTCCAGCACGCCCTCGGCCGTCTCCTGCCAGTCGGCGCCCTCCGGATGTCCCAGCGCCACCTCCAGCTGCAGGCGGATGCTGGCCAGCGGGCTGCGCAGCTCGTGGGAGGCGTCGGAGACCAGCGAGCGCTGGCGCTTCTCCGCCTCCTCCAGGCGGGCCAGCATGTCGTTGAGCGTGAGCGCCAGCGCGTGCACCTCGTCACGGGCCTGCGGCACCGGCAGGCGGCGCGAGCGGGCGGTGTGGGTGATGTCGGCGGCGCCCCTGCGCAGCGCGGCGATCGGCCGCAGCGTCCTGCCGATGATCAGCCAGCTGGCCGCGGCCAGCAGCACCACCAGCGCGGGCGTGCCCACGAACAGCACCTTCCCGGCCACGCCCAGGCTCCGCACGATCTCGCCGATCGGGCGCGCCGCCAGCACCGTGCGGCCCTGGTCCGCGCTGACCGCCACGACGTGCAGCGGCCCGGGGATCGCGTACGGCCGGCCGTCCAGATAGAGCGCCTCACCCTTGAGCGCCCGCTGCCTGGCCGGGGCGTCCAGCAGCGGGACCAGCCGGTCGGCGCCGTAGGTGACGTTCGAGATCCGGCCGTCGCGCTCCAGAACCTGCACGATCGTCCCGTCATGGGTGACGATCGGGCTGGTCAGCATCTCGTTGTCGGCCTTGACCCGCACCGTCTGCGCCTGCTGGCGCAGCGAGTCGTCCACCGTGCCGAGCAGCGCCCGTTGCAGCACGCTGAGCAGCACCGACGCCGAGATCGCCAGCGCCAGCGCCAGCACCGCGGCGGCCACCATGGTCAGCCGGAACCGCAGCCCCTGCCGCCGCCACCAGGCCAGCGGCGAATCAGCCACCGTCGCCGGCCAGGCGGTAGCCCGCGCCGCGCACGGTCTGCAGCGCGTTCCTGCCGAACGGGGCGTCGATCTTGCGGCGGAGATAGCCGACGTAGACCTCGACGACGTTCGGGTCGGTGTCGAAGGTGTCCCAGACGTGCTCCAGGATCTCCGACTTCGAGACGACCTCGTCCCGCCGCCGCAGCAGGTACTCCAGCAGCGCGAACTCCCGAGGCGTCAGCTCGACCTGCGCCTCCCCGCGCTCCACCCGCCGCCGCGCCGGGTCCAGCGACAGATCCCCGGCGGTCAGCACGGCCGGACGCCGGCCCGCGTCGCGCCTGAGCAGCGCCCTGAGCCGCGCGACCAGCACCACGTAGGAGAACGGCTTGGTCAGATAGTCATCGGCCCCGAGATCGAGACCGTCGGCCATGTCGTACTCGCCGTCCTTGGCCGACAACATCAGGATCGGCACCCAGTTCTCCTCGGCGCGCAGGTGCTTGCAGACGTTGTAGCCGGACAGGCGGGGCAGCATGATGTCCAGGACGACCACGTCGTACTCGCCGTTGCGGGCCAGGTGCAGCCCTTCCTCGCCGTCGTGGGCCAGATCCACGGCGAACCCCTCCGCCTGCAGACCACGCTGCAGCGCCGCCGCCATGCGCCGCTCATCCTCGACGACCAGAACCCTCATGCCCTGGAGTGTAGGCACCCCCGCCTGAGAACCCTCTCAGCCCCCGGACCCCGACACCACGGGCACCCCAACGCTTGCGGAGCGCCGGTGCGGCGAGACGGGGCGCGGTGGAGCCCGGCGCAACGTGCGCGGGGCCCGGCCGGGGCCGGGGTGGGTGGGGAGGGGGGCCGTTGCGGCGGGGAGTGGTCCGACGTGAGAAGCGATCCCGCCGGCCTGCGCCGACGCACGCCGGCGGGTGGCGTGGGCGGCGGCTTCGCCGTAACGGATGGCTGCAAGAGCTGAGAGGGCTCTCAGACGCTCTCAGGATCACCTAAGGACCGATGCACCACGGTGGGAACATCCGCATACCGTGAAGGAGTGAGATGCGTAGAGGAACGATCGTGAGGTGGGGGGTCCCGATCGCGGCCGCCGCCGTGATCGGGGCGGCGGTCGGCGCCGGTCCCGTGATCGCCGCCGTCAGCGGCGAGCCCGTCCTGCCCGAACGTACGGCCGAGCAGTTGCTGGCCGACGCCGCCGCGGCGGTCAAGAAGGCGGGTGGGCCGCCGGCGATGTCGGGCACGGTCCAGCAGACGGCTTCGCTCGGCCTGCCCGCGCTGCCCGGCCAGGGCGGTGGGGCCTCGCCGCTGGCGTTGTTGTCCGGTTCGCACGAGGTCAAGGTCTGGTACGGCGGGCGGGACCGGCTGAGGATCGCCCTGCCCGGCCAGATGAGTGAGACCAACCTGATCGTCAACGGCGACCAGACCTGGTACTGGAACAGCGGCACGAACACCGCGACCAAGGTGAAACTGCCCGCCAAGTCCGAGCGGGAGAAGCCGCCGGCGACGCCGAGCCCGACGGACCTGACGCCGCAGCAGGTCGCCGAGACGTTCCTGGACCGGGTCAACGAGGACACGGGCGTCTCGGTGACGAACACCGCCGAGGTCGCCGGCCGCTCCGTGTACCAGCTGGTGCTGACGCCGAAGGCGCAGAGCTCGCTGGTGAAGGAGGTGCGTCTGGCCCTGGACGGCGAGAACTACCAGCCGCTGCAGGTGCAGGTGTTCGCCAAGGGCTCGGCGGAACCGGCTTTCCAGGTCGGGTTCACGCAGGTGACGTTCAGCCCGCCGGCCGAGGAGAACTTCGCCTTCACCCCGCCCGCGGGCGCCAAGGTGGAGGAGAAGGACTTCGGCCAGCTGGGTGAGCCGGCCGCCGACCACAACCAGGAGGCCGAGAAGGCCGCCGAGCAGCTCAAGGTGATCGGCAAGGGCTGGACGAGCGTGGCGGTGCTGCCGTTCAAGCAGGACGGGCAGGCCGCGAACTCGCGCGAGGCCGAGACCGCGAAGCTCATCCTCGACCAGGCGACCCCGGTGAGCGGCGCATGGGGCTCCGGCAAGATGATCAAGACCAAGCTGGTCACCGCCCTGCTGACCGACGACGGCCGCCTGCTGGCCGGCGCGGTCACCCCTGACGAGCTCGTCAAGGTCGCAGGCCAGTGACATCCGAGGTCATGTTGGAAGCGGGGGCGCCCTCCGGGGCGGCCCCGCCCGCCGCCATCACCACCCGTGGCCTGACCAAGCGCTTTCGCGGCGGCCAGGTCGCGGTGGACGCGCTCGACCTGGACGTGCCGAGCGGGTCCGTCTACGGCTTCCTCGGGCCGAACGGCTCGGGCAAGACGACCACGATCCGCATGCTGCTCGGGCTGATCGCGCCCACGGAGGGCACCTTCACGATGCCGCCCCTGACCACGGTGGGGGCGCTGGTGGAGGGGCCGGCCTTCTATCCGTACCTGTCGGGCGAGGCGAATCTGCTGCGCTTCGACGCCGCCGACCCGAGCGCGCCGCGCAGGACCGCCAGGACGCGGGCCGCGGAGGCCCTGGAGCGGGTCGGTCTCGCCGCGGCCGCGGGCAAGCGCTACCGGGCGTACTCACTGGGCATGCGCCAGCGCCTGGCCATCGCCGCCGCGCTGCTGCGGCCCCGGCGGCTGCTGGTGCTCGACGAGCCCACGAACGGACTCGACCCGCAGGGCACCCGCGAGGTACGCGCCCTGGTCAAGGACGTCGCCGCCGAGGGCACGACCGTGTTCGTCTCCTCGCACCTGCTGGCCGAGGTCGAGCAGATGTGCACCCACGCCGGGATCATGAGCGCCGGGCGGCTCGTCGCCCAGGGCACCATCGCCTCGCTCAGCGGCGGGCGCGCCGCCAGGATCAGGATCGACACGCCGGACCTGGAAACGGCCGCGCAGGTGCTGACCGCGCTCGAACTGCCCGACGTGCGCGTGGGCTCCGACGTGACCGCCGAACTCGGCGGGCAGGCGCCGGAGCGGATCAACGCGGAACTGGTCGTGGCGGGCGTGGCCGTACGCGGGCTGTCGGTGGTGCGCACGAGCCTGGAGGACGTGTTCGTGGGACTGACGGGGGAGGGTTTCGATGTCGACGGCTGACACCCGGACCGGCGCTCGCCGGATGCCGGGACTGGTGCCGGTGAGCGAGACACGGCGCAGCGCGGAACGCGCCGCCGCGCCGCAGGAGCCGTCCGTGCTGTCCGAGCCCGAGCCGTCCGGCGGGGTGGTGGCGTTCTGGCGGTTGCTGCGTTCCGAGCTCGGGCTGACGTTCCGGCGTCCGCGCAACCTCATCATGCTGGGCGTGCTCGCGCTGGTGCCGGTGATCATCGGCGTCGTGCTGAAGAGCATCGGCACCGAGGACGCCGACGGCGGCATGGGCGCGCTGCTGGCGGCCACGGCCGGGAACAGCCTCATGCTGACGTTCGTGGCGCTGTCGGCGCTGGTGCCGTTGCTGATGCCGATCGCGGTCGCGGTCGTGGCCGGTGACTCGATCGCGGGCGAGGCCGGGGCCGGGACCCTGCGCTACCTGCTGGCCGCGCCGGCCGGGCGGGGGCGGCTGCTGGCGGTCAAATACCTCAACGCCGTCATCTTCGCCGTCGCCGTGACCGCCGCTGTGGCGGTGTCGGCGCTGGTGGTGGGGGTGGCGTTGTTCCCCGTCGGGCCGGTGACGCTGCTGTCGGGGACGACCGTGAGCTTCGCGGACGGGCTGCTGCGCATCCTCGTCACCGTCGGGTACGTGAGCGCGGGGATGGCGGCGCTGGCCGCCGTCGCGCTGGCGCTGTCGACGCTGACGGAGGTGTCGATCGGGGCCATCGCGGCCACGCTGGTGCTGATCATCGTCACGCAGGTGCTGCGGGCGTTTCCGCAGCTGGACTGGCTGGCGCCGTATCTGCTGCCGACGCATTGGTCGGGGTTCGACGGGGCGTTGCGCGATCCCGTCGGCGACATGTCGGGCGGGTTGCTGGCGTTCACCGCGTACATCGCCCTGTTCCTGTCCATCGCCTGGGCGAGGTTTTCTGGCAAGGACATCTCTTCCTAGTCTTTTCCGGCTTTTCCTTTACGGCGGGCCTGGTGGGCGCCACCCGCCGACGTGGGCTCGCGCGGGTCGGGGGGATCGCTTCTCACGTCGGACGTGGCACCCCGCCGTCACGGCCCTTCGCTGACCGGGGACCGTGGCGTGGCTGCCCGCCGCACCCACCCTGCGAGTCCGCGCGGGGTGGGCCGGGCTGGGCGCCGTTCGTGTTGCGCCGGGCTCGACCGTGACGCGTCTCGCCGTTGCGGCGCTGACAAGCGTGGGTGGGTGCCCCCGAGCACGGCGAGCGTGGGTGGGGCGGTGGTGCCCTGGTTTTGGTGGGCGGGGTTGGGTTTTCGGTCCTGGGCCCGAGCCTCGGGGGTCGGGCCCAGGGGTGTTGGGTCAGGAGGGGCGGCGGCGGAGGGCCAGGGCGGCTACCACCACGCCGATGACGCCGACTGCCAGGCCGGCGCCGCCCAGCAGGCGGGCGGTGTTGTCGGAGGGGGATGACGAGGCCGCTACCGGGGTCAGGGACGGCTTGGCGGCCGGGGCGGTGGTCGCCGGGGTCGCGGGGGCGCCGTGGGCGTCGGCTGTCGCGGGGGTCAGCTTCAGGACGGGGGCCGGGTGTTCGGCCTCTGTGCCGTCGGACTTGGGGGCGTCGGCCCACTTGACGACCTCGCCGCCCGAGTACGTCTGCGTGGTCGGGAAGACCAACTGGTCCACGTCCTTCGGGAGCTGGCCCATCGAGACCTCGAACTCCTGGAACTCGCCCGGGTTGATCTTGCCGCCGGACCACTCGACCTTGGTGACGGCCTCTTCCAGGTCGCCGAACTCCGTCTTGACCGGCTGGGGCAGCTTGCCCTCCGTGACCTTGACGGTCCAGCCGGGCACGGGCTTGACCTTGACGAAGGCGAGCGGGTGGTCGGTCGGGAAGGCGACCTCGATCTTGGTGGTGCCGGCGTCGTCGCGCTCGTTCGGCACGCGGAAGGCGACCTTGGTGAACCCGCCCTGCTCGGCGGTGCCCGGGTTGATGGTGACGTGGGCCAGGGCCGGGGCGGCCAGGCCGAGGGTGAGGGCTGAGGCGGCGGCGAGCACGGTCGCGGCACGTCGGAGGAAGGACACGCGGAAGTCTCCACTTCGCTGTCGGGTAAGGGGGATGAAAGGGGTGTCAGATGGTCAGGCGGGAAGTGGAGGACCGCGCCTGCTGACGGTGAGCGCGACGGCCGGGCAGACCGGTACGCGGCGGGAGGTGAAGAAGGCGGCCTGCCGTACCCGGGCAGGAACGACGCACCTGAGCAGCAGCACCAGACGGCGGCCCAGGCGGCGCAGCAGCGACCACAGCGCGCCCTCGCCGCGCGCCAGCCACCACCCGGTGAGCAGGGTGGCGATGAGGTGCGTGAGGAGCATGCCGGTGTTCTGGCCGAGGCCGTGCTCGGGGTCGGTCAGCGGTGAGAGGACCGCGGGCCCCGACTCGTAGCCGAAGGCGGTGTGCAGGGCCAGCTGGGTGGCGATCAGCACGGTGTTGATGGTGGCCGGGGTGCGTTCGCGGCCGGACAGGACCGTGCCCAGCGCCATGACCGCCGCGAGGCTCAGGCAGAAGAAACCCGGTGTGGGGGCGGCGCCGCCGGCCATGGTGTGGGCGAGCGCGGCGAGTCCCACGCCGACCGCGGCGAAGGCGGCCGAGCGGGTGAGCCGGAGCGGGAGTTGGGCGCGCATGGGTTGCCTCATGCTCTCATGGGGCAGTGGTTGTGGTAGTCCCAAGGTGACCAATGCCTGGCTGATTTGTGGCTTTTGTCGCTAGGGTCTGTGCCGATCGCGTTGACATGAGGTGATGACGTTGCGGCACTTTGCTGGCTTACTTCTCGGCCTGGTGGTGACAGCCGCCGTGCTCGTAGGCGGAGGATGGGCAGTCCAGCAGGCGTTCGTCGCCGGTATGGGCACGCCCGTGAGCGGGCAGCGGTTGTGGATCGCGCTCGGGGCCATGGCGGCCGTCGGGCTGGTGGTCGGGCTGGTGGTGGCGGGGCGGGTCTCGCCCCTGGCCACGTTCGTCCCGTCGCTGGTGCTTCTGGCGTGGACGGTGGTCTACGCCCTCGACGCGGTACGCGCGCTGTCGCTCATCCCCGACCAGCCGACCATGCACTGGCTGCTCACCGAGGCGGGCGCGGGCAACAAGGCGATGCTGACCTCGGGCTTCTACGCCCTGCTCGGCGTCGCGATGTTCATCCCCGTACTGATCCCCTCCCGCTGGGCCCGCCGCTACGACGACATGGACGAGGAGTACGAGCAGACGCAGGAGAGCTCCTACTACTGAGCGCCCGCGGTGTAGAGGCGGGTGACGACCTCCTCCAGAGAGCTCTCGCCCGCCATCAGCTCATCCAGCGTGCCGTCGAACTGCATCCTGCCGTGGTCGATCACCATGACCCGCCTGCACAGGCGTTCGATGTCGCCGAGGTCGTGGGTGGTGAGCAGCACGGTGGTGCCGCGCTCGGCGTTCACCCGCTGGAGGAAGGCGCGGATGCTGTTCTTGCTGACGACGTCCAGGCCGATCGTGGGCTCGTCGAGCACCAGCACCTCGGGCGCGTGCAGGAGCGCGGCGGTCAGGTCGCCGCGCATGCGCTGGCCCAGGCTGAGCTGGCGCACCGGCGTCTTCATGAACCCGCTGAGGTCGAGGGTCTCGACGAGCTCGTCCAGCCGGACCCGGAAGTCCTTGCGATCTACTTTGTAAAGGAGCCGGATCAGTTCGAAACTGTCCTTGAGCGGCAGGTCCCACCACAGCGTCGTGCGCTGGCCGAAGACCACGCCGATGCGCCGGGCCACGACCGTGCGCCGGCGTGAGGGGTCGAGCCCGGCCACGCGTACCGTGCCCGAGGTGGGGGTGAGGATGCCGCAGAGCATCTTGATGGTGGTGGACTTGCCCGCGCCGTTGGGGCCGAGGTAGCCGACGAACTCTCCCGGCGCCACGGTGAAGGACAGATCGTGTACGGCGTGCACGACGTTCCTCTTCACCTTGAAGGAACGCCCGGCCCGGTCCAGCTCGATCATGGTCAACTCCCGGTGGATCGGTAGCGTCGGATGCCCTGGCGCCAGGCCAGCCCGGCCAGCAGGGCGAGGACGAGGGCCGCGACGGGCCCCAGGAAGCGCATGAACTCCGGCGTGCCGAAGGGATCGGGCAGGCCGAGGACGTACAGGCCGGGCTGCCAGTTGACGAAGGCCAGCGGCAGCACGTACGTCACCCCGCGCACCAGTTCCCTGCCGTAGATCGCGAACGGGTACTGGGTGAGCTGGCCGCTGCCGTAGGTGAACGCGCTGGACACCTCCGGCGCGTCGGTCAGCACGAACTGCAACGCCCCGGCGAGGGTCCAGAGCGCGGAGAAGATGACGAACCCGCAGCCGATCATGATCGGCACCATCCACAGCCGCGACCAGGGCAGGCCGAGCGCGGTCACGGCGTAGCCGAGCACGAGCAGGGCCTGGAGCACCCGGCCGATCCGGGTGATCAGGAAGCGGTCGGTCGCCGTCTGGATCCAGGTGCTGACCGGGCGGATCAGCATGGTGTCGAACGTGCCCGCCTTCACGTGCATGCTGATGCGGTCGAGGTTGCTGACCAGCATGTCGCAGAGCGCGAAGGCCACGTTGGAGGTGCCGTACAGGAAGAGCACCTGGTCGCGGGTGAAGCCGGCCAGCGTGGTGGTGTTGGAGAAGATCACCAGGATGGCGGCCACGTCGAGCCCGGCGACCGCGAAGCCGAGCACCGTCATGATCGTGAACGAGACCGGGTACGCGGCCGCGGCGCGCGTCCAGGTCCAGGCCAGCAGCACGTAGGTTCTAACCACCCTGGATCACCACCCGGTGGCGGATCAGGCGGGTGCCCAGCGCGCCCAGCCCGAGCGTCACCGCCACCCAGAGCAGCTGGACGCCGAGCGCCTGCCAGACGTCGGCCTTGCCCAGGTAGACGTCCATGGGGATCTGGACCATGGCCGCCCACGGCAGCGCCGCGGCCAGGTCGCCGAGGAAGCCGGGGAAGATGCCCAGCGGCAGCATCATGCCGCTGAAGAACGTGGTCAGCACCAGGGAGACCGCCAGGGTGCCGCGGTCGTCGAGCAGCCAGCACACCGACAGCGCCACCAGGTAGCGCCAGCCGAAGCTGACCACCACGCCGAGCGTGAAGCTGACCAGGAAGGCGCCCGCGTTGTCCGGCGCGGTGATGCCGAACAACAGGGCGCCGAGGATCGTCGGCGGCAGGCCCCGCACGATGAACAGGTAGCCCGCCCGCCCGAGGTCCTCCGCCAGCGCGCACAGCTGCAGGGAGGCGGGCCGGACCAGGTCGAGGGCGATGTCGCCGCTGCGGATGCGTTCGGGGATGGTCAGGCCGCCGCCGAACAGCTGCATCGGGCCGATGAAGGCCTGGGTGATGAAGCAGAACGTGACGGCGTCGAGCACGTCGTAGCCGGCCAGGCCGGGCCTGGCCTGCCACAGGGCGATGAGGACGTAGGCGCGCAGGATGCCGAAGACGCTGTTGGTGAAGGCGCCGGCCAGCGCTGCCGCTCCATAGGTGGCGTGTTTGCGGAAGCCGTACCGGACGAGCCGGGCGTAGAGGAGAATGGTGTGCACCTCCGGAGAGTGAGGGCACGACAACAGCCCGTGCGCGGGAGTGCGCACGGGTATGCCGGGCAAGCCACGTATTATGCGCCGCCGGTCCGGGGGTGGCAACGGGTTTTCCAGCGGTCGGCCAGCCGGTGGACGAAGCGCAGGCCGGACCAGGTGGCGTCCACGGCGGCGACCTTGTTGTCGACGAGTCCGCCGGCCAGGCCGTACTCGCGGACGAGGTTCTCGCCGAGGTCGCTCTGGCGGCCACTGGCGCGTTTGGGCCAGCAGACCCACAGCCCGCCGTCGCCGGCCAGCCGTCCCTTCGCGGTCGCGAAGCGCCGCCGCAGGTCGGCGAAGTCGCCGCAGAAGATCAGGATCACGTCGTACGGCTCCCGCCCCGCCCGCGTGTGCACCGGCGCCCCCAGGTCGAGGTCGCCGGGCAGGGCGGTGGCCAGGACGCGGTGGCCCGGCTTGATGCCGAGCTTCTGTGGCAGGGGCGTCCCTGAATATCCGGCCATACCCCCTACCGTCGCATGCCGCCCCGAAATATCCGCGTAAGCGAGTAGATACTTACTGGTGGGTAGAACGATGTTCCAGAAGGGAACGGGATATAGCGGAGGCCTTGTATGCGCATCGACAGGGACGTCTATCCCGACTACCCCATGAGCTGGCAGGCCCGTACGCTCAACGGCCTGCTGCGCGGCACGCTGAAGCCCGCGTCCAGCCTGCTGCTGCGCCATCCGCTCGCGCTCGACGCCGCCGCCCGGCTCGGCACGCTGTCGCGACTGCTGCCGATGACCCCGCCGAGTCACGTCGGCATCGTCCCCGCCCGCTTCAGCGACTGCGGCGGCGAGTGGATCCGCGCCGGTGAGGGCCTGGACGAGCGCAAGGCGCTGCTCTACTTCCACGGCGGCGGCTACTTCTCCTGCTCGCCGCGTACCCACCGGCCCGTCACCTGGCGGCTGTCGGTCGTGGCCCGCCGCCCCGTGCTCGCCCTCGACTACCGCCAGGGGCCGGTGCACCGGCTGGCGGAGTCGCTGGCCGACGCCCTGGACGCGTACTCCTGCCTGCTGGCCCGGGGCCACGCGCCTTCGGACATCCTGCTGGCCGGCGACTCCGCCGGCGGCCACCTCTGCCTGGCCACCCTGCTGGCTCTGCGCGACCGCGGGCTGCCCCTGCCCGAGGCGGCCCTGTGCCTGTCGCCGTGGGCCGACCTGACCGACGCGCCGCGCCGCGCCAACCGCTGGCAGGACCCGATGCTGCCCGCCGGGCGGGTGCGCTGGCTGGCCCGGCACTGGACCTCCGGGCTCGACCCGCGCGACCCGCTCGTCTCGCCGGTGAACGGCGACTACACCGGCCTGCCGCCGCTGATGATCGTCACCGGCTCGACCGAAGTGCTGCGCGACGAGGCCCGCCGGGTCGCGGTCAAGGCCCGCCGGGCCGGCGTTCCGGTGCGCTACGAGGAGTGGCCCCGGATGCCGCACGTCTTCCCCATCCTGGCCGACGTGCTGCCGGAGGCCCGGTTGGCGTTCCGCCACATGGCGGCGTTCCTGGCCGACGTGCGGGGGCGTACTTTCCTCGAAGATGCCGCCTGACGGCCCATCGCTCCTGACGCGGGGTGTAGGTTAGGTATACCTAACTACGCTCCCGAGGGGGATGGGGCCCGGATGTCGAAGAGCGAGCACAAGGCGACCGTGCTGCGGACCGAGCAGCTGACGCCGCACATGATCCGCGTGGTGGTGGGCGGGGAGAGCCTGCGCGGCTTCGCCACCTCCGGGCTGACCGACCACTACGTGAAGCTCGTCTTCCGTCACGAGGGCGTGGAGTATCCGGAGCCGTTCAGCGTGCAGACCTGCCGTGAGGAGATGCCCCGCGAGCACTGGCCGAGGCTGCGCACCTACACCGTGCGCGCCTGGGACCCCGACACGCTGGAGCTGACGATCGACTTCGTGCACCACGGCGACGAGGGCCTGGCCGGTCCCTGGGCGGCCGCCGCCCAGCCCGGCGACACCCTCTACATGCTCGGCCCCGGCGGCGGCTATACCCCCGACCCGGCCGCCGGCTGGCACCTGCTCGCCGGCGACGAGAGCGCGCTGCCCGCGATCGCCGCCGCCCTGGAGGCGCTGCCGGAGGGCGCCGTGGCGCACGTGTTCGTCGAGATCGACGGGCCGGTCGAGGAGCAGAAGCTGGAGCACCCGGTCACCTGGCTCTACCGCGGCGAGCGGCCGGTCGGGCAGCTGCTGGTCGAGGCGGTGCGAGGGCTGGAGTTCCCCGAGGGCGAGGTGCACGCGTTCGTCCACGGGGAGGCCGGTTTCGTCAAGGAGCTCCGGCGCCACCTGCGCGTCGAGCGCGGCGTACCCCTGGAGCGGCTGTCGATCTCCGGCTACTGGCGGCTCGGCGTCGACGACGAGGGCTGGCGGGCGGTCAAGCGAGACTGGAACCAGACGGTCGAGGCCGAGGAGGCCAAGGAGCTGTCGTCGTAAAACGCCACTTCAGGCCGTCCAGTCACACCTCTTACTAACCGAAAGGTAACACCCGCCTTACGCGCGATACCCCTTGGGAAAACCATGCGGAAACCCTCCGCCCGATGGGGCCACAGTGTGCTTGCCAGGTCCCAGACAGGAGAGGCGAGATCCGGATGGCGCGTGGTGCGAGCGACATGCCTCCAGGCGTGCGACCGCTGACGGTGGGCGACCCGGTCATCATCGGCCGATACCTTCTCCTGGGCCGGCTCGGCACGGGCGGCATGGGCGTCGTCTACCTCGCCGAACACCCCCGCGGCGGTCTCGTCGCGCTCAAGACCCCGCACGCGACGCACCTGGGCGACCAGACGCTGCGGGCGCGGTTCGCCGAGGAGGTCGCGTTCTCGCGGCGGGTGGTGCCGTTCTGCACCGCCGCCGTCATCGAGGACGGCACCGACCGCGACCGGCCCTACCTCGTCACCGAGTACATCCCCGGGCCCGCGCTCTCGCAGGTCGTCGTGGCCCGCGGTCCGCTCACCCCCGATCTGGCGTACGGCGTCGCCCTCGGCGTGGCCGCGGCGCTCGTCGCGGTGCACGACGCCGGGCTCGTCCACCGGGACCTGAAGCCGGGCAACGTGCTGCTGTCCACCAAAGGGCCGCGCGTCATCGACTTCGGCATCGCCCGCGACGTCGACACGCTCGCCGCCCACACGCAGGCCGGGCAGGTCATGGGCAGTCCCGGGTGGGTGGCGCCCGAACGGCTGACGGGGGGCGCGGCCGTACCGGCGTCGGACGTCTTCTCGTGGGGCTGCCTGGTCGCCTTCGCCGCGACCGCCCACCACCCGTTCGGACGCGGCGAGACCGACGTGCTCACCCGCCGCATCCTGCTGGAACCACCCCGCCTGGACGCCGTCCCCGCCATGCTGCGGCCCGCGGTCGAGGCGGCCCTGGCCAAGGAACCCGCCGACCGCCCCCGCGCCGCCGACCTGCTGCGCGCGCTGCTCGCCGCGGGCGGCGTCGGCGACCCCTGGGACCTGCGCACCGCCGTCGGCGACGTCCTGGACGAGCTCTGGACGCCCGTGCCCTACCCCCCTGGAGCCGGCCGGGTACGGCTCGCGCCGCCCCCCACCGGCGAGACCCCCAAACGCCGCCGGGCCCGCGCCGGTGCCCATTTATCCCACGCCAGCTTCGCCGCCCTGGCCACGGTCTCCATCGCGGCGATCACGGTCGTGGCCGCCGGGAACCAGGGCGGCCTCGGCTTCTCCGGCAGCTCCGTCATCCCCGACATCCCGATCGTGCAGCCGCACGGGTCGGCGGGCTCGACCGTCCGCCCCACCACCGGTCCGGCCAGCGGAGTCCCGGCCCCGGCCACGACACCCCCGTCCAGCCCGGCCGTCACGCTGACCCGCACCCTCAGCCCCAGCGCCGTCCCGACCCCCTCGTCCCACCGCCACTCCTCGGGCAGCCCGCCTCCGGGAACGTTCCTTCCCGAGCCGCCTGAGGACGACGACTGCGTGAACCCGGCAGGCCGCAAGCGGGGGAACGCGGCCAAGCGGGACTGCCCGGTGCCCTCGACCGGCATCACCACGATCCCCCAGGAGGGGCCGGGCGAGGAATCCCCCAGCCCCACCACCTCCTCAACCCTCACCCCGGCCCCCACGTCCACCCCTACCGCCACCTGATCCCCGGCCCTCTGCTTCGCGTCGATCCCGGCGCCCGGCGCCCGGCGGGCTGCGCGGTCGTCGCGGCGGTGAGCCGGTGAGGTGGACGACCGTGTCCCTGGAATGTCCCCAGCCCCGTACGGCGGATGGGGGTGGGGCGGCTTGCCGTGACGAACAGAAACGAGAAGCCGTGACCAGGTCAGATGTTGCCGGGGGCTGAACGTTTGTTTAACATGCTGTGCATGCGTTCAGAGTCCGATCTCACGGCGCGCGCCCGGATCCGGGACGCCGCACTCGACCTGTTCGGGCGCGAAGGCGTCAACCGGGTCAGCGTGCGCGCCATCGCCGCCCAGGCCGGAGTCTCGCCCGCGCTCGTCCTGCACCACTTCGGATCCAAGGACGGGCTGCGCAAGGCCTGCGACGCGTATCTGGTCGAGATGCTGCGCGGCGACGGCACCACCCCCGACCTGGACGACACCAGCCGGATCGGCTCGATGATCGAGGAGGCCACGCCGATCCGGCGCTACCTCGCCCGCGCCTTCCTCGACGAGTCGCCCGACGCCGCGGCGCTCTTCGACTCGATGGTCGCCGGTTCCGAACGCTGGCTGGAGCAGGGCGTCGCCGAAGGCTGGGTCAGGCCCGCCGCCGACCCGCACGCCCGCGCGGCCATCTACGTCAGCTGGCTGCTGACGCCCGTCGTGCTCCACGCCCACCTGGCGCGCGCACTCGGCGAGGACGATCTCGCCGAGACCGGCGCCACCCTGCGCTTCTCCGGTACGGCGATCGAGATGCTCACCCAGGGCGTGTTCGCCGACGAGCGGCTGCGGAGCGCCTACGACAAGGTCCGAAACGAACGGCCCTGAGCGGGCCTCGCGATCCTGAAAGGACTCGTATGAGCATCGACCTCACCGGCCTGTTCACCACCTCCGACCGCGACGCGTACTTCGCCGGCCTCGCCATGACGGGGCCCGTCGTCCAGGGGCGCTACGTCGACGGCACGCCCATCTGGCTCGTCACCGGCTACGAGGAGAGCCTGACGGTGCTGACCGACCCCCGGTTCAGCAGCGACCTGGCCCGGCAGGGCAAGCTCGACGTGGCCGCCGCGGCCGGACTGCCCGAAGACGTCCTGCCCTACCTGATGCGGACGCTCGGCGCCTACGACCCTCCGGATCACACCCGGCTGCGCGGGCTGGTCTCCCGCGAGTTCACCGCACGGCGCGTCCACGCGCTGCGGCCGCGCATCCAGGAGATCACCGACGAGCTCGTCGACGCCCTCGCCGGCCGGGAGGAGGCCGACCTGATCGAGGCCCTGGCATACCCGTTGCCGATCAGGGTCATCTGCGAGCTGCTCGGGGTACCGCAGGCCGACCAGGACACCTGGCGCGCGTGGTCGGCCGCGCTCCAGGCCGCCGACCTCGACGGGATCGCCGCCGGCGCGCGCGGCCTGGTCGCGTACATGGGCAGGCTGATCGAGGCCAAGCGCGCCGAGCCCGGCGACGACCTGCTGTCGGCGCTGGTCCACGCCAGGGACCGGCTCTCCGACGAGGAGCTCACCTCGGTGGCGATCAGCATTCTGATGGCCGGGCACGAGACCACCGTCAGCCTGATCGGCTCCGGTGCCCTCATCCTGCTCACCGACCCTGCCAGGGCCGACCTTCTGCGCGGTGACGCCGGGGCGATGGCGGTGGCCGTCGAGGAGATGTTGCGCGTCAGCGGCCCCGCGGAGATCTCGCCGATGCGCTTCACCCTCGAAGACGTCGAGATCGGCGGCGTCGCCATCCCCGAGGGCGAGGTGGTGCAGATCGTCAACGCCGCCGCCAACCGCGATCCGCGCCGGTTCGCCGATCCGGACCAGCTGATGCTCGACCGCTCCGACAACGCGCATCTGGGGTTCGGGCACGGCATCCACTACTGTCTCGGCGCCGCTCTGGCCAGGGCCGAGGCCGAGATCGCCCTGCACACTCTGCTGGCACGCCTGCCGGGGCTGCGGCTGGCCGTACCGGCGGAAGAGATCACCTGGAGGCCGGGGCTGGTGCGCGCGCTCACCGCGCTGCCGGTGCGGACCGCGCCGGGCGCGCCGTAACGGTGGGTACAGAGCGTCACCTGACGCCCGCCTGAGCCGCCCGGCAGCCGCCCAGCCGTCGCCGGTGAGTCGAGCTAGGTGCCCGATGTGAGGAGGCGACCACGGCCTGCCGGACGCCTGTCCTCGTAGCTGGCAGCAACTCCGTGTCGGGCCGCTCAGTCATTGACGGCCCATTGGCGCTACCCGTGAGCGACAGCCTGCTGGCCTGCGGTGTCACGCCCTGCTTCAGGCCAGGGTTTCGGCGTCTGTCTACCCATGTGAACCTCGGACCGGAACCACAGGAACCGGAGGCGCATGGCGCCAACCTGCATGGATGCGTGGCGAGAGACGGCACAGAACTTGGGATCTGTCCCGTCTTAGCTTGTCACCGGCCGGTACCGCCCATGGCTGTTCCCGGGTGCCTCGAACCCGTACACGCCATCGGCGACGGCAGCCGCCTGCCATAAAGCGGATCCAAAGCGCGCGTCGGTACCATCCCCGTCATGATCAAGAAGGCCGCAGCAGCCCGCCCCGGGCCCGGTGGCCAGGAGTTGGCCGGCGGACAGCGCGATGAGTCCTGCACGGTGCCGCGGTCGCCGACCTGGTTCGAGGGAGCGTGCTCGTAGGCCTTCGCCCATGGGTCACGCACCCACAACCCTCGGCACTGACGCAGGCGGAAAGGTGGAGATGGCGGACCCCAACGTCCTCGAAGCGCAACGGTGGGTGAACGCCACCTACCTCGGCAAGGCCCCCGGCTACCTCCGATGTATGGAGGACGGCCGCACCGGCTGGGGCGTCGTGTTATCCCTCACTCAGGCACTTCAGCATGAACTGGGCATCTCCCCGACGGTGCAGAACTTCGGGCCCGGCACCTTCGCCAAGGTGGCGAGCACCATCAAGCCGGATCTGACCCAGCAGACGAACACGAACATCCTGCGCATCTACAACTATGCGTTGTGGTGCAAGGGGTACTACGGTTCTTCGAACGCGGGAACCTGGGACCACCGTGCCAAGCTCTCCATCGGCGAACTCCTCGGGGACATGGGCCTGCCCGACACCCAGAACCCGATCGAGCCCCGTATGTGGGCGCACGTCACCAAAGCGCTTCTGCGGATGGACCAGTTCCGGCTCATACCCGGCGGCGACGGCGTCATCCGGGGGTTCCAGCAAACCCTCAACCGTGACTATGTACGGCTGGGCGTGGTACCGGCGATGGGCCTGTCGCCCTGCGACGGCAACTATGACCGCGTCACCCAGCAGTGCCTGATGATGGCCATCCAATACCGCCTCGGCCTCAATCCCGCCGACATCACCGGCTACTTCGGCGACGGCACCACGCGGGAGCTGAAGAAGCACACCCTCACCACCGACAGTGCCGCCTCCGAGCTCACCTACCTGCTGCACGCGGCCTGCTACTTCAACTCTCCCGCCTACAAGGGCGCACCGTACGGGTCCGGCGGCGAGACGTTCGATTTTCCCTGGGACACGATCCGCCTTGTCGACAACGGCCGCAAGTTCACCGCCGACACCGCGGCATGGCTCCGGCACTACCAGGAGTTCATGCTGCTGGCCACCAGCGGCAATGCCACCTTCGACACCTGGGCGCAGCTGCTGATCTCCCGGGGGGACCAGCATCGGGCCGCCACCGGCTCCGACACCTCCGTCACCATCACCCCCGAACGAGCCAAAGCCCTGGTCGCCAAGGGCTACAAGGTCGTCGGCCGATACCTCGATGAGCATCTGCCGCCCGACGACCCCGGCTACATCGGCAAGGCCCTGGTCCCCGGCGAACCCAAAACCATCATCGACGCCGGGCTGCGACTCATGCCGATCTTCCAGTACAACGGCACGGTGCCCGAGAACTTCACCTTCCAGAAGGGCTACGACCAGGCCGGGAAAGCGCACGACAAGATGGTTGAGCACCACATGCTCCAGGGCGCGTGCATCTACTTCGCCGTCGACTACGACGCCCAGGACCATGAGATCAGCCAGTTCGTCATCCCCTACTTCAACGGCGTCCGCAAGGCCCTCGCCGACAAGGGCGGCTGGTATTGGTTCGGGGTGTACGGCACGCGCAACGTGTGCACGCGGGTGTCGGAGGCGACCGGGGCCAGGTGGTCGTTCGTGTCCGGCATGTCGTTCGAATTTTCCGGCAACCTGGGATTCCCGATGCCGCAGAACTGGTCGTTCAGCCAGATCTACGAGTTCAACCCCGCCAACGGGACCGGGTTCACCGACGGGAACATCACACCGATAGGGCTCGACAAGAACGTGTGGCGTGGCGACGGCTACGACCCGGCCGTCAAGTCCCTGCACCTCAAGGATGACCAGTACGCGGAGATCACCGCCTTCATGGGGTATGTCAAAGCCTTGGAGAACGCGTTCGCCCGCTACCGCCGCGACAACGGCGAATCATTGGCGATCGCCGACCAGCGCCAGGACCTGTGCCTGTTCTTCCGGCAGTACAAGTACATCGATCTTCACTGGAACCAACTGCTCGGCGCCCCGGACGCCAAACGCAACAGCTATGCCGCCGGCCAGGCCGGGGCCCTCACCGAGAACAACGCCTGGCCGAGGGATCCGATCCAGGGCATCACCCTGGACATGCAGCATTGCATCTCCAATGCGCAGGGCTACTTGAAGTCCACCAGCGGCGGCGACGAGGTCCGGATGGGGGATGCCACCGGCTGGTTCGGTGACGCGGTCACCCTGTACGTCGAATGGCGCAACACCTACCAGCACCTGTCCGGGGCGGAGATGGTGAACCGCTACCTCGCCAGCACCACCCACTCCAGTTCGTGGGCACTGGACGACTACCTCTCCGACGCCGACGCCCTCAGCCTGAGTCAGTTACTCCTCGGCAACCCGGACGTGCTGTTCTCCGACGTTCTCACCCACTACTACTCGCCCACCAATCCGAGCGTCCACGCCCGCCACCGCTACCGCAACTTCCTCAAGGGCCGGTTCCAAAGCGACCAGGGCACGGCACGCTCCCGCATCACCCGTCAGATGCTGGGGGAGGACATGCTCGGCAACGCCATCGTCTACGCCCTGGCCAGGGAACTGATCTTCAAGGGCGAGATGCCCGACGACCTGCCCCTCGCCGAACTCGAAAGCTTCACCCACGCCATCGCCGACCGGATGTACCGCGACGCCACCGAGGAGCCCACGTGACCACCCCCACCCGCCGGAGCGTCCTCATCGGCGGCACCATCGGCGCCGTGGCGGCACTGATCGGGTCAGTACCCACGGCGCTGGCCGCAGCGGCGCCCGCGAGCGGTGGCGGCCCGGTCGCCCGTACCTGGAACCGCGACACCAGCCGCAACGGATGGCGCATCGACCCGCGCATCGTCCAGCCCTTCTACGTGTCCGGGGCGGCGCGGACGGTCACCCTGCATCCGGCCGCCGCGCAGGTGCTGCTGCACGTGGTGCGCCGCTGGCACTACGAGATCCAGCGGTTCACCGACGGCACCGGAACCACGCTGCACGGGCACACCACCGACCGGACCGTGTACGCCGACTATGAATCCAATCACCTGTCGGGGTCGGCGGTGGCGCTGCATCCGGGGGCGTTCCCGGCAGGCGGCGGGGACGGCCTCTATCCGCATCAGCAGCGCATCGTCGGCGACATTCTCGCCGACTGCGATGGCCTGGTCACCTGGGGCGGGGACCTGAAGCCCGCCAAGTACGGCCACTTCCACATCAACGTGCCCGCGGACAGCCCCCGGCTGAAGGAACTGGCCAGGCGTCTGGGAGACCCTGCCGGTGAACGCCCCTATGACCCCGCCGGAGCGCCCGCCGACCCTGCCGACCCGGCACGCCGCCGGCGGGCCGGACGAGCCCGCAGCCTCGCCCGCCGCAACGAGCGCTAGACGCCCCTCCAGCGAGCAAGCAACTGAGACAGGAATCGACCATGGGCATGAAAACGGCTTTGGCCGTCGGTGCCGCACTGGCGGCGGGTGCCGTGCTCACCGCAGCACCCGCTCAGGCCGCCGGTCCCGCGCTACGGCCGGGAGGAAGGAAGTCCGGGCCGCGAGGGCTTTCGTCGCACTGATATCCCCGGCCGATGGCAGGCCGGCGCGTACGCCTTCGTACCGGGGTGGCGGGCTGAGGGTGCCGAGTGGCTGAGCCGCTCGGCCGCGCAGCGTCACCAGCGCCGGATTCCGTGCGAGGCGCCGGCGCCTGCCCGAAACCTCCGCCGGGCGCTCAACCGCGCACCTTCCCGGCGGCACCACCGTGACCTGCCTACCCCTCGCCTTGTCTCGACAGCTCGTCACCGCGTACTCCCGACGTGAGTCCAAAGGGACGGCGAATGGCAAGAGCCGCCGCGCGAAGATGATCACCGGCCTCGGCAGGAGGGGGTTCGGCTGAGGGCCGGAGTGGGAGATCTTGGCCCGAATCCGGGTTCGGAAGTCTCCGGTAAACCGGGGAGCTCACACTCTTGGACCTGTTCGACCGCGCCGCCGTACCCGACCCGTGATGGTAGGACGATCACCGAGAGCGCCCGGCATGTCCGAGCCCGTGTTATCGGATCGGGCCGGATGGCCCGCCCTGAACCGGTGATCAGTGTTCCTCGACGAAACGCAGGAGCCGGGCGTTCACCTCGTCGGCGCACTGGCCGGTGATGCCGTGGGTGGCCTGCGGCCAGAGTTCGGCCTGGACGTCCGGGATGAGTGCGCGGGCGCGTTCGTAGGCCTTGCGGGGGTCGTGGACGATGCTCCGGCCGGCGATGAGGACGAGCGTGGGGATGGAGACAGCGCGGAGCTGGTCGTCGGTGAATCGGGTGGGTGCGGGGAGGGCGAAGCGATAGTGCAGCAGATTGGAGGTGATCAGCTGGACCTCGGGGTCGTTTTCGTCGTACGGCTCGCCGCGACTCGACCAGCGCATGAACGCGGGCACCGCACGCTTGGCCGTGATCGGGATCGTGGTGGGGATCACGCGGAGAAGCAGGGAAAGCGGCATGTACGCCAACGTGAGAGCGGGGTCGATGAGGGTGAGTGAGACCAGGCGCGCCGGGGCGCGTACGGCATGATTGCAGGCCAGCCAGCCACCGATCGAATGGCCCACGAGATGGGCGGCGTCGACGCCGAGCTCCTCCAGGGTCTCCTCCAGCCATGCGGCCTGGTCGGCGGCATCGCGGATGGGGTGGGTCTGCACGCTGCGCCCTCCCTCGCCGAGCAGGTCCAGGGCATACACTCGGCGCCGCTCGGCCAGGGCCGCGAGGTTGGGCAGCCACATGACGCTGCTGGCGCCCCTGCCGTGCAGCAAGACGATCGGCGGCCGCGTGTCCTGCCCGAAGCCGTAGACACGAACCGGTCCGAAACCGGTCTCCACGTCATGGGTCTGCACGGGGGCCGGGAAGGACTTGACCGCCTCGTCATAGATCGTGTCGTAGGCCCGTTGGGCGGCCGGTGTGACGAACCGGCCGACTTTCGTCGTGGCCATGAACCCACCTCCTTTGCAATATGATCGTATGGCAAAGATGGGGGAGGCGCGCGGAAATGCCCAAGCAGGTCGATCACGAACAACGGCGCCAGCAGATCAGCCAGGCGTTGTGGCGGGTCGCCGCCGAGCGAGGGCTGGAGGCGGTCAGCATGCGAGAGGTGGCGACCTCGGCGGGCATGTCGATCGGGTTGGTGCAGCACTATTTCGCGAGTAAAGAGGACATGCTGCTGCACGCCACCCTGCTGCTGCGCGACCGGCTCGAGGAACGGCTCCGGCGCGCGGTGGCCGCGCTTCCAGAGCCGGTCACGCCCCAAGCCACGCTGCGCGCGATGTTCGCGGCGCTGTTGCCGGACGATCCAGCCAGCCGGTCTGAGACGTTGGTGGCCAACGCGGTGTTCATCAGGGCGCTCAACGACCCGGTCATGGCCGACCGCTACCGTCTGGGCCGAGCCCAGCTCACCGCGAGCGTGGCCGATCTGATCCGGGCGGCGCGCGCGGATGCCGACGATCTCGCCGAACAGGCCGCGGACACCCTCCTCGCCCTGGCGAACGGGCTTTCCTCCGATCTCCTGCTCGGCCACCTGAGCGTTGAAGGAGCCGTGCGCATCCTCAACACGCAACTCGACACCCTCATCGACGACTGAGCCGGCCCCCGTCGTGATGATCAGCGGCCGCAGGGTGTGGGCGCAGTCCGTGTGACCCCATCCGCCCCACCTGCGGGGCGTCCCGCCCAGCCAGACCCCACTCCTTCAAACGGGGAAGATCACAGCTCTCCTCTGAACACTTCGGCGAACCCTGAAACGCCGTCAGACAGGGATCGGCACATGTCACGTCTCTCCGGGTGCTGGGCGTGCATCAGTCGCTGATGGGGTCGATCGCGCGCAGGACCTGGGCGCGCCGGGCGCGCTCCTGGTGCCGGCGAGCCGGCGGGTCGGCAGCCAGGCCAGTGCCTGCGGTCGCGATGGGAGCTCACCGGCCAGCAGCGGTGGCAGCAGCCCGGCCAATCCCTGTGGCGCGATGAGCTCCTCGGTGGAGGCCAAGTCATCCGGCGTCCACCAGCGCTCGCCCCGCAGCAGGCGCGTCTCGTGTTCCTCGGGCTGGGGCTCGACCTTCGCAAGACCTTCGATCCGGACGAAGAAGTAGCTGCTGTGCGACTGTCCCGGTGCTCCGGAGAGCCGAGGGCCCGTCGCGGTGGCGATCACCGGGCCGAGCAGGCCCGGCGGCACCACGAATCCCGTCTCCTCGCGAGCCTCGCGGATCGCGGCTTCCTCAGCAGTCTCGCCCGGTTCGATGCCCCCGCCAGGGGGAATCCAGATGCCGGGCCAGTTCGCCGAGTTCAGCTGCTGCAGGAGCACGCGGCCGTGCGCGTCGAGCATCAGCAGACGCGCGGTCGCGCGGATCTCGCTCATGCCGGGAGTGTACGGAGTGCGGGCTGACGCCGGCCTCACCTGCTCCGACCGCTTCCAGCGCGCCCGAGCTCATGCGGTTGGCCCACAGGCCGTGAGCACGAACGCGGCCAGGCCGACCACGAGGAAACTGCCTCGCGCGCTCGCCTTCTCGCTAGTGCGCGTCATGAGGGGATCCGCAGGTGAAGTTCGCGGCGTCCTCGATGCTGCCCGAGCCCTTGTAGAGCGCGACGGCAGGATACGGGCACAGGGGCCGGCTGCGGCCGCTCGCCGGGTGGGTCGCGAGGATGGAGGCGGGCGCCGTGCCCCGGTTGATCCACTGTTCCATCGCCGTGAGCGCGTCGAACGTGTTCGGCCCTGGCCCGCCCGCGCAATGGCCCATCCCGGGTGCCATGAACAGGCGGAAGAAGCCGGCGGTCCGCGCCGCGCCCATCTCGGCGACGACCTTCCTGTGGTACGCGACCGGGGCCGTACCGCTCAAGGCGGGGTCGGACCAGCCGTGCACCATGAGCAGCTTGCCGCCTCGGGCCCTGTAGGCCGTGAGGTCGGGGTCGGTCGCGTCAAGCAGCGCGCGTATCCGCTCGACGGCCGGCCGATCTTTGGCGAGGTCGAACCTGGTGAGGTCATAGCTCGGATCGCTGAACAGGAAGTACCGCAGGAACTCGTTGGCGAACGTGTACGACAACGGTGCGGCCAGGCTGAAGGGGAAGACGAGCTTGCCGTCGGGTCCCATCTGCGGGGGCGCCGAGCCGGTGATGTAGGACCGCCACAGCTCCTCGTGTCCGGCGGGATGTCCCCGGAGCGGCCCGGGTCCACGATAGATGGTCCGTGCGGCGGCGGCCTGGGCCCGGGTCAGCTTGCCGGGGCCGATGAGCCGGCCGGGGTTGACGGCCGCCTTGCGCGGATCGGCGACCAGGCCGTCGGTCAGCCCGTCCCGGGCGTCGCCCCGCTTCAGCGATTCCGCCGAGAGGATCGGCAGCGTGCTGGGCGACAGCCAGGACCCGGAGGTGGCCAGTTGTGCCTGTGCCTGCGAGATCCAGCGCAGGAACGTGTCGCCTGCGGCGAACGCGGGGCCCTCGGCGATCACTCCGTCATAGTCCGCGGGGTAGCGCTGGACCTCCATGAGGCCCTGCCGTCCCCCGTTGGAGCACCCGTTGAAGATGGCCTTGCGCGTGTCGCGCCCGTAGTGGATCGCGGTGATCGCCTTCGCCGCGACCGTGCTGACGTGGACGCCTCGGTAGGCGTAGTCGATCTGCTTGGGCCGGTTGCCGAGCGCCCACCTGCCGTCGAGTTCGGGGTGGCCTAACGGGCTCGCGCCTTGGTGTCCGGTGTCGGTGGCGGCCGAGGCGTAGCCGCGTCTCAGCCCCTCGTCGAACGGAACGATGTGCCCGGCGAGCCCGCCCACGCCCTGGAAGTAGAAGTCCGAGTTCCACGCGGCCGGCAGGCCCAAGCGGAAGTTCACCCGATTGCTGGGGACGGTCGCGTCGCCCGGCGTGGTGACATAGGCGTCGACCAGGCAGTGCTCCGGTACCGAGGTCGTCGCGGTCACCGTCGTGGCTCGGGTGATCGTCGTGTCGGTCACGGTCGCGTTCATCAGGGCCGCGCATCGGCCGGCGTCCGCCCGTACGGGATCGCCGACCGCGACGAGGGCGGCGGCCAGCGGCAGGCACGAGATGATGCCCACCTTGGTTCGGCTGGGTCGGCGCATTCCGCCTCCAAACACAGGGGGTACTATTTTTGAGTACCTGGTACCCTTCACGGTACCCCGAGAGTCGGCATCCCCGAAAGTGCAGGCATGACCGGATATCCTCGACCGCCCGTCGCCCTCTCGCTCGGGCGTTCCTTCACGAGCCGGCAGGAAAGCGTGCTCGCCGAGCTGGAGGAGATCTTCCTTCGGGAGGGATTTCGCCGGCTGACGATTCAGGAACTCGCCGCCCGGCTGCACTGCTCGCGGCGTACCCTCTATGACCTGGCGCCCAGCAAGGACGAGCTCGTCGCGCTCGTCGTCGACCGGTTCCTGCAGCGCGTCGGCCGGCAGGCGATGGCTCAGGCGAGGGCGCTGGAGGAGCCGCTCGGGCGAGTCCACGCCTACATGTCCGCGGCCAGCGGGGCGCTGACCCGCGCGGCTCGGGCGTTCTCGGTCGATGTCGCCGGGCAGCCGGGAATCCGCCGGCTGTTCCAGGAGCATTACCGGTTCGCCACGTCCGTCGCCGCCGCACTCATCCAGGAGGGCATAGACGGCGGCGCATTCCGCGAAACGGACGCGCGCCTCGTGGCGGAGGTGATCTACGCCGCCCTGGACCGGCTGCAGGATCCGGAGGTGCTCGAGCATCTCGGCCGGACGAACGCGGAGGCGTTCCAGGAGCTGTTCGACCTGATCGTGCTTGGTCTGGCCCGCCCGTCGTAAGAAGGGGGAAAATGTACTGTTTGCACGATATGTACTTTTTGGTAGTGTCTCGGGCATTGCGTGGCGGACCCTAGACGGGTTCGTTGCCTTTTCATTGCCCGGACCGTGCGTCTCCTGGGGAACCCGCAGGACGACGTCCGGCCGCCGAATCCATTTTCACGGAGCCGGGGACCCACTCTTCTTGGGGTGAATCGGACGCTCGCTCGACGGCGACCGTAGGGCACTTCCCAGCCCGAACCCGTCAGCTAACCCGGTAGGCGGCATGGAAGCAAGGAGCAAAGTCCTTCATGCCCACCGATCCCAAGAACCGGCTGAACCGCGCGCTGCTCGGCCTTGCCGTCACCGCGCTCGCCATGACCGCCTGCGCCACCGCTGCGCAGGCCACCCCTCCGGTCGGGCCCGACGACCCGCCGACGTCCCGCTCCCACGTTCAGGAAGCCGCGGCGCACGCCCCCACGGTGCTCGGCCGTGCGGCTCATGTGATCGACACCAAGACCGGCAAGGTCTACTTCAGCAAGAAGGCCGATCTTCGTTTGCCCGTGGCCAGCATCACCAAGGTGATGACCGCCTACACCGTGCTGAAGGAGGCCAGGCCGAGTGACGTCGTCAAGGTCACCTCTGGGGATGTTCGCTACGCCTCGAAGGACGGTGCCTCGGTGGCCGGCCTGCGCGCGGGCGACCGGCTGACCGTAGAGAATCTGCTGTACGCCCTGCTGTTGCCCTCCGGCGCGGATGCCGCCCACGCGCTCGCCCGCGTGTACGGCCCGGGCGTCGACGCGTTCACCGCGAAGATGAACGCCGCCGCTCGCGAGCTCGGCATGCGGGACACGCTCTACGTCAACGCCGACGGGATGCCCGCCAAGGGGGGCGGCTACTCCACCGCACGCGACCAGACGCGGCTGGCCCAGGCCGCCCTGGGCAGCCAGACGCTCAAGAAGGTCGCCTCCAGCCGGTCTCGCTCGGTGTCCGCCACGGCGGAGCACCGCGCCTACTCCTGGCGGAACACGAATCGGCTCCTTGGCAAGCCGGGCGCCGTCGGCCTGAAGACCGGCTACACCCGGGCCGCCGGCTACACGCTCTCCTTCGCCGCCGATCGTGAGGGCCGGCAGCTGGCCGGTGTGATTCTTGGAGAGACCAGCTCCACCCGCCGCTTCCAGACCGCTCAGAGGCTGCTCGACTGGGCGGCCGGCGGGCAACGCTGACCCATGGGGGCGTAGACGCCGACGCTGACCTCCCAGGTGGCGGTCAGGGGACCGGTATCGCGGCTTCCTCGGTGAGTTCGCCGTCGGTCATGGTCAAGGCAAGGTCAAGACCCACCTGGTGCGCATCTACGCCAAACTCGGCGTCGACTCCCGAACCGCCGCCGTCGCCTCCAAGCGAGGCCTCATCCGCCCTCCACAATCACGTTCCCATGATGCCCCCGCCCCCATGAATGGATGTCACTGCCGGCGCTCCCGCGGGACGGCGCCTCTGACGGTGAAGCCGTCCGGGGTGACATTGATCGAGACGGTCCCCGGCGTGGCGGCAAGGGCGGCGCGCAAGCCGGCATCCTTCGCGTCGAAGCCCATGCCGTCAGCGCTCACCGTGAAGAGCAGGCCGTTCGTGCTGGTGGTGACGGCGACGGACACCATCGCGGCCCTGGCTCGCTCCTCGACGACGGCCAAAACCTGGGTGACACACGCGAGCACCGCTTCGGCCACCCGATCGGGTACCTCCTCGGCCGGCAGTGCCCATGTCTCCACCTGGATGCCGGAGCGATTGGACCAGTCGGCCAGTCGCTCCTTGAGCGCCTGGGTCAGGGTCGTGTCCTGCTGTGCGTGTATGCGCATCCATCTCACCTTCATCTACTATGAACAATAGTAGATTCAGGCGACCTTCGAGGGCGTGCTGAGCCGTTTCACACGGGGCGATTCCAGCACCTCCGCACGGTGGCGCTGCTGGTCGGTGGCAGGCTTGATTCTGCGGGCACTCGCCAGGCGGCACGATGACGGTGTCCTTGCGGATGCCGGACGGCAGGGCGAAGGTGTGCCCGTGGAGATGCATGGGGTGCCACATCGTCGTCCGGTTGACGAAGGAATGGCGCACCCTCTCTCCCGAGCGCACCGGCGCGACGGTCTCGGGGTCGTACTTCTTGCCATTGATCGCCCAGTCGTAGGCCGCCATGGCGCCGGTGAGCTCCAGCCTGACGGTGCGGTCGGGCCGCCGTTGCGGCAGCCGTACCTGCTCATGAGGTTGGAGCTTCGCGTAGCGGACGACCTCGCCATCGAGCTCACGCGGACGATGGCCGGGCTTGGGCGCCGCGGCTCGGGTGCTGGTGCGGACCAGCGCGCGAGCCGCGGCGGCCTTGCCTTCGGCGAGCGCGACCAGCGGGAAGACGCCGTCCTTGAGGGTGACCAGCACGTCGTAGCGCTCGCCCATGCCGACGAGCAGCGCGTCGACGTCCTTCGGCTGTACGGCGAAGCCGTCGGTGTGGGTGATGGTCATCCGGTGACCGGCCAGAGCCACGCGGAACGCGGTGTCGCCACCGGCGTTGATCAGCCGGATGCGCAGCCGGGTGCCCGGCTTGGCGCGGTAGGTCTGCGGTTCGGCGGGTACGCGGCCGTTGACCAGGAAGTGCGGGTAGCGGACGTCCCCCGCGTCGCCGCCGAGCAACGGGCTCGTCGCGCCCATCAGCATGTGCTCGCCCATTCCGGTGGATGAGGGGCCTGGCGTCATGTCTCCATGGTCCATGCCCGGCATGCTCATGCCGCGCGACAGTTCGGCGAGGACGTCTTCCGGTGAGCCGGTGACGCCGTCCAGCCAGTCATCCAGGACGACCACCCATTCGTCGTCGTAGCCGAGTGGCTCGTTCGGATCCTCGACGATGAGCGGCGCGTACAGGCCGCGATCCAGCTGGGTGCCGGAATGAGGATGGAACCAGTACGTGCCGGGATGGGCGGCGGTGAACGCGTAGGTGTACTCGGTGGCGGCTTTGACGGGAGCCTGGGTCACCCCTGGCACGCCATCCGCGTCGTTGCGCAGGGCCAGGCCGTGCCAGTGGATGGTCGTGTCGGCCGCCAGCCGGTTGGCCAGGCGCGCGCGGACCACCTCGCCCGCCGTGACGCGCATCGGGTGGCCGGGTACACGTCCGTCGTAAGCCCAGGTGCGGACAACCGTCCCGCCGAGGTCCACCTGGCTTTCGGCGGCGGTCAGCCGGAAGTCACGGATCCTGCCGGGCCGGCGGGCCTGTTCCGCGGCGCGCACCCGCGCGTCCGCCGGTCCGACGAAGGCCGGGGCGGGGGGCGCGCAGGCCGTGAGAGCGGCCCCGCCCAGCAGTCCGATGCCGGTTTTGAGCAGGGTACGTCGATCGATGTTCATGGGGTGTCGCCTCACCTGCGAGATCGTGCTTGAAGGGAATCGTCGGAAGTCCGGACGATCTAGATCAGGAGCACGGCTGTTCGCCGAGGTGAGACGAGAGGCGGCCCACGGAGCCGTCTCGGCCGGATGGTCGTCCATGGGCGCCGCGGGACGAGCGCGCCGGGGGCGGTCCCCAGGGCGGACAGGGTCAGTATCGGGCTTCCGGCCGCGCCGAGAAGCGCCAGGCAGATCCAGCCGTCGTCCGGGGCCGGGTCGGCGGGTGGGGTCTGCGCGGAGGCGTGACTCATGGCCGGTGCCATGTCGTGTCCCCGCGGGTGACCCAGCGAGTGCATCGCCAGGATGCCGAGGGCCAGGACGACGAGCATCATCAGGCGCAGGACCACCGGACGAACTCGCTCCATGACCTCAGGCTACCTGATCAACTACGCATCATAGTAGTTAAGCCGCGAGGCCTTGATCGCTTGGAAGGTAGGGGCGGCGATGCCTGGCGCCGAGATGGCCCGTTTCGAGTCTCTCGACCCCACACGTCTGGAACTATCGCGCCGACTCTTGGGTCAGGTTGACCGTGTTTCGGCCGGGGTCGTGGATGTGGGCCACGCGCCGCCCCCACGGCATGTCGGTCGGCGGGCCGAGTACGCGTCCACCGGCCGCCTCGACTCGCTCCAGCAGGCCATCGACATCCTCCACGGCCACGCTCAATCGAGCCCGCCGAAGACTCGACCGGCGGATACGTCCCGGCTGAGTTCGTGCTCGCTATGACTGGCCGAGGATCGTGGCGAGGGCATCGCGGAGGGCGCCGGCTGGGTCGGTGGTGCCGGGCTCGGCGCGCCAGGCCACGTAGCCGTCCGGCCGAACCAGCACCGCGCCGTCGGTTCCCAGGCCGTACCGGTGGGCGAACTCCGACTCGACGTCCACCAGCTCCACGTTCCCGCCCGCCGCACCGATGCGGTACACCTCGACGTTGTCCGCGGCCTCCAGCCAGGCCTTGCCGCCTGCGCCGGTGAGCAGCACGAACGAGTGGGCGAACAGGTCGTGCACCGCGATGCGCTCGCCGTCCCGCTCCAGCCACAGGTGCGGTGCCCGCGTACCGGGCTGGCCGCGCAGGTCGAGGACGTCGCCGAACACGGCGTCGTACCGCGCGCCGAGCACCGCCGGCGAGGTGTAGCGCTGGCCGAGCGCCCAGTGGAGGTCGTCGATCTCGTCATGCTCCGGGTTATGGCCGGAGCGCCTGGCCTGCCGCAGCTCGGTGAGTTCGGCAAGGGTCTGGGCGATCGGCCGGCGTTCGGGCTCGTAGCTGTCCAGCAGGGCGGGCGCGGCGGAGCCGTTCAGTACCGCGGCGAGCTTCCAGGCGAGGTTGTGGCCATCCTGGACGCCGGTGTTGGCGCCGATGCCGCCGGCAGGCGACCAGGTGTGCGCGGCGTCGCCGGCGAGGAAGACGCGCCCCTGCCGGAACGTCTCGGCGACCGACACTTCCTGCGTCCACGGGGTCACGTCCTCCACGACGACGGGGATGTCATCGCGGCCGAGGGCACCGTGGATGATCTCGGCGCAGCGCTCCGCGGTGAAGTCGTCAGGCGTCTGCGTGGCCGGGTCGTAGCCGATGCTGAGCCCCCAGCGGCCGTGCTGGGCGGTCGTGGCGAGAAGGGTGACGCCGATCTTCTCGTTCACGATGAGCCACAGGATCGCGCGCCGCTCGATGATCTGGTCGAGGTCGGCCTCGAAGATGGCGCTGACGAAGTTCAGCGTCTGCCCTTGGAGAGGTTTGGCGATATCGAGCTGTTCCCGGATCGGGCTCCGCCGCCCGTCGGCTGCCACCATGTAGTCGGCGCGGAGTTTCCTTGTTTCGCTGGCCTTCCGGTCCCGGATCGTGGCGGTGACGCCGTCGTCGTCCTGCTCGAAGGCGGTCAGCTCGGTCTCGAAGCGCTGCTCGGCGCCGTTGTGCTGCGCAGCCTCGATGAGGACCGGCTCGACGGCGTTCTGGTCGGCCAGGTTGAACGTTCCGGCCGTGTGCTGGGGCCATGCGCGCGGCAGCTCCGGCGGGAACAGCCAGTGCCACTCACCGGCCACGGTCTCACAGCGCACGCCGCCGGCATCGTTCGCGAACGGCGTGCCCGCCTCGTTCACGGCGTCGGCGACTCCGAAGGCGCGGTAGATCTCCATCGTGCGTGGGTTGATGCCCCGCGCTCGGCCCTGCAATGTGACCTCGGGGTGCTTGTCGACGAGCAGATGGCGCACGCCGTGCCGGGACAGGAACATCGAGGTGGCCAGGCCGACGAGGCCGCCCCCGACGATGAGAACGGGTACGTGCTCGTGGGTGGTGGTCATGTCTCGGGCCCCTCCCGATCGTCGATCTGGTAGTTGTACTTGGCCGCGATTTCCCTCAGCCACTGGTCGTTCCAGCTGATGCGCCGGGTACGCAGATCGTCGAGCACGGACCCGAGCCAGCCGAGTTCGGTCCTGACGCTCGCGCGGCGGAGCTCCTCCTCGAGCATGAAGACGCGGGGAACGTCGCCGGCCTGCTGGAACGCCGCGTCGAGCGCGTCGAGTTCTGTTCGCAGGCGTTCGGCGCGTCTGGTCAGCTCCAGTTGGACTTCTTCGGGAGTGAGCACGGTGAGGAAGGAGACGCCGACGAGGAATTGCGGGAACTCGTTGCCGGTCTCGGCGAGCATCTCCTTCAGCCAGTGGCCGGCGGTCTCGCGGCCCTGCTCGGTGATCTCGTAGACCCTGCGTTCGGGCCGCTTGTCGACGCTGCCGCTCTCGCGAACGGCGATGAGCCCGAGTCGTTGCAGCCGATCGATGGCCTGGTAGATGCTCGCCCGGCCGCGAACGTTGACGAGCCGATCCTTGCCGCGGGCCTTGATGAGCGCGTGGATGCGGTAGGCGTGCATCGGCTCCTCGAGGAGTGCCGCCAAGACGACCAACCCGAGCGCTGAGCGTCG
This sequence comes from Nonomuraea sp. NPDC050547, assembly GCF_044457345.1. NCBI lineage: Bacteria > Bacillati > Actinomycetota > Actinomycetes > Streptosporangiales > Streptosporangiaceae > Nonomuraea > Nonomuraea sp. NPDC050547. Next base: position 395,610 of record NZ_JBITGW010000002.1, read on the forward strand.
TTCCGTCGCTTTCATAGTCATGACATTATTAGTTAGATTATGACTAATCAACTCGTCGCGCTCAGCACGCCCGGCCACGAAGGCGAGGCTTACGAGCTGTCCGGCGATGCCGCCTGGTCGTTCGAGGAGTTCATCGCCACCCCCGCTGCCGACGACTTGTCGTTCAAGATCATGGATCAGAGGAGCGAGAGCGTGTGGCAGTGGTGCGCCACGAAGGAACTCAGGCCGGGGACGGCGGCCAGGGCGGTGGGGCCGGCCAGTAAAGCGGCGACGGCGGCCATCCCCGCCAGCTTCTCCCGGCGGTGCAGAGGGACGGCCGGGTGGAGCATGCGGCGTACCCGAGTCAGCGCGGTCTCGCCTCCCGCGCCGAGCGCGAACGCGGGAATGCGGCCGGTGCCAGGCCGACCAGGGCGGCGGCGATGTGAGCGCGGGGGTGGTGGCGCGCCGCCACGTCGTCGGCGAGCAACTCGATCAGCCGGACGACCTCGCTCCTGGCCCTGGCGAACAGCGGCACCCGAGGGCAGGCGCGGGCGAAGGCCTGCGCGACGGTGAGTACCAGGTGGTGCCGCCCTCGCAGGTGGGCCCGCTCGTGGGCGAGGACGGCGGCGACGTGCGCGGGGGCCAGGGATCGGAGCGCGCCGGTCGTGATGACGGTCTTGCCCTGGCGGCCGGGCAGGCAGTAGACCAGCCGTTCGCCGTGGTCGAGGACGATCGCGCCGAGGTCTCCGTCGTGCCGGCCGACGAGGCTCAGCATCGCGGCGTGCCGCGCGCGTTCGCGGCGAGCGGTGAAGAGTACGGCGGACAGGCAGTATGTGGTCCCGGCCACGATCAGCGCGCTGAGGAGAAGGGCCGCGCGGGCTCCCCACGAGGAAGGGGCCGTGTCGAACCCTGTCGCGAGGAGCGCGGCGCACGCTTCGAACAGGCCGGCCAGGCCATGGCCGATGGCGTCGGCGGGTATGGCCGCGGCCAGGCCGCCCATGACGGCGGAGGCGACGACGGAACTGCACGCGGCCAGCCACATGGCGATCGCCAGGCGCGGGGCGCGTTCCGACCAGCGCGCCCGGGTCAGCAGCCGGGGGAGCAGTACGGCGGCGGCGAGGGCGTACACCGCCAGGATGGCGACGACGATCACGAGCGGGGGCTCCCCGGGAGGAACACCTGGAGCGCCGACTCCAGGGCCGTGGCCTCCTGTGGGCTCAGCTGTTCCAGGAAGTGCACCAGGGTGGCGGCGTGGTTGCCGCTGCCCGCCAGCGTCTCGCGCATGAGACCGGCGATGTACGCCTCCTTGGTGGCCACCACGTCGTACAGGTAGGCCTTGCCGGCCGGTTTGCGTTTGAGCAGGCCCTTGGTGTGGAGCTTGTCCATCACCGTCATCACGGTCGTGTAGGCGATCGCCCGCTCGGCGCGGAGGACCTCGAGCACGTCCCGGACCGAGGTGGGCCGGCGAGACGACCACAGGAGATCCATGATCGTGGACTCCAGGTCTCCCAGAGAACGCACCATGCGACCGCCCTTCCTGCTCGCGAACCTTAATACTATCTATAGTCGTAGTTAGGAGGGGAAGACGGTACGGACGGGCGGTCACGCAAGGTGCGTGAGGTGGTCAGGTCATGGGCGCTTGAAGCCGATGTGCAGGTGATCCTGGTGCACCGTGTTGGTGAAGGCTCCGCGGAACGCCCAGGGGCCGCCCACCTCGTCCGCGCCGTATCTGATGGCCGTCTCCATGAGCGTGCGAGCGGGGTTGGGGCCCTTGCCGCGCGCGTGGGCGGCCACGCGCCGGCCGTCGATCGCCCAGATGTCCACGGCCCGGCCGCGGGTGTGGTTGCTCGTCGACATGCTGCCGAACACCTTCGCCGGATGCCCGCTGGCCAGCACCGCCACGGAGATCCGATGCTCACGTGACAGGCGCAGCAACATCCGCAGGACCCGATCGTCGATGCGCCCGGCCTGAACGTCCCAGCGGGCGCTGTCGGGGAGCACGATCCTGCCGCTCGCCAGCACCCTCCTGGCCGGCGTGCCGCTCGTGGCGTCTCTGGGCGCCGTGCCGCCGAGAGACGCCAGGCCGGTGACGGTCCAGCCCTCGGCTCGCTTCGCCAGCCGGACGTCGACGGTCCGCGTCCTGGTGACCAGCTCGGCACCGCGTTGCCGCGACAGCCGTACGACGGCCATGATCGAGGCGCGATCGGCCGTGAGGCCGCCCAGCTGCGGATAGACCACCTGGATCGCGCCCGCCGCGTCGTCGTCGAGCAGGCCGGCGGCACGGGTGACGGGACCGGCGGGCAGCTTCAGCGCGGCCATGCGCTCGCGGCCGGCCGCGAGCGACCCTTCGCCGGCGCCAAAGGTGAACAGCGCCTCAAGGTAGGCGACGGCGGCGCGTTTGACCGGCCGGGCGGGCTCGTCCGCGTTCACCGTGAACGGCATCGAGCGCGGAAGGACGGGAGCCCGCGTCGCCGTCGCGGGGGCGAGCGGGGGAGCCGGCGTCGCGCCCGCCCCTTGCGTGGGTACGGCCGGCCCGCAGCCCGCCAGCGCCATCATGAGGAGCGAGCTCACCAGAACCCTGCTCACAGGTCCAGGGCGAAGGGAGTCCACGCCTTACCTTCCGTGTCCCGCACCGGCGCTCCTCGTTTCCAGCCGAGGTCGGCATAGAGGCGATGGGCGGCCTCGTTGCCCTGCTCCGCCTGCAGAACGAGCTGCTCGACGCCGTGGACCTTGGCGATGTCCACGAAACCGGACACCAGTGCGCTGCCCACGCGGCAGCGGCGCAGCGCCCGGTGGACGGCGATGTGGTTGAGCACGCCCGTGCGGCGGGCCGTCCCCTCGGTGGTGTCTGCCGCACGGATGCCGCGGGCGTAGCGCTGTGCCCGGGTACGCACGAACCTGGCCGTCAGATCCGGTCGCAGCAGCAAGGACGCGGCGCCCGCGCGCGCGAGCCGCCAGCGCTCCAGCTTGACGACATGTCGCCGATGGACGCGGACGTCGGTACAGCCCACCAGGAACCCGGCGAGCTCGTCACCGAGTTCGGCGATCAACGCCACCGCGGCGGGGCTCGTCAGGAAGGTGCGGTAGTAGCGGGTGAGGAACCGCTCGCCCAGCTCCACGAAGAATCCCTGGGACAGGTCGGCTCGGTGCAGGCGCACGATGTCGGGTACGTCACGCAGTTCCATAACGCGCAGCACGGGTGGAGGCATGGCCACAAACTACCTCAACTACGATGATCCATAGTAGTTATGGAACTTGGAAGTCGTGGTTCTAGCCTTTGCGCATGGATGAGGACGTGTTGCTGGAACGGGCCCGTGCGGGTGACGAGAGCGCGTTCGAGCGTCTGGTGCTGGTCTATCGGGGTGAACTGGCCGCGCACTGCTATCGGATGCTCGGCTCGCCGCACGACGCGGAGGACGCGGTGCAGGAGTCGCTGCTCAACGCCTGGCGTGGGCTGGCGGGGTTCGAGGGGCGGAGCTCGTTGCGTACCTGGCTCTATCGGATCAGCACCAACACCTGCCTGCGGTTGAGCGGCAAGCGCGGGCCGCGGGTCACGTCGGCGGATCGGGAGGCGGCGCGCGGCCGTACCGACGATCTCGGGACGTTCGTGGGCGGGCCGGTGTGGATGGAGCCGTGGCCGGACGATCTGGCGTCGGATGAGGCGGGACCGGCCGGCAGCTATCTGCGGCGGGAGGGTGTCGAGCTGGCGTTCGTGGCGGCGTTGCAGCGGTTGCCCGGTACACAGCGGGCGGTGCTCATTCTGCGGGAAGTGCTGGGGTTCTCCGCGGCGGAGGTGGCCGGGCTGCTGGACACGTCGGTGGCCTCGGTCAACAGCGCGCTGCAGCGGGCGGGGCGAACCATGCGCAAGCGGGTGCCCGTGGTCAGCCAGCGTGAGGAACTGGACGCGCTCGGCGCGGGCGGGCGGCGGGAGCTGGTGGCCTCGTTCATGTCCGCGTGGGAGCGAGCGGACGTGGACGGGCTCGTGGCCCTGCTGGCGGAGGACGCGCGGTTCACCATGCCGCCGCTGCCCGCCTGGTTCGACGGGCGGGAGAACGTCCGCCGCTTCCTGGCGGAGCGCGTGTTCGCGTTCGACTGGAGGCTGCGCCCGATCGGGGCCAACGGTCAGCTCGGTTTCGCCTGCTACCAGCGGACCCCTGGCGGTCCCGTGTTCCCGCTGGCCGTGATCATGGTGCTGAGCCTGCGGGAGGGGAGGATCGTCGAGATCGCCGGGTTCCTCGACCCGCTGCTGCACCGCCATTTCAGACTTCCGCCAGAAATTTCGCCCGAGGAGCGATGAGTTAGCGGCGGCTTTCGTCTCTGTACTCCTGACAACCGACACCACGGGAGAGCACCATGCGCAAAGTCATCGTGACCAACATCGTCACCCCGGACGGCTACTTCGAAGGGCCCGGCAAGGACTTCCTGGCGATGCCGGAGGAGGACGCCTTCGACGAGTACAACGCCGAACGGCTGCGGGCCGCCGACACCCTTGTGCTGGGACGCCTCACGTATGAAGGGGCGAACGCCTACTGGCCGGGAGTCGCCGACGATTCCACGGCCCCTGCCGGCCTGCGGGAGATGTCGCGGCTGATCAACGCCATGGACAAGGTCGTCGTCTCCGACAGCCTGACGCCGGAGCGGACCGCGCCCTGGCACGACACGCGCATCGTCAGGCGCGGCGCCGCCCATGAGGCGGTGGCCGGGCTCAGGCGGTCGCCAGGTCGGGACATCCTGATCTTCGGCAGCCACGTGCTCTGGAACGACCTGCTCGCGCACGGCCTCGTCGACGAGCTGCACCTGATGATCGGCCCCAAGGTCCTCGGCGGCGGCACTCCGGCCTTCGAACTGCCCGCGCCGGTGTCCCTGCGCCTCCTGGACGCAAGGCCTCTGCCGTACTCCCAGCTCGTCCTGATCCGGTACGGCGTCGCCAGCAGTGCCCGGCCGATGGGGGCGGGGTGAGGCATGCTCCTCGCGACGTCCTGGGGCTGGCGTTTCATCGGCCGCGTATGGCGCGGATCAGGTCGGCGACGGCGGCGATGATGCGGGCGCGGTGGGTGGCGGGGGTGCGGGTGAGGGCGGTGCGGGTGATGAAGATCGCCGTGATGCCGATGATCGTGGTGACGGCGGTGATCGTGGTGATGGCGGTGAGGGTCGCGGCGGCGGCCGAAGGGCCCGGACCCTGCGCAGCTGGATCCGGCGGTGTTCGACTGGGCCGTGCAGCTGTGGGCCGACACCATCGAGGAGGGCGCCGACGTCCTCGGCGCCCACAGCCCGGCCAGCATCCGGCTCCGGACCGCGAGCCGGTTCTTCCAGCTCCTCAGCTCGGACATGGCCCAGGCGGCCGAACACTACCGGCGAGCCTTCTCCTCCGGCACCGGAGACGCCACGCGCTGACCGCGCCTCGTTCGTGCACGCCCCGCCGAGCCCCTGGCCGCCCGCATGACGGCGCTCGCCGCCGACATCACCGCCGCCACCCAGCCCAAAGACCAGCCCGCCCCGGTCACCCTCGCGCACGCCTGCCGCGGCGTCGTCAGCGGCCTGCTCGACCAATATGCGATCCCCGCCGCGCCGCCTTCGCCGTCACGGTTCGTTAGATGGATCTGCCGGGCGGCGGCCAGCGCGGCGAGTCCTGCCACCTGGCCGGACTCGCTTCATTCCTGAGCGGATGCCCGCGGCTTCAGGCGCCCGCCGATCCGCTGTAATCGGTGGCGGCATACACCTGCAGGAGCCGTTCGACTCCATGCAGGAAGGTCTCGCAGATCAGCGCCGGGTCGAACAGGCAGCCGGCGGCCATGGCGCCGTCGCGCATCATCACGAAGTGGCGGGCGGCCGGCTCGGCGCCGGTCTCCTGGATCTTGGTCAGCAGTTCCGTGACGGTTTCCAGGAACCATTGGCGGTGGGCGAGCACGGCCTGGCGTACCGGGGACTCGGAGTCGGGATACTCGGCGGCCGCGTTGAGGAAGGCGCATCCCCGAAAGCCGGGGGACTGGATGCTGTGGGCGATGGACGTGCTGAGGGCCCGGATGGTGCCGGCGGCCGGTAGCCCGGCGGCCACGGCGTTGTCCGCCTGGCCACGCATGGCCCGGTCGACCTCGTTCAGGTAGGCGAGGACAAGGTCTTCCTTTCCCGGGAAGTGCCGGTAGAGGGTGGCCCGCGTCACCTGCGCTTCGGCGACGATGCGATCGATGCCGACGGCGTGGATGCCCTCCGCGTAGAAGAGCCGGGTGGCCGTGCCGAGCAGCCGGGACCGCGCTTCGGACGGCCGGCCTTCGGATTGGCTGCGCATGGGACCACCCTAGTAGGTAGAACGTTCCGTCTTGACAGTTGCCACAGAAGATTGCAGGCTGTGCGAGATAGAACGTTCTGTCTTGTTTGTTCTGGTGGCTCATCTGGCTCGTCGTCGTCGTTACCTACCCACCGGCCGCGGGTGGTCTCGGACTTTCCGTACTTCGTGAAGTCGGCCCGGATCGAGCGAGGCGATCTCCTCGTCACTCGAACTCTGAAAGGATCGTCATGAGCTCCATCGCTGCTTCGCCCGGCATTTCCGGGACCGCGTCCGTGCTGCGGCGGCTGTACTTCGTCCGGTTCGCGTTCGCCATCGTCTGGGCCCTCGCGATGTTCACGACCGCCGCGAACCTGGGTCCGCTCGCCGTCACTCTGCTCGTGCTCTACCCGCTGTTCGACGTGGCCGCCGCCGTCATCGACGCCCGCGCGTCGCGCACCACCGGATCACCCGCCCTGCTGTACGTGAACGTCGCGGTCAGCCTGATCGCCGCCATCGGCGTGGCCCTCGCCTGCACGTCCGGTATCCCGGCGGTGCTGCGCGTGTGGGGCGCCTGGGCGGTCGTGGCCGGGCTGGTCCAGCTGATCGTGGGGGTCACCCGCCGCAAGATGGGCGGCCAGTGGCCGATGATCATCAGCGGCGGCATCTCCGTCCTCGCCGGCGGATCTTTCATCCTCGGTGCTTCCGCGGCCAACCCGACGCTGATCAACGCGGCCGGCTACGCCATCCCCGGCGGCATCTTCTTTCTCATCTCGGCCTTCCGCCTCGGCCGCGCCGCGAAGGGAAACTGACATGGACGGCAGCACCGACGACGTCGTGATCGGGGGCCGGCCCGATCGGGTGGTGCGGAGTGGGCTGTGCGGCAAGTGGGTCCTGGATGGTTGCGCGCCCGGATCGTCCCGCCCGGCCTGTACGCCGGCTGCCCGAGGGTATCCGATCGCTGGGTCAGCAGGCTCCGCCGGCACCGCGCCGCGGCTACTCGCTACGACCAGCGCGAGCGCATCTACCAGGGCGCCATCGATGTCGCCTGGATCCGCAGCTGGCTGTGCGGCCCAGTCACATGATCACGTGACATGGTCTACGTCCGCCGGGAACGGCGGCTGATAGTCGCGAACGACCCATCACGCGGCGCGCCATTGCTGGTGGGGTGGGAGAGTGTTGTCGCAGTCGCGGATGATGAGTGCGGCTCCCTTGTGGGGGTTGGACTCGACGATGGTCAGGCATCTGCTGGACCTGGGGTTGCGCAGTTGCTTTCCGTTCCATGACCACTGCTGTGGGGCTCCGCCGTGACAGGTCCACATGTTGATGCCGGCGCCGTTGTAGATGTTGCCGTCTTGGACGTCCAGGCATTTGCCGTTGAGGTCGCTCACGAGGGCTTGGCCGACGAACCGCCAGCGTTGGTTGTTGGTGCCAATGCAGTCGGACATGTGTACGGCGGCGCCGTCACCGGTATTGGCGGCACGGATCTCCAGGCAGTAGGTGTTGAGGTTCTCCGTGGTGAGGACGAAGCCGACCGCCCGGCCGGTCTGCTGGTGTCGTGAGTCGGCCGCCGCCCCCGAGGCGGCCAGCGCGCCGGCAGCAGTCAGGGCTGCGGCCAGAATGGTGATGCTTCGTGTTCCGCTCACGGGATTCCTCCGATGTGGGTCGTCGGTGCTTGATACCGGTGCGCCGATCGAGGCTGTCCAGGACTGACCGAGCGAACCGAACGTTCCTGTTCGCTGTGCGCTATGACCATCACCCATGCGCCGGGAGCCGGCTATCCCCGGATCCGGGGATGGCTGGAAAACGCATGGCCGGGCGGAGCGTCAAGGCTCATGCTGAACGCAGTGGCGTCCTCGGGGGTTTGCGATGGCCAAGAGCCGTTCTCCGGCAGGAGAGTTGTTCGCACACGCACGCCGGCACGCCACCGCCGGGGAACTGGGCGAGGCGGTCTCACAGGTGGTGGCGCCCGTCGTCGCCCATGACGCGCTGCGGATGGTGGGCACCAGCCCGACCTCCGACGTGGGTTCGTTCAGCTTCTGGCACGGCGTCGAGCCCGGCCTCGGCCGCCCGTGGCTGCTCGACTATTTCGCCGGCGCGGAGCCCTTCCCGATCGAGGATCTGGCCCGATGGCCGATCCCGGCAGGGGCGATGGGCGGCAGCGATCGGCGCTTCGAGCCGGCCCGGCACCCGTTGGCCGCCCACGGCGTGGGCAGCCAGCTGCGGTTGCTGCTGCGAGACGCGCGTGGCATCTGGGGCACGCTGGACCTCCTGCGCGGCCAGGATCGCCCGCCCTTCGACGACCGGGACGTACAGCGGGCCGCATGCCTGGCCCCAGCCCTGCTGATGGCCATCCGCGGCTATGTCAAGGCAGGGCCGTTGGCCCCGCAGTCCGCGGCGCCGGCACCCGGTGTCTTCATCGTCGGCGGCGACCACACGATCCGTACGGCCACGCCCCCGGCACGCGCCTGGCTGGACATGATCCGGGAACGTCAGCCCAATCCGAGCTGGACCAGCGAGCCGTTCATGGCTGGTATGGCGATCAGAGCGCGCGAACACGCTCGCGACCCTCACAACCCCCGCCCGCTGTGTGTGGGCCCCTCCGCCGGGTACGGCCATTGGATGGTGTGCCAGGCCGCACCGTTGGACGACGGCAGCCAGGACGTGGCGATCATCATTCAAGCGGCTGCGGGCGAGCACCTGCTCACGTGCTTCGGCGACTGGTACGAGCTCACCCGGCGCGAACGCCAGGTGCTGGCGCATCTGCGCGACGGGCTGTCGCGCAAGCAGATCGCACGTCGTCTGGAGTTGTCGACGCACACCGTGAGCGACTTCCTCAAAGCGATTCACCGCAAGACCGGAGCCACCGGCCGCGACGAACTTCTCGCCGCCCTCATCCCCTGACCGACCGCCTCCCACGACAAGGTGACGGTGCTGCTGGAGCGGCGGCGGACGGTCTTGGTGAGGCCCTGTGCCCAGCGGGAGCACCTCACCGGCCGTCGAGGCGGGCCGGGCAGAGGTCAGCCGGCTTTGCCGGAGTCGAGGTGGCGCGTGTCACCGAGGCTGACGACCTGGCGGTTGTGGAAGAAGTCGTCTTCGCGCAGCGTGGTGATGCTGCCGGAAGGCGCACGGAAACTGGCATGGCCGACCGCCCCGATCGGCATCTTGATCCACGACGCCACCACGAACGTCAGGGAGCCACCGTGCGTCACGATGATCTGATGCTCGCAGGGGCGCTGCAAGACCTCGTCCATGGCCGTGTAGATGCGCTGCGCCAACGCCGCCTTGGTCTCGGCGCCCTCCACACCCTCGTCATGTTCCAGCCGCTCGCCGACGGCCGGCGGCGGGACGAATCGCTGATCCAGCCACTCCTGCGGCCTGCCCCCCGCCACTCCGTAGGACTTCTCCCGCAGTCGGTGATCCAGGATGGGTTTCACGCCGAACAGCTCGGCGATCTTCTCGGCCGTTTGCCGGGTGCGCAGCAGGTCCGAGGAGAACAGCTCCACCTCGACGCCGTCCGGAATCTCGGCCCGCAGTGCCTGGGCGATGGAGGCCGCCGCGCGGAGGCCGGCCGGCGTCAGCTGCGAATCGTGCCAGCCGCCGACGACCCTCTCGACGTGGTGCGTCGCCTCCGGATGAGTGACGACGTGAATGGTGCGCATACGAGTGATCTTAAGAGCGATTCACAGGAGCGACGCACATGCCTCATCGGGCTGGGGGTGTCAGCGGCCCTTGGTGGTCAGGTTCAGGAGCCGTTGGCCGCCAAGAGACAAAGGGCCGTGCCCGGTGGCGGCCCGGCACGGCCCTTTGTTCGCCGGTGTACGCGTGTTGCCACGGCGTCCGGCGGGCTGTGCGGTCGTCGCGGCGGTGAGCCGGTGAGGTGGACGACCGTGTCCCTGGAATGTCCCCAGCCCCGTACGGCGGATGGGGGTGGGGCGGCTTGCCGTAACGAAGAGAAACGACAAGCCGTGCGAGGGATCAGTGGGCGGCGGCGAACTCGGCCTCCTGCAGTTCGACGTACGCCGCCATGCCGTCGGCCGCGTAGCCCTGGGCCAGGTTGTACATCGAGTAGAAGTTCCACCAATTCGCTATTTTGCCTGATAAACGCAGAATCGGTTAGATTATCCCCATGAAAAACCCATGATCACGAGCCCGATTTGTAGGGAGAAACCCATGGCCCAAGGAGGCCGAGGCACCATTCGAAAAGTGCAAGCCGACGGCTCGGCATGCCCGCATGGCACCAGCAGCTGTAAATGTTAGTGGCGCCTACAGTACCAGGATGAGCACGGCACACAACGGGAGAGGCGCTTCAAGACCAAGCGAGAGGCGCTTGATCACCAGACCGCCGTTGACGACGCCAAGCGGCGACGCGACGCTGTCCCTGGCTACTTGAAGAAGGGCGGCGTCAGCGTAGCGGAATACGCGCTGGCGTGGCTGGAGAAGCGCATCGAAAATGGCGAGCTCGCGGACAGTACGATAAGAGGTCCTAACACAAAGATCAGCGGACGAGGCGTCGCCAGCAGATGATGGCAGCGGCGAGGGTCATGAACGCCTCGTGGATGTCGTCGCGGATCTCCCAGCGGATGCGCAGACGGCGAAACCAGTGCAGGAGCGCGATCGTCCGTTCGACCACCCACCGGTGAATGCCCAGGCCGGAGCCGTGTGGGGTGCCGCGCCGGGCGATGATGGGCTTGATACCGGTGCGCCAGACCAGGCGGCGGTACTTGTCGTGGTCGTAGCCGCGGTCGGCATACAGGCAGTCGGGTCGCTTGCGGGGTCGGCCGACGCGGCCGCGTATCGCTGGGATGGCCTTGATCAGCGGCAGAAGCTGGGTGACGTCGTTGCGGTTGCCGCCGGTCAAAGAGACGGCGAGGGGGATCCCGTTGCCGTCGGTGATGACGTGGTGTTTCGAGCCCGGCTTGGCGCGGTCGACCGGGCTCGGGCCGATTTTGGGCCGCCCTTGAGCGCCCGGACGTGCGAGCTGTCGATCACCGCCTTGGACCAGTCGAGCTGGCCGGCGGCGTGCAACTCGGCGAGCAAAAGCTGGTGGAGCCGGTCCCAGACACCGGCTGCGTGCCAGTCGCGCAGCCGCCGCCAGCAGGTCATCCCGGAGCCGAAGCCCAGTTCCTGAGGCAGGAACTCCCATGGGATCGCGGTGTAGAGCACGAACAAGATGCCCTGCAACGCCAGTCGGTCATCCAGCCGTTTGCGGCCCGGATGACGCCGGCGCCGTTCCACTTTCGGCAGTAGCGACTCGATCCGCTCCCACAGGCTGTCCGGCACGATCCACGGCAACTGCTCGCCCTTCTTCACACGAAGATCAACGAACAGCAGCCGCACAAGACACGGCCCTAGATCATTTTGTTAGTAGCTCTAAGCGGGTATCGCGGAAAGATAAACAACTGCATCATTCCGCGCTGGGGCAAGCAGCTCGTCAAGATCGTCAACGAATCCGACATGCGCCTGTGGAAACGTGAACTGGAGGACGCCGAGGTCAACACCGGCGATATCGAACAGATCCGCGCTTCAGGCTGGCCGTCTTCCTGATGGCCGGCGTCGGCGCGCGGGAAGGCGAAGCGCTTGCTGGTAGCGGTAGGTGTGCGAGACAAGCACTTCCGGCCGGATCGTCAATGGACACCCCGCTCCAAGTTCGCGCCACTCAAGTACAAGAAGGAGGGAGACTTCCGCGATCTCCCGCTGCCCGATCGTCGCCGATGTCTCGGTGGACGCTCGACCCGTCGTGCTCGTGATGCGGGTGCGTCGGCTGGTGTGCCCGACCCCGGGCTGTCGGCGGACCTTCCGCGAGCAGATTCCCGGGCTGCTGCGGCACTGTCAGCGCCGGACCGTCCGCTTGGCCGCGCAGATCGCAGCGGTGATCAAGGAGTTGGCCGGGCGGGCCGCCGCGCGTACCTTGCAGGTCATGGCCGTCGCGGTCACGCGGTGCACGGCGCTGCGCATGCTACTGGCGCTGCCGTTCCCACTCGCGGGCGTGCCGCGGGTCCTGGGCGTGGATGATTTCTCTCTGCGCAAGGGTGCCTCCTATGCCACGATCTTGATCGACATCGAAACGAATCAGCGTATCGACGTGCTGCCCGGCCGCAAGGCCGAGACCCTGGCCGCCTGGCTGCGTGCTCATCCCGGGGTGGAGCTCGTGTGCCGGGACGGCTCAACCACATACGCCCATGCCATCCGTGATGCCCTGCCGGATGCAGTGCAGGTCAGTGATCGCTGGCATCTGTGGAACGGCCTGGGCGAGGCGGTGCGCAAGGAGGTCGGCGCGCACGATTCATCCCAGGTAGCTGCGTAGGCTACGCCCACAACCTGGCTGTCCGGAAAGAGCTGGGCCCCTCACGGGTCAACTCGTCAAAGCCATCCTCGTTCTTCAGGCCCGCGAAGTCGGATGAAAAACGCTCACTGCCTGCGGCGAGACCGTATGAGCAGATGAAGTGGTACAGAAGGAGCTATCAAGGCGCAGGACGGCGAGGGGCTGAGATGGAGATGGGCACGGGGATGCCCAGCTTCTCAGCTCTGTCCGGACTGATCGTCCGCACCGGCCGCCTCCATATGAACGCCGACCGCTGACCCTCGATTCGCTGCTCTGAACCACCAAGCCAGTCTGGAACGAGTCTCCGGCCCGAGCGGTTGACGGCGCTTCGGGCACCTAGGTCAATCGCCGACAACTGGGAAGTGCCGGTCCAGGATGTCGGCCCACTTCGGCAGGGTGACGAATTCGCCAAGGCCATAGAACCGGCCGCCACCGCACACCAGTGCGGGTTCCGATGGTCTTTGGCTGATCGCGGGTCGCGCATGCGCCGCCGCTGCCCAGCATCGGGCAGTGATCCGCCTGCCGAAAGGCTTGCGGCCCCCGGTGGGGAACGTTGCGCGTGGCGTCGGAGTTCGTCACTTCGGGTGAGCGGCCTCGCGGATCGCGCCGATGATCATGTCCAGTTCCGCGTCGAAGATCTGATCGGGTGTCAGCGAGCGCAGGCTGGGCAGCAGGGCCTTCAGCCGGTTCGCCTCCGGGCTCGCCTCCGCGGCCGCGAACAGCTCGGCGTTGCGTTCGGGCGCGGTCGGGTCGCCGTGGAACTCGCGCCGCACCCGTCCGAACACGAAGTCCACGAAGATCAGGTAGTGGCGGGCTGCGGCCTGGACGTCGAGGCCCGCCGCAAGGAGAACGTCCGCGATCGTGTCGGCGATCCGCAGCCCGCCCGGTCCGGCGTTCGCGCGGCTCATCACGCGGTCGACGAGGCCGGGATGCTCGCTCAGCACGGTACGCATGCTGTGAGCGAGCCGACGCAGCCGCTCCTGCCACGGGCCGCGCAACGCCTCCTCCCGGATCACCTGGGTGGCGACCTCGTCGGCGACCAGGTCGAGCAGCGCGTCCTTGTCCGCCACATGCCGGTAGAGCGCCATCCGGGACGCGCCCACCTCGGCGGCCAGGCGGCGGATGGTGAGCGCCTCCACACCCTCCTCGCGCACGAGCCCGATCGCGGCCTCGACGATCTGTGCCCTCTCCAGGCTGCCCCATGGCCGACGGTCCGTCACATTGCCCATGCTACTTGCGGACAGTGTCCGCAAGTGTTTAAGTAAGGCTAACCTAAATGGAGGTCGCTGCATGGAGAACTGGGATCAATGGCCGCTCCTCGAAGTACGTACCGAGGACCCGGCCTCGCTCACCGCGACACTGCGGTCGGCCACACAGCGGCAGACACCCTTCACCGCCGTGGTGAACATGACCATGGCCGGGCCCGCCCCGCGCGGGCAGGAGGCGCTGACGCGGGTCCGCATGCTCATGCGGATACGGCCGGGTCTACGTCAATGGTGCCGTGGCCTGGCCTTCGTCCTTGACGGCGAATCTCCCGAGAAGGCGCTGCGGTCGGCCGACAGATTGTGGGGCTGCCCGACGTTCGCGACCCGTGACCCGGCCAAGGCGCGGAACTGGGCCCGCCACATGCTCACCGAGGGGGAGTGATGTGGCTGCTCGCCGGGCTCTTCGCGCTGACCCTGTTCCTCCGCCGCAAGTTCATGAAAGGCGATCGCGGGGCAGCGCGGGTCACGCGCCGCCCGCGTCATGAGGCCGCCCGGCAGGGCACTGAGGACACGCCTGCCGGACGAGCGTGACCGCCGCACCAAACGGCCATCAGAGCACGTGAACCGGAGGCTCTCTTGCGTCCATCCCTCCCCCTGCGCTCCGCACTCCTCAGCGCCGCGCTGACCCCTGCGCTCCTGCTCGGCACGCCAGCGGCGGCAGGTGGGCCCGCCCCCGTGGACGTGCTGCCCACGGACCCGTTCGCCGACGATCCCGACCTCACCTTCCAGCAGACCTACGCACTGCGTGAGGCCGAGGCCAGAGCGTTGGGCAACCCCGCCGTCTACGCCCAGCCGTACGTGGACCGAACCGGCGCGCTGTACATCCCCGTCGTCACCGCGCAGGCTCAAGGCGAGGCCGTACAGCCGATCGCGGTGCCACCCGCGAGCCAGGCCCCGGAGGAAGGCACCGACGATCCGTCTGCCGTCCCCCCTCCTCACGCCGAACATCCCAAGGACGGCGCACAGCCGCTCGGCACGACCGTGGACGAGCCGCCGAAGGACCCCGCCCAGCCACGCGCGCTCGTGGCCGAAGGCGCTCTGGAATGGATCCCCAAGACCACGGTGGTCTCCCACACCTGGGCGCGTCTGCAGGACATCTCCGACGAGATCGTCGAGCTCGCACCAGCCGAGTTACCCGACGCCGACAAGATCCACTCCGCCGGACTCGACCCCGAGTCCGGCCGGGTGATCGTGGAGACCACCGCGGCCACCGGCGCCTTACGCACCGCACTCGCCGCCCGCTACGGCAGCGACGTCGTCGCCCTCCTGGTCATCGACGACCCCGGTCCCACCGAGCCCATGGCCCGGCACAACGACACCAGCCCCTTCTTCGGCGGTGCCTCCTTCACCACCCGCGTCGGCGCCTGCACCACGGGTTTCGCCTGGCGCGACGGCAACACCCACGGCATGCTCACCGCCGGGCACTGCACCGTCTGGGATGTACCGGCATTCAGCGGCGGCGGCCAGCGGATCGGCCAGGTGACCTATGACAATTACGACAACGCGAAGGGAAGCATCAAGGTCCGCGGCCGATACCGCGGTGACCTCGCCCTGATCGACGTGATGCGCGGCCTCAGCTCTCTGGCGAGAATCTACGTCGGCAACAGCAACTCCGGGAACTGGCGGGTCGTCGAGTCCATGGTGACTCGGCGGACGAAGAAGAACGACAAGTTCTGCGTCGGCGGCGCATTCGGCGGCGAACTGTGCGGATGGACAGTGAATCGCCTCCGCATGAACGTCAAATACTCCGGCGGCGCGGTCGCCCGGAACGTGCTCCGCGCCGCCAAAACCGGCAAATGCGTCAGAGCCGGCGACTCGGGAGCACCCGTGTACGTCCACAACTCCCGCGGCAACATCATCGCCAAGGGCATCCTGACCGGCGGCGGGGGGAACGGCAACGTCTTCACCCCCTGCAGGGCCTACGTCACCGACATCTGGGACGCCCATGAAGGGATCGCCGGGACCGTGGCCAAAGGGTAGAGCGCACCACCAAGCCATCCCGATCACGACAACGACCTTCGAAAGGACTCCTCGTGAACACACGTAAGCTGGCGGCCCTCCTGGCCGGCACCGCCCTGGCAGCCGCCACCTCACTGGTCGTGAGTACCGCCCCGGCCGGCGCCGCCGGCCCCTGCGGCAGCGGCTACACCAGGGTCGGCGTCTACGGCATCTCCCACGAGGACGGGACCCGTACGGGCACCCTGGAGGTGCACTACAGCTCCAGCGCCGGAAGGAACTGCGCACTGACCTACGGCTACGGTCAGTACGCCAACACCATGAGCTGGAAGCGAGTCTCGATCTCCAGAGGCGACGGCAGCGGGGACCACACCGATGCCGGTTACTACACGCACTACGCCGGCCCGGTGTACGTCTCCGCGCCCGGCCAATGCATCGACGTCGCCGGAACCGTACCGGGCTACACGACCCGCACACTCAACAATGTGCACTGCGGCTGACCACCACGGGGACGGCTCTGTCGCAGAAACGGTGGTGACTGATCGTCTGCACGTGTCACCGTGCGATGATCGATGCCACAGTGCCCGTGAGCACGGTGTTTGCAGGGTTGTCGCCGCTGATCGTCCAGGACGTGGTCGACGAGGGCGACCGGATACGGCGACGGGTACGGACCCCGGATGACCCGAGCTCCTGCCCGGACTGTGGCACTGCAACGAGGAGCGTGCACGGCTACCACCAGCGGATCGTCACCGACGTCTCGGTCGACGCCCGACCTGTCGTGCTCGTGGTGCGCGTGCGCCGGCTGGTGGGCCCAACGCCAGGCTGCCGGCGAACCTTTCGCGAACAGATTCCCGGCCTGCTGCGTCGCTATCAGCGCCGGACCGTCCGCTTGGCCACGCAGATCACAGCTGTGATCAAGGAGTTGGCCGGACGGGCCGCCGCGCGGACCTTGCAGGTCATGGCCATCCCGGTCACGCGGTTCACGGCGCTGCGCATGCTGCCGGCGCTGCCATGTCGAGACGAATCAGCGCATCGACGTGCTGTCGGGTCGCAAGGCCGAGACCCTGGCCGCCTGGCTGCGTGCCCATCGCGGGGTGGAGATCGTGTGCCGGGACGGCTCGACGACCTACGCTCAGGCCATCCGTGACGCGCTTCCGGACGCGGTGCAGGTCAGTGATCGCTGGCACCTGTGGAATGGCCTGGGCGAGGCGGTACGCAAGGAGGTCGGCGCCCACAGCTCGTGCTGGGCCAAGCACGGGCCACCGCTGCAGGCGGGCAGTCGCGCGGCTACCACATTAGAACGGTGGAGGCGGGTCCATGACCTGGTCGATGCCGGGGTCGGCCTGCTGGAGACCGCCCGCCGCCTGCAATGGTCGCTGAACACGGTTAAGCGCTACGCGCGGGCCGGCGAGCCCGAGCGCATGCGGCGCGCCCCGCAGTACCGCCCCACCGTGGTCGGCCCCTACCGCGACCACCTTCGCGCCCGGCGCGAACAGGACCCGGCCGTCCCGGTACAGACGCTCCTGGCCGAGATCAAGGAACTGGGCTGTACCGGCAGCCAGAACCTGCTCCACCGCTACATCAACCAGGGCCGGGCCGAGGCTGATCGGCCCGCGATTTCCGCCCGCCGCGTCACCCGGCTGCTGCTCAGCAACCCCGACCAGCTCCAGAACGCCGACCGTGAGCCGGCTGTGCAACTCAGCGCCGGCTGCACGCAGATGACCACCCTGGCTACTGCCGTGCGAGACTTCGCCGCCCTGCTCAAGCCCGACCCGGAGAACACCGAACTCCTCGACTCACGGATCACCGTGGTCCGCGAGGCGGACCTGCCCCACCTGCACAGCTTCTGCACCGGCCTCGACCAAGACCGCGCCGCCGTTTACGCCGGGCTCACCCTCCCGTATCACCATGGCGGAACGAGGGCGTCAACACGAAAACGAAACTGATCAAGCGCCAGATGTACGGCAGGGCAGGGTTCACTCTGCTCCGTCATCGCATCCTTCTTGGGTGATCACCTTCTGTCACCACCGTTTCTGCGACAGAGCCAAGATCTAGACAGACCCCCACATAGCGACGCTCACAGACCGTCGCGGCCCTCCGCACCGCAGGCTCCGCAGACGGCGCCGAAGTGCTCCGCTGGTCGGCCCGTACGGCTCGCGCCGCGACAACGTCACCGTCTGGTGCTGTGACCGGAAACGATCACCGGGTTGGGCGAGGGGGCGGCCGCCCTTCTCGCTGCGGATCTGGGCGCCTTCGCGGCGTTGGGCGGTCAGCACCAGGTCGAGCGGTGGTTCCTGACCGGGGTTACCCGAACGACGATCGAGGACCATGGACCCTCGGGTTATTGCAGCTCAAGCATCTTCTGACGCGGCACAGGATTCGTCGAGGAGCAGGAGGTCGGATGGGCCGATCGTGCCGGAGACCAGCAGCGTGGTGATCAGGTTGTGGTTGAGGGTGTTGCCCAGAGGCGGAGGGATCTCCTCTTCCAGGAGTCCGGGCACGTTGGCGCTGAGCCGCTGGCGCGTTTGGGAGACGATGTGGGCGGCTCGTTTGGTGGTCCACTGTTCCGCGGGGCGGAGGTGGCTGAGCTCGTCGGCGACCTGGGCCCAGGTCAGTGGCTGCGGCCAGGGCTCAGGCCGGAGGTATCGCTGACCCAGGCAGACCAGGACCAGGCGCTCGACGGGACTCAGGGGCCATCCGCTCGGGCTGCGGGTGTCGGTCTCCTGGCGGACCTGCGGCGCCGGGCTCGATGCCGTCATGACGATGCGCACTTCAAGTAAGTGGTCTTGCCGGGGGGCAACGATGAACAGCGGTGTGTACGCCAGCGGCAGCGGCACGCGGTGCCCGGTGAGCACCAGACGCTCACCTGGAAGGCGGATGGGCAGGTTGCCGACGTTGCACAGGACCCATCGCGCGTTCTCGTAGGTGATGATGCCGTGCTGTCGGCTGACGTAGGGGTCGTCGGGGCCCACGCACACGTGCACGTCCGGCTCACAACGCCCGAACACCACATCGATGCCGGCGTCCGGCGCGACGCGGATCCCGCCTTTGGTTCCCTGGACGTACAGGGTGCCCGGTACGGCGGGAGGCAGCTGGCCGATGAGGTCGCCGGGCTCCGCCGGCAGAAGTTCCACCTTGCTGAGGGGGCCGCGTTTCATCGACGCCATGCCCCGATCTTTCCACGAGCCCGGCATCGCTGACAGAGGGAAGTTCGAGGGCAGTCGCCGCTCAGTAAGGTTGCGGTAGATCCGCTCCTTGGCAACACAATGACCGCATGGCTAATTTCACGCCGTTGGCACCCGGCGACCCTGAGAAATTGGGTGGCCTGAAACTCCTCGGCAGGTTAGGCCAAGGCGGGCAGGGCGTCGTCTTTCTTGCCAGGACGCCCATGGGCGCGCACGTGGCCATCAAATGGCTGCACCGGTTGGACGAGGAGAGCGTGGCCCGCTTCATGCAGGAGGCGGCGCTCTCCCAGCGGGTGGCGACGTTCTGTACCGCGGCCGTGCTCAGCACGGGTGTCGAGGACGGCCGGCCGTACATCACCAGCGAGTATGTCGAGGGCCGGTCGCTGGAACAGACCGTCAGGGAGGACGGCCCGCTCACCAGCGGCGACCTGGAGCGGCTGGCCATCGGCACCGCCACCGCGCTCGCCGCGATCCACGAAGCCGGCGTGGTGCACCGGGACTTCAAACCCGGCAACGTCATCATGGGCGCCGGCGGCCCGCGCGTGATCGACTTCGGCATCGCGCGCACGCTCGGCCCGGCCACCATGACAAGCAGTACGCAGATCGGGACACCCGCGTATATGGCGCCCGAGCAGATCATGGGGCTCGGGCTCGGATCGTCGGCCGACCTGTTCTCCTGGGCCGGCACGATGGTCTTCGCCTCCTGCGGGCAGGCGCCGTTCGGCAATGACGGAACACCTGCCGTGATGCACCGGATCCTCAGCGATCGGCCCGAGCTGGGCTCGCTCGACGGACGGCTGGCCGAACTGGTGCAGCAGTGCCTGGCCAGGGAGCCGGGAAGCCGGCCAACGGCCATGGACGTCATAACGCACCTGCTCCGGAATCCGGAGCCCGGCACCGACCCGCTCGTGGCGGGAACCAGGCAGGCCGCGCGGGACCCCGCCCCGCCCGCCGGCCGTGGCAGGACCGCACGCGGGCCGCTCCTCGCCGCCGCGGCCCTGATCGCCACGGCCGCTGTGGTGACCGCGATAGCGCTGCCCGGCCGGCCGCGGACGAGTACGCCCGCAGCCTCGCCGACCGCCGCAAGGTCCGCGACCGCGTCGCAGCAGGCGACACCCTCGCCGACCACGTTGCCCGGCGGGCCGATCACGCTCCAGGAGAGCCCATCCGACCCCATCGCACTGACCGCATACGACGTCTACGACAAGAAGCTCGACAAGGACGTCAACTATGCCAGGCAGTCGCTGCGGGGGAAGTTCGACAGGTACGCGGGCAACATGGAGTCGCTGGTGTCCCCCAACGGCCGCTATCTCGCGGGAAGGCCGGACGACTACACCGCGGACGGCTACGACTCGATCCTTCTCACCGACCGGCGGACAGACTCGAGTTTCCGGATCAAAACCCTGCCCAAACCGCAGGACACCAGCATCCGCGCCTGGTCGAAGGACGGCTCGAAGATCCTCCTGAACCTCAACAAGAAGATCACCGACAAGCGGGACAAGGAGCGCTGGGTCACCTTGGGGTTCGCCATCGTCGACGTGGACAGGAACGACGTGTTCCAGAGCAAGGTCCGGGTGGTCAGGGTGGCGGACGCCTCGCTCGGCGACAACAACTTCGGCTGGGACGGCGCCGAACAGGGCGTCGTCATCGTCGATGGCAAGAACAAGGGGCTGCGCTTCTTCGACGCCGCCGGCAAACACACACGTGACCTGCCTGGAGTGGGGCCGCTGGCGTCCGGCACCGTCGACCTCTTCTCACCCTCGGGCAAGACCTTCGTGACCGCCTGCCCGGGTGACGACGACAGCGATCACTGTCTCTGGGACGCCAGCACCGGCAAGCAGGTACGCAGGTTCTCCTCCGACTGCGACAAGGTGCTCGGCTGGTTCGACGAGTCGCATCTGTACTGCTGGGAGAACGACAACGGCGCCCACGACGAAGTTCGCGTGGTGGCGTTCGACGGCAGGCTGATGCGAAGGCTGCTGGAATCTCCGGACGAGCTCGACCTCGCGCCGTACTTCACCGCTACCCCCACCAGGTCGTGAAGCGGCAACTCGATCACTCCTGAAGGTCCTGGCGCAGCCCGCGGACGACCAGCAGCCGATTCGTTGAGCCGGGCCACAGGGCTCCGTCACCCTGTGAAGCGGATTGTTGCCGCACGATGGGTGATCGAGATCACGCGGAATCGGTTCGCTACGCGTCCGTTGTGGGGGAGGGCAGGCCGGGACCCCTCCCGAGCGAGTGGCGCTACTTTGTGCCGATCGGTGGCGATCCAACGGGAAGGAACGCGCGGACGTGGCACTGCTGAGTTCCATAGCGGCGCAAGTACGGCAGTTACGTCATCCGAGGGAATTCCGCATCCATGCCGCGGCCTGGCCCGACGACGCCCTGGTGGCGTTCGAGCGTCTGGGGACGGATCGGACCACGGAGACTCCTGACGACGCCCTTTCCGGGCACTCGGTGGCCGAGGTGGTGACGAGTATCTGGCGGCTCGATCGCCGGGTACGGCGGCTTCCGGGGGAGACGCGGGCCGTGACCCGCTACCTGGAGATGGCCTGGGATTCCTTCACCCAGGCCGGCATCAAGGTCCAGGAGCACGTGAACGACCCATTCGACCCGGGGCTCGCGATCGAGGTGCTGTCCTACCAGCCCGCGCCCGGCCTCGACCGTGACCGGGTGGTGGAGACCATCCGGCCGAGCGTTTACCTGAACGATCATGTGATCCAGAGAGGAGAGGTGATCGTGGGTACCCCCGACGCCGTCGCGAAGGAGGTCACCCCGTGACCAGGACCACGATCGGCTACGGGATCGACCTCGGCACCACCAACAGCTCGATCGCCGTGCTGAACGGCGTGGGCGTCGAGGTGGTCAAGAACAACCGCCAATCAGAGATCACCCCTTCGGCCATCTGGATCGACCGCGCGGAACGGCTCCACGTCGGCGACGTCGCCAGGAAGCGCAGCGAGCTGGATCACGAGAACACCTGCATCGAGTTCAAGGCCAGGATGGGCATGACCGACCAGCCCAAGGTCTTCGCCGACGGCGGCCGGTCGATGACGCCGGAGGAGATGTCCGCTGAAGTACTGAAGTCGCTCAAGGGCGACGTAGCGCAGCGGACCGGCGAGGATCTGCGGGCGGCGGTCATCACGGTGCCGGCGGCCTTCCAGCTCAGTGCTTGCGAGGCGACCAAGCAGGCCGCCAGGCTCGCCGGGCTGGAGCACGCGCCGTTGCTGCAGGAGCCCACCGCGGCCGCGCTGGCGTACGGGTTCCAGAGTACGGCTGACAATGCCTTCTGGCTGGTGTACGACCTGGGAGGCGGCACGTTCGACGCGGCCGTGGTCAACCTCAGGGACGGCGAGTTGACCGTCGTCAACCACCGGGGCGACAACACCCTCGGCGGGAAGCTGATCGACTGGAAGATCGTCGAGGAGCTGTTCATCCCGGCCCTGACGAGGGAGTACCGGTTCGCCGATCTCAGCCGGGGCAACCCGAGGTCGCTCGCGACCATCAGTCAGCTCAAGCGGGCCGCGGAAGAGGCCAAGATCGAGGTGTCGCGCAGCGAGTCCGCGTCGATCTCCCTCTTGCTGAAGGACGACCGTGGCGATGACGTCGACTTCTTCTACGACCTGGAGCGGGCGGAACTGGTGCGGCTCACCGAGCCGCTCATCGTGCGCTCGGTGAATCTGTGCAAGAAGGCCCTGGAGGAGCGCGGGCTCGGCACGGCTGACATCGAGAAGGTCCTGCTGGTGGGTGGTCCCACACTGTCGCCGTATCTCAGGGAACGGCTTGCCGACCCCCGGCAGGGGCTTGGGATCCCGCTCGACCACAGCAGGGATCCCATCACGGCCGTGGCCACGGGCGCCGCCATCTTCGCCGGAACCCAACGCCTGGACGCCGTGGCGGCACTGGCCGTCCCGCCCGCCGGGGAGTACGTGGTGGCTCTGGCCTACGAGCCGGTGGGGGCGGACACCGAGCCGCTCATCGGAGGCCGGGTGTCAGGGGCGGACACGGCGGGGTTCGCGATCGAACTGGTCAACGCGGAGGCCCGGCCGGAGTGGCGGAGCGGCAAGATCGCGCTGGACGCCGACGGGACCTTCACCGCCACGCTGTGGGCAGAGCGCGGGCGGGCCAACACGTTCCGCGTCGAGCTCACCGACGGCTCGGGAACCCGGCGCGAGGTGAGCCCCGACGAGCTGACGTACACGGTCGGAGCCGTCGACTCCCAGCCCACGCTCACCAACGCGATCGGCGTATGGCTGGAGGACCACGATGTGGCCTGGCTGCTCCCGAGGGGGACGCCGCTCCCGGCGCGGCGCAGGCACACGCTGCGTACCACGATCGCACTCAGCAACAGCCGGCTCGAAGGCTACATCCGCATCCCGATCGTGGAGGGCGAGTATTCGCGCGCCGACCGCAACCGGCGGGTCGGCCGGTTGGAGATCGATCCTGGGCAGGTCACCCGTGACGTGCCGGCGGGCAGCGAGGTGGAGTTCTCCGTGGTGGTCGACGAGTCCCGGCTGGTCGTCGCGCGTGCGTACATTCCGCTCCTTGATGAGGAGTTCGAGCACGTCGTCAACCTGCGAACCGAGACGACTCCCACGCACGACGAGCTGAACAAGAAAGTGCGTGCGGAAAGGCACCGGCTGCACGAACTGCGCACGGAAGCCAGGGACCTCGGCGACGTCAGGGCCGGGACACTGGTCGCCAGGATCGACGCGGAGGGGACCGCCAAGGACCTCGACCGGCTGGTCGATGCGGCCCGCGCCGATCCGGACGCCGCCACGGAGTGCGGCAGGCGTCTGCTCGATCTCCAGGTGGCCATCGACGAGGTAGAGGAGATGGTGGAGTGGCCCAAGCTGGTCCAGGAGGCGAAGGAGACGATGGCCGGCGTCCGGGACATCGTGCTGGGCATGGGCGACATGAGCGACCAGCGGACCCTGACCACGCTCGAGTCCGCGACGCGGGAGGCGATCAACGCCCATGACGCCGACCTGGTCAGGAGATGTGTCGCCGACGCCTACGGGCTGGCGGCGGAAGTGCTGGAGAGGACGGACGAGCTCCCCCGCATCCGGTTCGAGCATCTCAGGGGCCTGCTGCCGGACATGCGGGACAAGCAGGAGGCCACTCAGCTCATCGACACCGGTAGGAAGGCGATGGAGCGAGGCGACATGAGGACGGTGCGCGACGTGAACCGCGAACTGGAGAACATGCTGCCGGCGCCGCCACCGCTCGATCTGTCCAGCACCGTCGTACGTGGGTCATGAAGCAGGTGACCATGGCCCTATCCGTCACCCGCGAGCTGGTCCTGGCCCAGGCCAGGGCCCTGGCGCGGAGCGGCCGCCGCGCAGAGGCCGCGGAACTGCTGGAAGATCTCCAGGGGGAGCCCAGCGTGACCGTGCTGGACCTGCTGGCTCGCATCTACGCTCAGCAGGGCGACCTCGACCGGGCGGACCAGTGCTGGGCAGAGGCGGAGCGGCTGGCTCCTGGCGGGGCGGAGATCGCCGCCGGACGCCGGCGGATCGCGGCCATGCGTCCCGCCGCGCGGCGGCGCAGGCTCGGCAAGGGCCTGCTCGCCACATGCGCGGTGCTGGTCACAGGCGCGGTGCTCGTCCTGCTCGTCGATATCCGCCGGGAAACCGCCGCGCCTGCGATGCCCCGGCAGCTCACGGCCCCGCTGACGGTCGTGACGACCTCGCCGCCGGAGAAGCCCGACGTGCTGGCCCGCATGAGACTCGACGTTCCGGGGATCCGGGTGAGGCGGTCACCGGGGGAGATCTCCATCGTCTTCAAAGGCGCCCTGTTCAGCCAGGGCACCGAGCTGACTCGCCGCGGCCAGGCCGTGCTCGGCGACCTGGGCAGGCGTCTGCGCCCGTACGCCACCGAGATAGAGGTGGCCGTCGTCGGCCACACGGACCGCGACGCGCTCCTGCCGGGCGGCGAGCACGTCAGCAACGCCGACCTCGGCCTGGCCAGGGCTACCTACGTGCGCGAGATCCTCCGCGCCACGTCGCGGATCCCCACGACAAGGTTCGCGCTGTCGTCCCTGGGCGGGGTCATGCCGCCGTACCGCGACGGCGCGCGAAACCGTACAGTCACCCTGCGCATCTCCGGAGCCGCCGGATGACGCTGCTGGGACTGCGGCCGGACCTGTACCGGGAGAACGCCTTCCGGATCACCGGGCTGCCGGTGCGCGCGACGACACGCGACATCCGGAGGCAGACAGAGAAGATGCGCCTCATGGAGCGTCTCGGCAGGTCAGGCGCGAGCGAGGGGATACTGCCGCCCGCCCGGCCCCCTGACGAGGACACGCGGCAACGAGCCGCACAGCGGCTGAAGGATCCGGTGTCCCGGCTGGTGGACGAGCTCTTCTGGCTGTGGCCGATGCCCGATGGCGAGGTCGACGACGCCATGACCGCCCTGCTCAAGGGCGAGCCGCACGACGCGCTCCGCGTGTGGGAGCGCACGACGAAGCAGCCGGCCAGGACCGTCGCGGTGCACAACATCGCGGTGTTGTCACACGTCTGGGCACTCGACACGGACAGTCTGGACACCGACGCCATCCGGCTGTGGACGCGAGCGTACAAGTGCTGGGGCGAGGTGATCGCCGACGACTCCTTCTGGGAGCTGATGCGGGTACGCGCCAACGAGCTCGACGATCCACGACTGACGGCGGGCGTCGTCCGCCGGATGCGCGAGGACCTTCCTGCTGCCCTGCTGGCCATCAACGCCCAACTGGCGGTCGCGGCCGCACAGGACGGGCGGCTCAAGGACTCACGCGGGCACATCACCGGCATGAGAGCGTCCGGATTCTCGACCGGGCTGGTCGACGAGGCCTTGCACGGCGCGGTGGGGCACGAGACGTCCAGGATCAAGACGCTGTGCAAGAACTTGGGGCAGGCGGTCAGAGCGACCCCTGAACGTGGGGACGAGCTGGCCGAGCAGTTCCTCGACGAGGCCAAGTCCCTTCTCAGAGTGGTGGCAAGCGTACTGCCCGACGATCACCGGGGGGTGCGGGAGGCCGGTGACGACATGGCCCTGACGGTTCTCGGCTGCGTCGTCGCCTACGTGAACACGGCCAAGGACTACCGGCGATCTTTGGACCTCCTCCAGCACGCCCTCACCTTGGCGGACTCGGAGTCGGTCCGTGATCGCGTGCAGGAGAACGTCGACATCATCGCGGACAACCTCTCCTACGCCTCCTGCTTCTTCTGCGGACAGGACGCCGACGAGCCATGCGCGCTGCACCTGCCCATGCACGGTGACGTCAACCGCGCGACCGACTATTACCAGACCCGGATAACCTGGCGGACGATCACTGTCCAGGTGCCGCGCTGCCGTCGGTGCAGGAGGAAGCGCGGCTGGAGAATCGCCTGCGGCGCGCTGATCGGCCCCTTGGCCGCGGTAGCGGTTGCCGCGTTCTTGATGGACGCCGTCGGCCTGGGCGCCGTCCTGACCGTGATCGGATTCTTCGTGGCGAGCCGGCTGATCGCGGGTCCGCGCCGCGACCCCACCGAGTTCGGACCCGTCACGGAGTTGTACGCCCTGGGTTGGCGGCCCGGTAACCGCCCGCCGGAGGCCGGACGCTAGACCCTGATGGTTGACCCGGGGCCAGAGTCCGTCGCTGGTGCGGGCGGTGTGGCGTTCGAGGCCGAGCTGGTTCTTCGGGGTTCAGACCAGATAGCTGCGCTCGGCGTCGGGTTGAACGCCATAACCTGGTGGAATTCGCTCTATATCGGCGCGGCATCAAGGCGGGCTTTGTCGCCAGACTTCCCAAGGCCGGCTCGACCTGGAACGACACGGTGGCCGAACCATCGCCGGACTCACCGTCCGTGTTCTGACCCGGATCCTCGCCTTGACCGCTGCGATCTGGCAGAACGACAAGACCGGACAGCCGATCCTGCGCTCCCTGATCGCCTACGACCATTGAACGATGCCCCGCGACCACCAGGAATCAATCATCTAGCGGGACGACCCGTTGATTTGCTTCAGGACGGCGGTGGCGGTGCGCGATGATGTCAGGAGGCCGCAGTCTGCGCGGAGTGGCGGAAAGGAGCATGCGTGCCGGAGCCCCGTCCGTTACGACCAGGGGAGCCTGCCCAACTGGGCGATTACCAGCTGATCGGCTGTATCGGTGAAGGTGGGCAGGGCATCGTCTATCTGGCCCGGGCTCCCACGGGCGTACGCGTCGCCATCAAGGTCTTACAGGGCCAGCACGCCGATGACGAGGAAGCCCGCCGCCGCTTTCTGCGGGAGATCGAAGCGGCGAGTACGGTCGCCCCTTTCTGCACCGCTCGCGTCCTGCACTACACCATGGCCGACGGCCGTCCCTACGTGGTCAGCGAGTTCATCGACGGGCCGTCGCTCCAGCAGCGGGTCGCGTCCGCGGGCCCGCTCGAACCTGGAGAACTGGAACGCCTGGCCATCGGTACGGCGGCGGCCCTCGTGGCGATTCACCGGGCCGGAATCATCCACCGCGATTTCAAGCCCGCCAACGTCCTGCTGGGGCCGGACGGACCGCGCGTCGTCGACTTCGGCATCGCACGGATACTGGACACGACCACCACCTCCGTGGCGGGCATCGTCGGCACGCCGTCCTATATGTCGCCCGAGCAGGCCTCCGACGCGCGCGTCGGGACGGCGTCGGACCTGTTCGCCTGGGCAGGCACAATGATCTTTGCGGCGACGGGGAATCCACCGTTCGGACGGTCCAACCTCGCCGCGACGGTGCATCGGATCCTGAACCACCCTGGCGACGTCTCCGGCCTGCCGAAGCAGATGCAGGCACTGGTCGGACGGTGTCTCGACAAGACGCCTGAGCAACGGCCGAGCGCCCGCGAAGTGTTGCTGGCGTTGGTCGGGGAGCCGAGCGGTTCGGCCGGCGCATCCATGTCCCTCAACGGAGAGGACCCCGAAGAGCTCGTCGCCGCCGCTGCTCGGATGCTCGCCTCACCGCCTTCGCCACAGGCCCTTGCGAGCCGGACTCCGGGTCCTGCGTCAGCCCTGGCCGGAGCACGTCCCGCCGCACGGCGGATCGTTTCGGTCGTGATGTCACTTGTCGTCCTGGGTGCGATCCTGGTCGGGGTGCGGCTGTTCGGCTCTGATGCGGATCCGTCTTTGCCCGCCGGTACGGCCGTCCTGGCGGACCGGATGTTCGCCGCCCCGCCGGACAGGAGCGGGAAGCAGGTTCTGAACGCCGTGGCCGCTTCGGGAGATGTGGTCGTGGCGGCCGGCAGCGACACGACCGGCGCGGTTCCTCGGCCGCTGTTCCTGTCCTCCCGCGACGACGGCAGGACGTGGCAGCTGGGCGACGTCGCCGGGCAAGGGGGACCTGAACGGGGACCGGCCACGGTAAACAGCGTGGTCAGGGGCGACGGCCGCTGGCTGGCGGTGGGGGACGACGACGGCCCGGCCGGCAAAGGCATGTGGACCAGCGCCGACGGCCATACCTGGACGGCCGTGGCGGCCGGCGGGCTGACCGTGTTCCGGGACGAAGACCGGATCATGGCCATCTCCAGGACCTCGTCCGGTTTCGTGGCTGTCGGTTCCACCGTCCTGGACGACGATACGGAGCGACCCGCCGCCTGGACGTCCGCCGACGGTGTGAGCTGGGCCAGAACGGAGAGCACGAGCATCGGCAAGCTGGATGCCGTGCGCAGGCTCACCGGTGTGATCGCCAAGGGGAGCACCGTCCTGGCCGTGGGCGAGCCCCCACTGGGGGCCCTCGGCGCGGTCGCTTTACGCTCGCGTGACGCCGGGCGTACCTGGCTTCCCAGCACACCGCCCTTCGCCAACGATTACTTGCTGTCCGTGGCGTCCGACGCCTTTGTCCTGGTCCCGGCCAGTGAGACCACACCCAAGGGAGTGGAGGTCTCCTGCTCGTCGGAGGGAGTCGAGTGGTCCCCGTGCGGCTGGATCGGGACGGACGACGCCGACCTCGGCGTGGCGCGGCTGCTGAGTTTCTCGTCGAAGGGCGTCGCCGCCCTCATGGGTGATATGAACGGTCCGGACCAGTACGCCGTTTACACCAGTGCGGACGGACGTGTCTGGAACAAGAGCGTCACCACGGGTGCCACCTCTGGTGACATGCGGGCATTGGCTGTGACGGATTCCGGCACGTTCGTGCTCAGCGGTGACCGGCCGTCCACAAGCACAGGCGGCGAGCCGGTGCTGATGACGGCGCGACCAGGCGAGGCCGCCGCGCGGGTGGCGCTGCAGAAGGTGGCGGGCTGGACCAGACTCCCGGCCGAGGTCACCCGGCTGGCTGCCGCCGGCGGCCGGTATCTCGCTGTGGGCGCCGCCGCCGCGGATGCTGGGATCTGGACCAGCGCCGACGGCAGAACCTGGTCGCGTGTCGAAGGCCCCGAGATCGACGGGGCGCACCTGCAGCGGTTGAGCGATGTGGCATACGGTGGCGCGGGCTGGCTGACCGCGGGCCTCACCATGGACAAGCGGCTCTCCACGCGACCGCTTCTGCTGGCCTCGGCCGACGGTCGCTCCTGGCGCCGGATCGAGATCACCGATTCGGCTTCAGCCGGTTCCGAGCATCCCGTCCAGGCTCTTCACGCGCTCGCCGCAGGCAGGTCGGGCTATGTGATCGCCGGCAGCACCGCAGCCGGGCCAGTTCTGTTGTTCACCACCGACCTGCGTAAGCTCACCCGTTCGGTCGAACTTCCGGCAAGCGAATCCAGCGTACGGATCCACGACGTGGCGCCGACCGTGAGCGGCTACGCGGCCGTCGGCGGATCCGGAAGCGCGGGTCACGAGAACGCCGTGGTGTGGGTGTCGATGGACGGCCGCGCGTGGACGGCCCGCCCCTGGTCCCGGCCACCAGGCCTCGAATCAGCGGAACTGGAGCATGTCGTGGCCGTCGGCGACCAGATCACAGCCGTCGGATCCGGCCGGGCGAAGGCCGGTGAGCAGCGGCCCTTCGCCGTCGTCTCCGCCGACGACGGGAGAACCTGGAAGTTCACCTGGCTCCCCGCGGAGCGGGAGGCAGTGGTACAGGATGTCGTGGCGACGGCGAAAGGGCTCGTCGCGGTTGGCCTGCAGGGAACGAACGGCGAGAGCGACAGCATCGTCTGGACATCGCAGGACGGTCTGGACTGGCGGGACCAACCGCTCAGCCAACCCGATCTGAGCGGGGCCGGCGCGCAATGGCTGAACACGATCGCGATCTCCGGCGCCGACGTCGTGGCCATCGGCCGATCCAGCAGCTACCGCACCGACCACCTGACTCTCTGGCGCACGGTGCTCGGCAAGGAAGGATGAAGATCTCCATCGCACCTCTGGCGGGGGACCCGCGCGGCGCCAGCATGGATCTCAGCACTGCGCCTGTCGAAACCCGTACCTCTTCGAACTCGCCCACGCGGCCGGAACTGGTCTTTCATCGAGCCGGACGCGTCCGCGTATGTTTGAGCTCGGCGGTTCGGGTCCGGGACGGCACGCACCGAAGCCGCTTGGGGAAGGGCTTGATGAGCCGCGATGCTGGTTGTAAGGCGCCAAGAACTACTGCGTCAGTCGCACCTTCCAGCACGCCTGCACCACGCTGGGCCGCCCGGCAGATGATCAGGAGGCGCTGTGTGCCCTGATGGTGTCGGTGATCCAGGAACGGTAGTGGGTCACGTCGGTCCAGATGCCGACTCCTGGCCCGCCCCTGGGGTTGGTGGAGCAGCCGGCGTCGCCGTTCGCGGCGTCCGTCATGTCGTCGCCGTCGCGCGAGGTGGCTCCGACCAGCTCCCACCGGCCGCCGGCCCCGCGGATCTGTGGACCACCCGAGTCGCCGTTGCAGGCGCTGGCAGCACGCCCGTTGAGCTCACCGGTGCACAGCTCCTCGCCGCGGTTGAGGGAAGAGCACCGGGTGTCGGGTACGCGTACGGTGTCGAGTTCCTGCAGTTGCCGTGAACCGTTCGAGCAGGCCGGATCGTCGAGGTCGTCACAGGTCATGCCCCAGCCGATGACGCGGCTCGGCTCGCCTACCCGGCCTGGGCCGTCCGCGATGCGGATGGGTTCGAGGTCCACCGGCCGATCCAGCTGGACCAGCAGGATGTCGTCCTTGGGTTCCCCGCGCATACCGGGCTTGTCCTGGTTGGGATGGGTGACGACGCGCTTGACGCCGGTGAGAGCTCCGCCCGTGTCACGCTCAAGTGAGCCGACCCGCACCTGCGTCTTGCCGGGCTTCATGAGTCCCTTGCAGTGGGCGGCGGTGACGACCCAGTCCGGGGCGATGAGGGAGCCGCCGCAGTGGTGCTCGGGCAGTTTCCGCAGCTGGAAGGAGACCATGAACGAGTAGGTCTCGGTCGCGGCCTTTCCACCGATGATCGCGGGACGGCCGGTGCCCGCCGCG
Organism: Nonomuraea sp. NPDC050547; assembly: GCF_044457345.1. Classification (NCBI taxonomy): domain Bacteria; kingdom Bacillati; phylum Actinomycetota; class Actinomycetes; order Streptosporangiales; family Streptosporangiaceae; genus Nonomuraea; species Nonomuraea sp. NPDC050547. The sequence goes on from NZ_JBITGW010000002.1 coordinate 426,922, forward strand.
GCCGTGGTCGCGGTGGTCAGTGCGAGCCCGGTGGCCATGAGGGTGGCGAGCACCACTGATCGTCTGCCGGTTGCCTTGAACACAGGTCTCCAGTCGGTCGGAAGGTGCGGGGAGGGGGAGCCTGACGCCTCGCGCGGCGTTCTGCCAGGTCAACATGCCCGCCACGCCAGGCTACCTGCGATTTCCGTTGGAACCGACGCAAGCGATCATGCTTGCGAGGATGAGTGGCGCACGTCCCTCATCGAGACTCGTGACCAGCTCGTACGGCCCCAGCGGCAGTGCCAGTTCACCTTCTCGGTGGCGATGAGCGCGCACGCGAAGACCTGTCACCGCCGGCCATGCGGCTACCACCATGAAGAACCGGTGCGGACGGCTCCGCTATGAGCCGGGCCTTGTGGTGCTTCGGGGGCGGCGCAGCGAGATGGGCAGGTGGAGGCGCCGGGCGATCCAGATGATGGCCAGGTCGCACACGGCGAGTCCGGCCGCGGCCGGGAGCAGGACCGCCCAGCCGCTGTCGCCTCCCTCGCTGATGCTCCAGACGACCTTGAGGAGGGCCATGAGGTTAATGATGATCAAGCCCCGGCCCGGGGAATGGCGCCAGAACGCCAGGCAGAGGGGCTGCCGGCGACGGCCAGCACGCTCAGCACGTACGGCGGGGACAGCCCACCGATGCCGAGGATGAGCTCGTTACGTTCCGCCACTTGGAACGGAACGGAACGTGAACTGGAACGAAATGTCCCGCCTTAGGAGTAACCGACCAAAGGAGAAGTGGATGTCTCGTTCATGGTGGACGACCCTGCTCGGGATCGTCGCGATCATGCTGACCCTCGGCCTGGCCGGGCCAGCCGGCGCCCTCCCACCGGACAAGGATCCGGACAACCCCGGCCCCGACCCCATCAGCTGCATCGACTCGATCGTTCTCAACTCCTTCTCCGTCTCGCCGACAACCGTCGCCGCCGGCCAGAGCGTCACGGTCAGCTGGAACGTCTCGGTGACCACGGAGAATCCGCTGTGCACCCTGAGCAACTACAAGGTGACGCTTGACGGATCCCCGGTGGGCAAGGTCGGCAGCAAGACCGTCCAGGTCTTCGCCACCAGGGCCTTCTTCCTGCGCGGCGCCTACGGCACGGCCACGAAGTTCAACGTGTTCCGTGAGGTGACCGTCCCGCCGCAACAGGTCACTGTGCCGAACGTGGTGGGGCTCGACACGGCCGCCGCGCGGCAGGCCATCACCTCCAGGGGACTGACCCTGACCGCCTCCATCAAGATCGACCCGTTCTGCAACGCGACTCCGGGCACGGTACTCAGCCAGACCCCCGTCGGCGGGACGCAGGTTTCGCCGGGGTCCCTCGTGCGGATCTTCATCGCGGATTGGCCGGACACATGCCCATGACCTGGCTGCTCGCCCTAAGCCTGATGGCCCCGGCAGGGCCGGCGACGATCCCGTCCGACGTCTTCTGCGTGCTGCGCACCACCGGCTCGGTCACCGCGGCGCCAACCCCCGCGCTGAACCAGTGGCGGATCACCTGGAAGGTGGTCGTGCCGGCCGACTGCGAAGGCCGTGTGAGCCAGCAGCTGGACGACGTGGTGGTCTTCCGGTCGGGCTCGGCGTTGTTCAACGTCCTGACGCCGAGCCGTACCTGGACGCTTGAAGCCTTCAACTCCGCACGGGTGAAGTTCCTCGACTCGGTGACCGTCCTCGGGACACCGCCCTCCTCCAGGCCCGACTCGTCCGGCTGAGGCTGCTTCTTGGCGGCATTGACGGGTCTCGGGTTCGGCCTGGTGAAGCTTGCCGAAGGGCGATAAGCCGCTCGAGATTGCTCGTAGCCATCTGGCAGGGCTGTCCGGCACGGGTATCCGTGCCGGACAGCCCTGACCACGCTGCGCCAGGTGGACGCTGCAACTGGTGATCCGTGACCCTTTCGCGCGCGAAGTAGCTGAGTTGTCCGTGCGGGCCACTCATCGATCAGCGTCTACCTGATGAGGAGATCAGATGCGACCACGACTAAGGCGTGTTTCAAAGGGGTTTGGGGTTTGCGGCGTGGCGGTGATCGCTAAACGACGAGGTCTTCGGTAGTTGGTTCTACGACCAAGAAGAAGCAAGTACCGGAGACCTCGTGGCCAGCGTAGCGGTGACGAGGCGGCACGACCTGACCGATGGGCAGTGGGCAGCGCTGCAGCTGCTGTTACCCACCAGCTCAGGTCGGGGTCGTCCGCCGAAATGGAGCAGACGGCAACTGATCGATGGGATTCGATGGCGGATCCGGACCGGGGCTCCGTGGCGGGACGTGCCCGAGGCCTACGCTCCCTGGGCAACGGTCTATGGCAGATTCCGCCGCTGGCAGCGTGACGGGACCTGGGCACACATCCTTTCCGCGCTGCAAGCGCAGGCGGACGCTGCGGGAAGGGTCGGCTGGTCGGTGAGTGTGGACTCCACCACCAGCCGTGCTCACCAGCACGCCGTCGGCGCTCGCCGAGACGGGCCGACGCAGAAGCAATCGCCCGGTGGCGTGCAGGTCGAACCGGCCGATCACGCCCTGGGCCGCTCCCGCGACGGGCTGACCACCAAGACCCATCTGGCCTGTGAGCAGGGCCGTAAGGTACTGGCTCTGGTGGTGACCGCTGGGCATCGCGGCGACAGCCCGCAGTTCATCCCGGTGCTGGGCAGAATCCGTACCGCCCGGCTCGGCGGCGGGCGACCCCGCACGCGCCCCGATCGTGTCCTGGCCGACCGGGCCTACACCAGCGAGGCCAACCGCGACCACGAGGTTGTCATACCGGACCTTGCCGGTGGGCACCTCGCCGACCAGGCTGAGGGCGGCTTGCTAGCCCGCCGTGGGGCCCACCTGGGCGGCGGTCAGCGGGCCGGGGCCGATCTCCGGCGCGTACTCGTCGGAACCCACGTCGGCGACGCCCTGGCGGGTCTGGCCGTCCAGGTCGTGCGAGACGGCCGGGTAGCCGCCCTTGGCCGCGTTGACGGCCGGGCTGCCGGAGCTGAGACGAAGGATCCCGTTGGCGTCCTGGACCAGCTTGGGGTTGGTGCCCGAGACGGTGTCCCACGACAGGTTGCCGCGCACGGTGGGGGTGACGGCGTTGCCGAGCGAGATCAGCGTGCCCTGAGAGGCGCGGGCGAACAGGTTGTCGGCGACCAGCGGGGAGGTAGCGGGGTTGGAGCCGCCCTGCGCGGAGATGGCCGCGCCACCGGCGTTCACGACGGTGTTGAGCAGCACCTTGACTCTGACGGCCGCGTCGTGGATGGCGTCGTAACCGGCTCCGAGGTAGACACCGTCCCGCCGTACGCCCTGGATGTGGTTGTTGACGATGGTGTGCTCGGCGCCGTAGACGCGCATCCCCCTGTCGCCGCCGATGATGTGGTTGCCCTCGACGGTGTTGCGCGAGCCGAAGCGCAGCGTCAGCACACCCTTGACACCACCTCGGATGGTGTTGTGCCGTACGACGGAGTCCGAAGCCTTCACCGAGATCACCTCGTCGTCGCCCACGACGTTCTCGAACAGGTTGTGCTCCACCACCGCGCGCGCCGAGACCTGCCCGAGGGCGCTGAGGCCGAGCCTGATGCCCTCGCTGCCGTTGACGGTGGAGGTGTTGTCGCGGAAGTGGTTGCGCCTGATCGCCACGTGCAGCGGCATCGTCGCGCCGCCGACCTGCAGGAAAACGCCGTGCTCTGTCTTGCCCGCGAAGAGATTGTTGGCCACCTCCGCGTCGTCTCCCTGGACGTCCAGGAAGTGAGTCTCGGCGCCGTCGACCTCGGCGAGCTGGAACGTGTTCCTGGCGATGCGGATGCCGGTGGAGTTCGACGGGACGATGATGCCGGTCCGCTGTTTGAAGACGAAGCCCTCGATGGCCACGTTCGCGGAGCTGTCGAAGGTGAAGGTTCTGGACCCGGTGAGGGTGACGCCGCCGACGGACTGGGCGGCGATGGTGACGCCGCTCCTGCCGGCGATCGGGATGGCGGCGTTGACGGCGTAGGTTCCGTTGGCCAGCACGATGCGCTGTCCGGGCTGCGCGATCCTGATGGCCTCGGTGAGGGCGGCGATCGAGGTGACCACGGTTCCGCCCGGCTCCTCGCCCACCGGGCGCACTGTCACCTTGTCGAGGTTGGGCCCGTTCGCGATGGTGGTGGTCAGGCGTACGGTGTTGGCGCCGGCCTTCAGGGTGGCGCGCACGGTCGTGGAGCGCCAGGTGGCCCAGTCGGTGGAGGGCGAGAAGGGCCGGGTGGCGATCTTGACGCCGTTCACCGCGACGTCCAGCGGGCGATCGACGGTGCTGCCGTTGGAAAACCTGAAGATCAGGTCGACCTCGGCAGGCGCGTCGGCGGGGACGACGAACTCGACGTAGGCGCCCGTCGCGGAGTCGTAGTCGGCGAAGCCCGAGCCGCTGTAGCCGGGCGACCTGTTGGAGACGACCGCCTTGACCAGCGTCGCGTCCTCTGCCTCGTACAGCGTCTGCGCCTCCGCGTGGGCCGGGGCCGCCACGATCATGGTGGACAGGACGCACAAAGCCAGCAAACGTCGCACACGCACTCCCTAGACATAGGAGGATTACGCAATCCGCCCGACGATCACGGAGGTTAGAGGTAAACGCCTGTGAGGGCAAGGGCTCATGCGCTAGGAAATGTTCTGGAGAAGTGCCAGGAAAATGGCGTCGGCGTTGTGCCGGTGGGGCCAGAACTGCACCTTAGGACCGATGCCCAGTCCTCCGACCTCTGGCACGTACGCGCGGGCGCCGAGGGGCTCGAAGTCGTCCCGGCCTTTGAGCACGTCGGCGACTACGACGCTGGTCTCGGTCAGGTGCGGCGAGTAGGTCGGCAGGCGACGACACCGCCTGGCCGGAAGACGTCGAGCCACGGGACGGCATCACCATGACAACCGCCTCATCAGTCATGATCACCCGCGCTTGGGGCTTGGTGACACGTTCGTTAACGGCACGTCCGCAGTGAGTTCAGCCGGACTGAAGGACTCTCATCGGGAACACACGCGAGTTCGGTTGGTGAGATCTGAAACGCGGAGAGTTCGTCGGGGTCATGGCGTCATGGCCCAGGGGATCACGATTGGGACTCTGATCGAGTTCGTCGGCGAGCAGGTGCTCGGCGACGGCGGAGCATCTGGCGGCGGAAGATATTTGTGGGTACCGTCAACGGCTGTCCGCAGGTTTCCTCAACCCCCGGGAAGTCCCAGAGTTCGCGCGAACTGAAGGGTCCTCAGGATGAACCCAAGGGCCTTCACGCTTCATGGACCGTACTGACCCTTGGGTTCGCGGGAACTGGCGGGATCTTGCTTCTCAGCAGCGGTCGCCAGAAGCACTCGGCGTTTTCGGCGTAATGGATCGCGGTCTCGGGGTCGAGGCCGAACACCGATGCCAGGTGCAGCGGGGCGGCTCCGTGGGCCAGGGCCTCTTCGAGTTGCCGGTCCACGCGAAGCCGTTCCAGGGTCGCGGCCCGGCCGCGGAGTTCCTTGTCGCCCCACAGGGTGCTGACGAAATGAGCGCCCATCGCACTCTTCTGATTGATGGTCAGATGCGGTTCGCCGTGTCTGACCAGCGGCTATGCCCACGGGGGAGCCAGTCGAGCGGGACCTGGTGCATGAGCGCATCGATCGGGCGGGCCTTCCAGCGATGGGAAGCCGCCGGTTCCCGGTCGACGCCGTCCAGTCGCAGCTCGCGGATCGCTCTGGTGGGGGCGTAGACGACGGCCAGGACGACAACGAGGCGAGCGGCCGGGGTGGTGGCGCTTTCGACCGCTTTGCCCCTACTGGCCGCGGCATTGGATCTTGGGCGTGCGTGGGGCTGCGTACGCTGTCGAGGAGCCGCGCAGGATATGGAAGGGTCGTGAAGATGCCCGAGCTGAAGATCGTCGCCGATGCTGCCGCGATCGTCTCACGGAAAGTCCGTGAACGAGGCCTTCGCCCGTCTCGCGCATCTCGTGTCATGAGTGCCAAGGGCCTGGCCATGTTATGCGCGGCTGCCGTCCTGGCCGCGGGGTGCGCGGCCGTGCCCCCGCGGCCAGGTGCGTCCGCGCCGACCCCCACCTCTACCAGCGTCGCCGCGGCGAGCCCAAAACCCGCTCCAGTCCGTGCGGCCCGGGGCCGCGGGTGGCGGCTTGAGCACGTCGGCGACCAGCGCGGAACCCGGCTGAAAGCGGTCGCGGCCAGCGGTGCGCGCGACGTGTGGGTGCTCGGCAGCCCGAACGAAGGCACTGGTCGGCTGCTGCTCCTGCACTTCGACGGTCAGCGGTGGCGTGAGCGCCGCGCACCTGAGGTGACGTGGGACTCCAAAGACGACGAGAGGTTTCCTGCGCTGGTGGCGACCGGACCGCGCGACGTCTGGATCTTCGCCGCCACCGCCGCTCTGGCCGCGCACCACTGGGACGGCGAGCGCTGGAGCCGGGTTCCGCTACCGGACATGGACTACAACCCGGGCGAGCGGGCCGGTGCCACCGCCCTCGCGCCCGACGACGTGTGGCTGGTGGTTGGGGATCACGCCGCGCACTGGGACGGGCGGGCCTGGACGGTCATGCGCCTGCCCGGCTGGGCGGCGTCGGTGTCGGCCGCGGCGCCCGACCAGGTGTGGGCGGTCGGTGGCACCGGCCGGCCGCTCGCGCAGGGGAGTTCCAGTTCCCAGGCGGCGACCATGCGTTGGGACGGCCAGTCATGGCAGTTGGTCCCCGCGCCCGAGGACCGCACCCCAAGTAGCGAGATCAACAGCCGGGGCCGGCCAGACGGCAGCATCCCGTCGATCACGCTCACCCAGGTCGTCGCCCATGGTCTGGGCAACGTGTGGGCGGTCGGCACCCGCAGCGTGTTCGACTACGAGGACGGCAGCAGGAGTAGCACGATCATCCTGCACTGGGACGGCATGGCCTGGTCTCGGGTGCCGGGCCCGGCCGACGTCAGCGCGTCCGGCTCCGACGGCAGGGACGGAATCGTTCTGGTCGACTGGGACGCCGACGAGGGCGGCTTGAGCGGAACCATTCAGGCCGCGCCCGATGGCAGCCGGACCGAGCTACCGCCGATGGCGGGGACGAATCGTAGACGCGAGGTCGACGTCTCCGCGGTGAGCGCGGTGCCCGGAACGAGCACGGTCTACGCAGTCGGCCGCGCAGGTCGACGGCGGCGCCGCGAGAGCTGTCCTGTACGGCGTCGCGGGCGCGGACGGTGTGCTCGTACGCGGAGCGGGCCGGCTGCAGGGGATGGGAGGCGAGCACGGCGCGGTGGACACGGTAGCCCGGTGGCAATCGCCTTCAGCAGCCAGCTGATCGCCTTGTCCGGCCATCCGTCGGCGCCGGGCGCGGGCACCTCCGGTGGCCACGCATTGGGCAGCCGGCGGCCGCCATCGTCCACGGCCACCGGCGGCGTGGTGGTGGCCGGTTCGTCCCAGGGCGGGCGGGTGTAGTCGACGCCGTCGATCGGGGCCAGGCCCAGCAGCGGCATCCGCTCCTGCCGTTCCTTCAGCCCGCCGGTGAACCCCTCGCGGACGTCCTCGATCCAGCTGACCAGACCCTCGCGCTCGCCGTCGTCGTCCAGGCGTAGCCGATGCAGGCGACCGGCTCCATCCGGCGGGATCTTGACCGGTTGCGGCTCAGGGTCTTGCTCAGGCGTAGCCTGATCCTAGGAGCTGTTCGGGGTTCGGATCTTGGAGAGTTCGGCGGCGGACTGGCCGTGGCTGATAGAACTCGGCAGTGGCGCGTTTCGATGTGACCGATGCTGAATGGGCGTTGATCGAGCAGTATCTGCCGGTGGCGGCTACCGGGCCGCTGCCACGGCGGGTGCGTGACGAGTTCAACGGGATCTTGTGGCGGTTTCGTACGGGATCGGGCTGGCGTGATGTCCCGGAACGCTATGGGCTCTGGTCCACGCTCTATTCCCGGTTTCGCGGGTGGGCCGGGGCGGGGGTGTTTCAGGCGCTGATGGACGCGCTGATCGCCGAGGCGGCAGCGCGCGGGCAGGTCGGGCTGGAGTTGGTCAGTGTGGACTCCACGATCGTGCGGGCGCATCAGGAATCGGCTGGGCTGGCGGTCGCTGGGGAGACCTTGGATGCGCTGGAGCAGGCGTTGACCGAGGAAAAGGGGGCTCCGCTTGCGGAGCAGCCGCCGGTGTTGCGGGTGATGCGCCGCAGGCCACACCCGGCGCGCACCTCGCGGACGCATCGCCGGGCCAAGATCGTGCAAGCACCCGGCGGCGCCGCAAGGCCCGGGCGAAGGCGGCCGGGCTTGGTCGATCCCGAGGCGGGTTGAGCAGCAAAGTCCATGTGGCGGTCGATGCGGCCGGGTTGCCACTGGCCTTCGTGCTCACGCCGGGACAGGCGGCCGGCTGCCGGGAGTTCATCACCGTGCTGGACAAGATCCGCGTGTGCGGTCCGGTCGGTCGCCCGCGTACTCGCCCCCGCGCGGTGGCTGCAGACAAGGCTTACTCCTGCAAGGCCAACCGGGGTTATCCGCGCCGCCGCCGGATCGTCGCGGTGATCCCGGAGAAGGCCGATCAGCAGGCCAATCGCAAGAGGAAGGGGACGGCCGGTCGGCTTCGATCCGGAGCGCTATCGGCAGCGCAACACCGTTGAACGCTGCTTTCAGAAGATCAAGACCTGGCGCGGCCTGGCTACTCGCTATGACAAGACACCTGAAAGCTACGAAGCCGGGCTCCACCTTCGAGGATCGGTCATGTGGTTGAAGCTCCTCTTCTCAACCACATGTTCCGAACTCCGAACAGCTCCTAGAACGACCTGACCATTCTGGCGGTCTTTCCATGCGATCTCTGCATGATCCTTCTGGCGTTCGGTGCCCGCGGTACCCAGGAATGACCGGGTTCCTCCCGGTCACCGACACGCCGGAGGCTAATGCATGATCACCAATGTCGTGGCACTCACGCTGCTGACCACCTTGCTCCCCGGCGCGCCCGCGCCTGCGTCCGCCCAACCGGGCACGCACGAGTGCGCGGGCGCGACCACACGCTGCGACGGCAGCGTGCAGGTACCTCTCGACTGGGACGATCCCGCGTCCCAACGCATCTCGGTCGCCTTCGCCTTCATTCCGGCCAAGAACACCGCCGACGGCACCATCGTGGCCAACCCGGGTGGTCCGGGACCGGTCATCTCGACGCTCGACGGAATCCAGGACTCGCTCGGACCGGTGCTGAAGAGCAAGAACCTGCTGCTCATGGACCCGAGAGGGATCGGCGAATCCTCGCGGCTGGTGTGCGAGGGCGCCGCCCTCGACAAGCCGGAGACGATCGCGCCCTGCGCGAAGAAGATCGGGCCGAAGGCCGCGTACTACACCGCTGACCAGGCGTCTCACGACCTTGAGGCGGTCCGGCGGGCGCTCGGTCTGGGCCGGGTGAGCTACTACGGCAACTCCTACGGCACGGTGTTCGCCCAAGCCTACGCGGCCCACCACCCGCGTAGCCTCGACGCGATCTTCCTGGACAGCACCGTCGTCGTCGAGCCGACCGGATACGCGAGCTGGGAGTACTTCACCCACTCGCAGATGACGCACCTCGACACCGTGTGCGACCGCTCCAAGGAGTGCGCCGCCCTTCCCGGGAAGGCGTCCGGCATCTGGACCCGGCTGGTGGAACGGCTGCGCCGCCATCCGGATCCCGCCGTGTCGGTGTTCCAGACGTACATCCTGCGGAATGTGGAGCGTCCGCTGTACGGCAGGGAGGCGACCGCGGCGGCGGACGCCTATCTACGTGGCGACACCGCCCCGCTGTATCGCCTGGCGCGGGACCTGCCGACCGGGCTGCCGACCAGGCCCGATCCGGACTTCGCCGGATACCTGGCCTTCCGCTGCGGCGACGGCGCCTTCCCGTTCGACCGGCACACGCCAGGCCCCGGGCGTCGTGCCCAAGCCGAGCGCTACTACCAGCGGGAACGCCCCCTGGCGCCGTACGAGGTCACCGACATCTACCCCGGGTTCGACACCGTGGAGCCGTGCATCGACTGGCCGACGCCACGGCACAGCCCTGTCCGCCCGCCCGGACATACGCTGCCGTCCATCCCCGTCCTGGCGATGGCGGGAGAACTCGACTTCAACGGCGGACCCGGCGCTGTGGCCCGATCACTGCGCGCCTTCCCGAACGTGAGCGTCCTGACGGTGCCGTTCGGCGACCACGCGCTGACGATCCCCCCAAGCGGGCCCGGAGCCGCCAGCCACTGCGCCCGCGAGACGTTGCGCACCTTCCTGGCCACCAAGCGCGTGACCGACCAGGGTTGTAGCGCCGAGAACTACCGGGCCGTGGGCCGCTTCCCGCGGCGCCTGGCCGACGTGGCGCCCCACCGCGCGCCCACGCTCACCACCACGCAACAGCGGGTCCTCGCCGCCGTCCTCGCCACCGCCGCCGACGCCACCGCCCGCCGCAACCCCAACATCTTCCCGCCCTCCACGCCGAACCACCCGGGCCTGCGCGGCGGACAGCTCACGTTGGGTGCGGACATCACGCTCACCCAGCTCAGGTACGTCGAGGACGTCCAGGTCACCGGTACCATAGCCCTCACATCGCACAGCAGCGCCACCGCCACCCTGCGGGCCGAGACCGGCGGACGCACCCATGAGGTGACCTTGGCCTGGAACCCGTTCACAACCGACCCCAAGGTGGCCGGGACGTTCGACGGCGCCTCCTTCGGATATTTCAGTTGATTCGCCGAACTGCGCGGCTCGCCTACCGGCTGTGCCTGATGGACCCGAGGAGTACCAGCCCTGCCTCGACAAGGACGCCTACGGTTCGCCTCCTGGGCGCTGCTGGCGCCGCGCGCGCCCGAAGTTCGCGAACGCGTCAGGCGAGCCCGGCGCCGCCGCCCGAGCTGGGAGCATCCGCAGTTGGCGCCTGCCAAGCTGACGACGCGAGGGTGGCCGAGCACCATGGGCCGCCTGCGTCGGCGCTGTATCAGGTGGAGCCGCGTGTCGATGAGCGCGTCGCTGCCCTTCCACGTGAGTGTGAACTGTCACGCCCATCCGCGCTCGTGGGGCAGATACGCCGCCGTGGTAGCTGAGGAAGCCTGGTGCGGGGTGCGGGGTGCGGGGGGCACGGTCCGCGCAGCGGCTGGCGCCGGGCCGCTACCAGGTGCAACTGGTGCCGGAACGCATCGATGGCTGCCGCCGCCGTGGCGGGCATCCCAGCCGGAGCGGCGGCCGTCGGCGGACAGGTGCGGCTCCACGGTACCGAAAAGGTGCCCGGCGACGATCACGAAGTGGGAACGGTCGCCGCGGCCGGTCGCCACCACCTGGACGTCGGGCGGTCAGGGCTCGACCAGGCCGGCCCGGATGGCGTAATGGGTCAGGTCGAGGCGGTCGTTGAGGCCGAGCTTGGCCAGGATGTTCGTGCGGTGGCGATCCACGGTCTTGGGACTGATGACCAGGGTGTCGGCGATGGCCTTGGTGGAGTGACCCTCGGCGATGAGCTTGACGATCTCCTTCTCGCGGGCGGTCAGCAGGCTGTCGGGCAGGGGATCGCCGTGCTCGTGGCGGTGCAGATTGTCGCGGATCAGGGCGGTGACCGCGCCCGGATAGAGGAAGGGCTCGCCGCGCGTCGCCGCCCGGCGGGCCTCGATGAGGTCGCGGTCGGCGACCGACTTCAGGACGTAGCCGCTGGCCCTGACCCGAGTCGCCGATCTCACCGTGCACCCCAACTCGACCAGCTCGCGCGATGGCTACGCACCCAGCGCCACCGGGCGCGCCTGACCTACGCCATGCTCGCGGCCCGCGCCGGTTGGGTTGCGGTGGTGCGCTGCTCTGCCATCCTGCCGGGTGTTGTCGTTCGCAGGGGCGCCCCGCGTCGATGTGACACATGGTTCCCGAACAGAGGCGAGTTAGACGAAGGCCCGGCCCTCGACGTGGAAGAGGGCCGGGCCTTCGTGTTCAGGGAGAGGACTTCTCTTGGGCTTCGAAGGGTCGGTCCCCGCGCACAACCCATCAAGAAGCCGCTGCCATGGGCCACCCATGATCCAGACCTCGTGTGGCGACATGGAACCCCATGAAGAACCCATGAGAAGCCCTACTGAGCGCTACATTCGGATACCAATGGATACTTGAGTCGTGACCAAGGGTAGGTGATCATCTCGCCGATTCTGTGTCCGAATTGGTGGACGATGTCCGACTCTAGTGGGCGGCGGCGAACTGCTCCTCTTCGGTGGAGCCCTTCAGGGCGGTCGTGGAGGAGTCGGGCGCGATCGCGGTGCTGACCAGGTCGAAGTAGCCGGTGCCGACCTCGCGCTGGTGGCGGGTGGCGGTGTAGCCGCGGGTCTCGGCGGCGAACTCGGCCTCCTGCAGTTCGACGTACGCCGTCATGCCGTCGGCCGCGTAACCCTGGGCCAGGTTGTACATCGAGTAGTTCAGCGAGTGGAAGCCGGCCAGCGTGATGAACTGGAACTTGTACCCCATGTGCCCGAGTTCGCGCTGGAACTTGGCGATCGTGGAGTCGTCGAGGTGCTTCTTCCAGTTGAAGGACGGCGAGCAGTTGTAGGCGAGCATCTGGTCCGGGTACTCGGCCTTGACCGCCTCGGCGAACTCGCGGGCGACGTCGAGGTCGGGCGTGCCGGTCTCCATCCAGAGCAGGTCGGAGTGGGGCGCGTAGGCCAGGCCGCGGGCGATGCAGGCCTGCACGCCGTTGCGCACCCGGTAGAAGCCCTCCGCGGTACGGTCCCCGGTGGTGAACCGCTGGTCGCGGGGGTCCACGTCGCTGGTCAGGAGCGTCGCGGCCTGTGCGTCGGTCCGCGCGATGATCAGGGACGGGACGCCGGCCACGTCGGCGGCCAGGCGCGCGGCGTTGAGCGTCTTGATGTGCTGGCCGGTGGGGATGAGCACCTTGCCGCCCAGGTGGCCGCACTTCTTCTCGGAGGCGAGCTGGTCCTCCCAGTGCACGCCCGCGGCGCCGGCGGCGATCATGCCCTTCATCAGCTCGAAGGCGTTGAGCACGCCGCCGAAGCCGGCCTCGGCGTCGGCCACGATCGGCGCCAGCCAGTGGGGGGCCTCGATGCCCTCCGACCAGGTGATCTGGTCGGCGCGCAGCAGCGCGTTGTTGATGCGGCGCACGACGGCGGGCACGGAGTTGGCCGGGTACAACGACTGGTCGGGGTAGGTCTGTCCGCCCAGGTTGGCGTCGGCGGCGATCTGCCAGCCGGACAGGTAGATCGCCTGCAGCCCGGCCTTCACCTGCTGGACGGCCTGGTTGCCGGTCAGCGCGCCGAGGGCGTGGACGTAGTCCTCGGAGTGCAGCAGGTTCCACAGCCGCTCGGCGCCGAGCCGCGCCAGCGTGTGCTCCTCCTGGACCGACCCGCGCAGCCGGACCACGTCGTCGGCGCTGTAGGTGCGCTCGACGCCCGCCCAGCGGGGGTTGTTCTCCCAGTCCTGCCGCAGCTCCTCAGCCGCTCCCTTGAGGCGATCGTTCATGTTCGCTCCTTATGTCGTCCCCTGGGTGCTTGCTGCTGAGTCTGTGCCCCGCCGTACCGCTTCCATAGAGGTTTTTCTCAGCGAAGAAGGCTCAGATTTCTGCTAGAGAAAATACTGAGGCGTATTCGATGCAGAAAAGTTCGCGAAGTTTTCCTTTGGCCTAGACCAATCGCGAGGCGCTGGGATCTGCTGCCGCAACCCCTAGAAGAACCGGCGTTTTTCTGTCTAAGCTCAGCCCATGGCCTCGCTGGTGCGCGAAGAACCGCTGTCTTTGACTCAGGAGCTCGATCTCCTCGCTTTCGGGCAGCGGCTCCGTCACCTGCGCAAACAACGCGGCCTCACGCTCTCCGACCTCGGCGAGCGCGTCAGCCGGGCCCCCAGCCAGCTCTCCCTGCTGGAGAACGGCAAGCGCGAGCCCAAGCTGTCGCTGCTCAAATCCCTGGCCACCGCGCTCGGCGTACCCGTCGAGGAGCTGCTGCGCCGCCAGGCCCCCAACCGGCGCGCCCAGCTGGAGATCCAGCTGGAGGAGGCGCAGCGCGACCCCATCTACGCCGGTCTCGGCCTGCCGCGGCTGAAGGTCTCCGCGCGCGTACCCAACGACGTGCTCGAACACCTCCTCGGCCTGTACGGCGAGCTGCGCGCCCGCCAGGCGAGGGGCACCGCGACACCGGAGGAGGCCAGGGCCGCCAACGCCGAGCTCCGGCGCCGCCAGCGGGAGCTGGGCAACTACTTCCCGGAGATCGAGAAGTCGGCGGCCGAGGCGCTGTCGGCCGTCGGGTACCGCACCGGCGCCCTGTCACAGTCGCTCATCCAAGCCCTCGTCACCCATCTCGGCTACACGGTTCACACCGCCCAGGACCTGCCCCGATCGGTACGCTCCATCACCGACCTCCGCAACCGCCGCATCTACGTCAAGCACGAGCAGCTCGGCATGCACAGCCCGCGCACGATCCTGCTGCAGACCCTGGGCCACCTCGCGCTGGGCCACGACAAGCCGCGCGACTTCGCCGACTTCCTGCGCCAGCGCACCGAGGCCAACTACTTCGCCGCCGCCGTCCTGGTTCCCGAGCGCGCGGCGGCGCCGTTCCTGCTCGAGGCCAAACAGGACCGGGCCCTGTCGGTGGAGGACCTGCGCGACGTGTTCGCCGTCTCCTACGAGATGGCCGCCCACCGCTTCACCAACCTGGCCACCCACCACCTCGACCTGGTCTGCCACTTCGTCCGCAACGACGCCGGCGGCATCATCTACAAGGCCTACGAGAACGACGGCATCGTCTTCCCCGCCGACGAGCAGGGCGCCATCGAGGGGCAGCGCATGTGCCAGCAGTGGTCGGGACGGCAGGTGTTCCTGTCGCCGGACCGCTTCTCGGTCTTCTACCAGTACTCCGACTCGCCGACCGGGACCTTCTTCTGCGTCGCGCACGTGGACCCCTCGCGGGAGCGGGACTTCGCCATCACGCTCGGCGTGCCGTACCGGGAGTCGCGCTGGTTCCGCGGCCGGGAGACGACCAGCCGCACCAAGTCCAACTGCCCGAACGGCGACTGCTGCCGCCGCCCACCCGCCGAGCTGGCCGAACGCTGGGAGGGCTACGCCTGGCCGTCGGCGCGGGCCAACTCCCACGTGCTGGCCGCGCTGCCGCCCGGTTCGTTCCCGGGCGTGGACGAGGCCGACGTCTTCACCTTCCTGGAACGGCACGCCGCGCCGTAAAGCCGATCGATAACGCTCCCCGATACCGTCACGCCGTTCTCTTTCGCCGTGAATGGAGTGTTTCGTGAAGCGTGTCGCTCTTGCCGGGCTCATGGTCGCCGCCGGCCTCCTGTCCTCCTCGCCCGCCGCCGCCGACGCCGGAGGGCCCAAGTACGGCTGCGCCGTCGGCGACATCTGCTTCTACGAGGACTCGGGGCTGACCAGGAAGATCTCGACGGGACAGACGGGGAACTGGGAGGGCTCCGGCACCTACAGCGCGACCCGGGCGGTCTTCAACAACGGGACCATGGGCGGCTTCGACCACGTGAACCTGACGATCCGGTACACCTGGAACGGTGAACCGCGCGAGCAGACGATCTGTATCCATGTCGCCGAGCCCGGCAACGTGTCGGCCGGAATCACCCGGTTCGATTTCCCCCTCGATCCGATCAAGGTCCAGTGGGTGCCGGCCAACACCGTGGGGTGCGACGTCTAGCGACCCTGCCGCCCTGGGGGGCTACGCCGGAAATCGTGCGCCTTAAGCTGGTAGGCGTGTGGTCGACGGGGGAGGGGTCGCGTGCTGCCTGAGGTGGAGTCCTGGTGGCGTCGCCGTACCTTCTCCGCGTCCGACTGGCCCCTGGGGCGCCTGATCGAGGCGAAGGGCGGCACGTCCATCAGCGTCGTCCTGCCGGCCCGCGACGAGCGTGAGACCGTCGGGGAGATCGTCGGCGTGCTGCTGCGGGAACTGCCCGATCTGGTGGACGAGGTGGTGGTGATCGACTCGCGATCCACCGACGACACCGCCGTGGTGGCCGCGCGGGCGGGCGCCGCCGTACACGCGCAGGATGAGATTCTGCCCGCGCTCAAGCCGCTGGACGGCAAGGGCGAGGCGCTGTGGAAGTCGCTGGCGGTGACCTCCGGCGACCTCGTCGCGTTCGTGGACTCCGACATCCGCAACTTCCAGTCGTCCCTGGTCACCGGGCTGCTCGGGCCGCTGCTCGCCGACCCCGGCCTCGCGTACGTGAAGGGCTGCTACGACCGCCCCCTGCGCGGCGCGCCGACCGGCGGCGGGCGCGTCACCGAGCTCGTCGCCCGCCCCCTGCTGAACCTGCATTGGCCGGAGTTGGCCGGGTTCATGCAGCCGCTGGCCGGGGAGTACGCGGGGCGCCGCAGCGCGCTGGAGCGCGTGCCCTTCATCACCGGGTACGGCGTGGAGCTGGGCCTGCTGATCGACCTGCTGTCGCTGGCCGGTCTGGACGCGCTCGCCCAGGTCGACCTCGGCGCCCGCGAGCACTCCCACCAGTCGACGGAGGCGCTGGGCGCGATGGCCTCCCAGATCATGCTCGCCGCCTGGTCTCGGCTGGAGCGCGAGGCCAAGATCCAGGCGGCGCACGAGCCGTCGACCCGCCTGACCCAGTTCCGCCGCACCCGCACCGGCCATCACACCGCCGACCGCGACGTCACCATCTCCGAACGCCCGCCCATCCTCACCGTGGACGGCTACCGCCCCTGAGTCCCGGCTCCGGGGAGGGCGGCGGCGACGAACGCGGCCACGTGCTCGCGCATGTCCTTGTGCGCGGAGGCCTCCTCGCCCAGCATGATCCGGGCCAGCTGCGGCAGCATGGACGGCAGCAGCGCCAGCCCCGTGAGCAGGAACATCGTCCTGGCCGTGCCGGTGGAGGGCGCCTGGCCGAGGCCCTCGGCCAGGGAGGCGTTCTTGCGCGCGCACCGCTCGACCCTGACCTCCTGGCCGGCCAGCAGCTCCTGGCCCCGGTAGTTGAGCGCCTCCCACATCAGCAGCCGTACCAGCTGGGGGTGTTCGGCATAGTAGGCCGACAACCGGTCGACGTACGCGGCCGGGTCGGCGCCGGGCAGGGCGATCTGGGTGGTCAGCTCGTCCAGCGCCTCGGTGATGACGGCGTCGAAGAGCTTCTCCTTGTTCCCGAAATGCCCGTAGATCCGCTCTTTGTTGACCCCGGCCCGCTCGGCGATGCGATCGACGCGCGCCCCTGCGATGCCGTACGCGGCGAACTCCTCCCGCGCCGCGTCCATCAGGGCGGCCCGGGTGGCGGCGGTCGAGACGTTGGGTGCCATGCCCGGCATCCTACAGCATCCAACTGGTTGGTTGACATCCAACTAGTTGGTTGGCTACGGTCCGATCCCATGACTCTCCTCGGCATCCCACCGGAGGCGGCGGCCGAGCCCGCACCCCGGCGTTACGCCCCCTTCGCCCCCACCGTGACCGCCTTCACCCTCGCCGCCATCCTGGTCAGTGGCCAGCTCTACATCGTCATCCCCCTGCTCCACGACATGGCCACCGCCTGGACGACCACCACCGCGTCCCTGGCCTGGCTGGTGACCGCCTTCGCCATCGGCTACGGCATCGGGTTCCTGCTGTTCGGCCCGCTGTCCGACCGCCTCGGCCGCCGCAGGCTCCTCCTGTACGGCCTGCCGATCGCCGCCCTGGCCACCGCCGCCGTCACCCTGAGCCCCACCCCGGAGGCGGCCATGGTCCTGCGCCTCGTCCAGGGCATAGCCGTGGCCACCTTCCCTCCGGCGGCCCTGGCCTACCTGGCCGAACGCGTGGACCCGAGGCGCCGGGCCATCGCGATCTCCGCGGTGACCGCCGCCTTCCTGGTCTCCGCCGTACTCCTGCAGGTCGGCGCCCAGCTCCTCGTCCCCCTGACCGGCTGGCGCGCCCCGTTCCTCGTCTCCGCCGCCGGACTGGCTCTGTCCATGCCGGTCATCCGCGCCATCATGCTCCCCGACGCCCCGCGCCCCGCCGCGGCCTCCATCCTGGGCGCCTACCGGGCGCTGCCCGGCCTCCTGCTCCACCGCACCCTGCTCCCGCGCTACCTGACCACCCTCGTCCTCATGATCGGCTTCGTCGCCGTCTACACCGCCCTCCAGCTCTACGGCGTCACCACCTCCCCCTCCGAACTCCTCGCCCTGCGCGCCGCCGGCCTGCCCGCGATCATCTTGATCCCGATCCTCATGCCATGGCTGAGCCGCATGCCCGCTCCGGCCCGAGCCGCCGCCTTCCTGGTGATAGCCGCCCTATCGGTTACCGCGGTGGCCGCCACAAGCCCCTCCTCCACCTGGCTCGCCCTCCTCCTGGCCCTGTACGTGGCCGCCATAGCCGGCGCCCTCCCCGGCCTGAACGAGGCCATCTCCGCCGCCGCCGGCCCCGCCCGCGGCAGCGCCCTGGCCCTGTTCTCCTTCTCGCTGGCGGCCGGCAGCGCCATCGGCCCCCAGATGGCCGCCGCCTTCCCTTCCTTCACCCCGCTCCTGTACGGCGTGGCCGCCACCATGACCCTCGCCGCCCTGGCCGTGCTGGCCTCGACCCGCCGCACCACCCACTCCCCCTGACCCCTCCCCCACGCCCCCGCCCCGGCGCTCCTCTGTGGCCGGTGGGCAAGGCGATCCCCGTGACCCGGCTCCCGGGAAGGTCCACGTCCGAGGGCCCCAACATTGTGCGCTTGTGATTGGACAACTACTGTCAAGAGAGGAGGGAAGGAGGAGTCATGGTCGACCAGGTCCGTCCCATCGTTCTCTTGCTCGCCCGCATAGCCATAGGTGCGATCTTCCTCGTCCACGGGTTGGTCAAGTTCACCGGCGGCATAGGCGGCACCATCGCCTTCTTCGAACAGATACGCATACCTCTGCCAGGACTGGCCGCGCCCGTGGTCGCCGTCGTGGAGGTCCTGGGCGGCGCCGCGCTGATCCTCGGCGCCGGACTGCCGATAGTGAGCGTTCTCCTCGCGCTGGACATGCTCGGCGCGGCGGTGTTCGTGCACTTCGCCAATGGTTTCTTCATCGACAAGGGCGGCTTCGAGTTCGTCCTGGCCCTGGCCGCCGGCGCCCTGGCCGTCGGCTTCACCGGTGGCGGCGCGCTCGCCCTCGACAGCCTGTGGCAGCGGGGCCGTACCGCCACGAACGCCGGACCGAGCGCCCCCGCGGCCTAATGCCGGCGGGGGAGCAGCCCGCCCACGGTGACGTCCGGGCGCTCGACGCGGGCGTCCGGTAACAGGGCGGAGGCGTCCAGGCCGGCGTGGCCGAGGGCTTTGCCGAGGGGGTTCAGGGGCTTCAGGAGGGGTTCGCACTGGGCCGGAGGCGTGCCCATCGAGTACGCCAGTGAGCACAACCACATCGCCAGGTCGTCGCTCTGGCCGTTGAGGTCGATGCGGGCGCGGAACGTCCCCGAGCGCGGGTCGTAGGCGTTACCGGCATTGTTCACGGCCAGCGGGGCGGTCTGGAGGAACGTCTCGATCGAGGCGCGCTGCCGTACCAGAAGCTTGGTGAGGTGGGCGAGGTCGCGGGTGTTCGCGGTGATCTCGGCGCGGTTGTCGTCGACGAAGGCGGCGACCTGGATGAGCGTGCGGGACAGGCCTTTGAAGACGGCGCGTAGTTCGTCACGTTCGGCGTTGAGCTGGCCCGAGGCCGTGGCCAGGTCGCGCATGAACGCGCGGATTCGCGCGTCGTCCTCGGCCATCGTGCCGGTGATCAGGGCGAGGTTGCGGATGGTCCGGGAGAACTCATCGCGATTGCCCGCCAGCGCCGCGGCGGCGTCGGACAGGCTGCGCACGCTCGCCCCGACCGTCGCGCCCTGGCCGCCG
Organism: Nonomuraea sp. NPDC050547; assembly: GCF_044457345.1. Taxonomy (NCBI): domain Bacteria; kingdom Bacillati; phylum Actinomycetota; class Actinomycetes; order Streptosporangiales; family Streptosporangiaceae; genus Nonomuraea; species Nonomuraea sp. NPDC050547. The sequence continues at coordinate 446,618 of NZ_JBITGW010000002.1, forward strand.
AAGGTGTCGGCGGAGACCTTCAGCAGCCGCGACAGCGAGCCGTCGGCGTTCGCGCCGTCGGGGCCGAGGGCCCTGGTCAGCGTGTTGAAGCTGCGCAGCGCCTCGTCGATCTCGACGGGCGTCCGTCCCGCGGCGAGGGTCGCGCCGTCCCGCAGAACCGCACCTCCCGTGTACGGCGGAGCCAACTGGACATACCGATCGGCCACCACCGACCTGGACACGATGACGGCCTGCGCGTCCGCGGGCACCTTGCGGCCGGCGTCGTAGGCCAGATCCACCCGCACCCGGTCGCCGACCGGCGTCACGGCCGTCACCTCGCCCACCTTCACGCCCAGGACCCGCACGTCGGAACCGGGATACAGGCCCACGACCCGCTCGAAGTGCACGCTCGCCCGCACGGTGGACGCGGGCTGGAGCAGCAGGAAGGCGGCCGCGCCCAGGAGGGCGGCCAGGAGGGCGGCGAGCCAGCGGTTCATGGGGGGCTTTCGACGGGGGTGGGATGGTGAGCGAAAGGCTACCGAGGGTGACTGACATTCGCGGGGGCTTTCCGGCCTGGCGGCGCTGACTACCGGCCGGTAGGGTGTTACCGGCGGTAACTTTTCAGCCTGGGGGATCCGCGGGCGGGTGCGCATGCCTGTTCCGGACATGCGGGCTTTCGGCATCCATGCGGCTACGCCGTACCAGGAAATCTCAGGGAGCAGCAAGATGAGCGGCTTTTGTCCGGAGCTCAGTGGTGATGTGCGCGAAGTGCGTGAATGGGTGCGGACCTTCGCCCGCGACGTCATCCGCCCCGCCGGCGCCGAATGGGACGAACGCGAGGAAACCCCCTGGCCCGTCATCCAGGAAGCCGCCAAGATCGGGCTGTACTCGCTGGACTTCTTCGCCACCCAATGGTTCGAGGAGAGCGGGCTGGCGCTGCCGGTCGCGTTCGAGGAGATCTTCTGGGGTGACGCCGGGATCGGCCTGTCGATCGTCGGGACCGGGCTGGCCGCCGCCGCGCTCTCCTCGAACGGCACGCCCGAGCAGATGGGGGAGTGGCTGCCCCAGATGTTCGGCACCGAGAACGACGTCAAGCTGGGCGCCTTCTGCGCCTCGGAGCCCGACGCCGGCTCCGACGTCGGCGCCATCCGCACCCGCGCCGAACGCGACCCTTCCGGCGACTGGATCCTGAACGGCGTCAAAACCTGGGCCACCAACGGCGGCATCGCCCACGTCCACGTCGTCGTCGCCTCCGTGGACCCGGCGCTCGGGACCCGCGGCCAGGCCTCGTTCGTCATCCCGCCGGGAACGCCCGGCCTGTCCATGGGCCAGAAGTTCAGGAAACACGGCATCCGCGCCTCGCACACCGCCGAGGTGGTCCTCGACCGGGTACGCGTCCCCGCCGCCTGCCTGCTCGGCGGGCAGGAGAGGCTGGAGTCCCGCCTGGCCCGCGTCCGCAACGGTGAACGCTCGGGCGAACAGGCCGCGATGCGCACCTTCGAGACCACCCGCCCGTCCGTGGCCGCGATGGCGGTGGGCATCGCCCGCGCCGGTTACGAGTACGCCCGCGACTACGCCACGGAACGCGAGCAGTTCGGCCGCAAGATCGGCGAGAACCAGGCGATCGCCTTCCTCCTCGCCGATATGGCGACCCGGGTGGACATGGCCAGGTTGCTCACCTGGCGGGCGGCGTGGATGGCGCGCAACGGGCGGCAGTTCGAGCAGGCGGAGGGGTCGATGTCGAAGCTGGTGGCGGGCGAGACGGCGGTGTGGGTGACCGAGCAGGCCATCCAGATCCTGGGCGGGGCGGGGTACACCCGCGACCACCCGGTGGAGCGCTTCCACCGCGACGCCAAGATCTACACCATCTTCGAGGGCACGTCCGAGATCCAGCGCCTGATCATCGGCCGCGCCGTCACGGGGTTGCCGGTGCGGTGAGAGCCGGTGGGAAACTGGCGGGGTGAGTGACGACGACCGCCTTGGCCCGCCCGTGACCAGCGCCTCCATCATCGTGCTGACCCTGGCGCGGCGGGTTGAGAATGAGCTGACGGCCGCTCTGGCGCCGCTCGATCTGACGGTCAGGAGGCTGGGGTTGCTCGGGCACATCGTGGGTGTGCCCGGGGCGTCGTTCAGTGATCTGGCGCGTATGCAGGGGGTCACCGTGCAGAGTGTGCACGCGGCGGTGAAGTCGCTGGAGGCGGCGGGGCTGGTGCGGGACCACACGGCGCGCGCGGGCTCGGCCTCCGCGATCGAGGTGACGCCGGACGGTGTGAACCTGCTGCGGGCGGCCAGGAAGGCGGTGGCCGAGGCGGACGAGCGCCTGTTCGGGTCGGACGCCGACCCGGTCCAGCGCGGCGTCGGCCAGGCCGTCCTCGCCGCCTTCCTGGCCGCGGCGCCCGGCTTCCCCGCTCAAGCCCCCGACCCGCGCTGAGCCGCCCGACGTTCCGCGCCGGGGTGTCCGGCCTGCGTTGATGGCGAGCGTCTTCCGGTGGAGCACCCCAACCTTCAGGGCGACTGAAGTGTGCCCTAAGCTTCAGCCACCCTGAAGGTTGGAGAAGAAGACATGCTGGAACATGTCCTGCTGTCGGTGCATGTGCTGGCCGCCATCGTGTTCGTCGGCGGCTCGGCCGTGGCGACGAGCCTGTTCCCCCGCTACGCGCCCGCCCCGGCAGGGGAGGGCCGCAGCCGGTCGGTGGCCGTGGCGCTGCACCGCGTCACCCGCGGGTACGCCGCCTTCGGCCTCGTGGTCCCGCTCGCCGGGATGATCCTGGCCGGGATCCAGGGCAGGATGGGCGAGATCTGGATCATCGTGTCGATGCTCCTGACCGCCGCCGCGGCCCTGCTGCTCATCACCCAGATCTACCCCCGCCAGCGCGACGCCCTCGCAGACCAGGGCGAAGGCGACCCGGCGCGGCTGCGGCAGCTGTCGATGTTCGCCGGCGTCTACAACCTGACCTGGGCGATCGTGGTGGTCCTGATGATCGTACGGCCCGGCTCCGGACAGGCGGCGTGAGCCGGATGCGCCTCCTGCGGATCGCCTCGGCCGCCGAACTGCTCTCGCTGGCGGCCCTGCTCACGAACCTGTTCACGGTGCACGCCAAGGTCATCACGACGTTCGGCGGCCCGCTGCACGGCATCTCCTACGTGGCCGTCATCGCCGCCGCCTCCCTCGCCCCGTCCACGGGCCTGCGAGGGACCATGTGGCGCGCCTTCGTCCCCGGCATCGGCGGCCTGCTCGCCCTGCGCAACCTGCGTGCGGAAGGGATCCGGCATGGAAACGTATGACGGCCTGCCGTTCCCCAGGACCGCCCTCGCGATCGAGGCCGTGCGCCACGCCCGCGCCATCGAGAGCCCGCCGATCTTCAACCACAGCATGCGCACCTATCTGTACGGCCGCTTCACCGGCGAGACGCAGGGCGTGCTGCCGGGCCGCGACTACGACGACGAGCTGTTCTTCCTGGCCTGCGTGCTGCACGACGTGGGGCTCAGCGAGCCGGGCAACGGGCGGCGGAGCTTCGAGATCGACGGCGCTGACCTGGCCGCGAACTGGCTCGTCGAGCGCGGCCTGCCGCGCGACCGGGCCGAGGTCGTCTGGGACGCCGTCGCCCTGCACCTCAGCCCCGCGATCGCCCTGCGCAAGCGCCCCGAGATCGCGCTGGTGACCGCCGGCGCCGGGTACGACATCGGCGGGGACGGGCCCCCGCTGCCCGCCGGTTACGCCGAGCGCGTCCACGCGGTGCTGCCGCGGCTGCGCGCCGCCGCCGCGCTGCACGACGAGATCCTCGCCCAGGCGCTCGCCGACCCGCGCAAGGCGCCGCCGTTCAGCCTTCCCGGTGAGCTGGTACGGCGGGCCACCGGCCAGACCTGGCCCACGTGGCGCGAGATGGCCGGGTGGGGTGACTACGACGGGGTTTCATAAGAAAAGCGGAGAAACCGGCGATGTGGTGGATCATGGCCTTCGTGGACTTCGCGGGGGTATTCGACATCCATCTGACCGTTGCGCCAGGTGACGACGTGGAACGGCTGGACGCCTGGGCGGCGGGCAACCAGGCCACCCTGACCCACGTCGTGCTGGCGCGCGGCGCCGTCACCTGCCAGCCGACGCTGACGCTCGCCGGCCGCGGCACCCTGCCCGAGCAGCGGGCCGCCGCGGCGACGTGCGCGGCGGGGCTGCGGGAGGCGGGGTTCCGCGTGGTCAGGGTGAAGATCGAGGCGGCGCCGTGGAACCGGGACGTGCCCTGGACCGCCGCCGCGGCCGCGAAACTCGACGGCTGCTACTTCGAGCACCACGTCACGGTGATCGACCCCGCGCGCACGGAGCAGCTGGCCGAGATCGCGCAGCGGCACTCCGCGCACCTGTCGCGCAACGCCCGGCGGGTACGCCCGGACGGCTCCGCCGAGCGGTACGTGACCCAGCGGTGCCGGGGCGTCGGCCTGTCCGTGGCGGGACACCGGCTCGACGCGCTGGTACGGGCGCTGGGCGCCGACGGCTTCGCCGTACTGGAGTCCGAGCGTGAGTTCGTCGTGCACGACGACAACCCCGGCATCGACCGCGGCTGGATCGAGGAGTCTCAGCCGCGGGCGGACAGGTAGGCGTCCAGGGCGGCGGCGCCGCTGAGCATGGCCAGGCCCCGGGCCGACAGCCGCTCGCGCCAGCCCGACAGCGCGGCCTCCAGCGGCGCGATGCCGCCCGCCGCGCGGACCTGGGTGAGCAGGGGGGCGATCTGCTCCAGCAGGTAGCCGCCGCGTCTGAGCTGGTGGGCGAACTGCGCGTCGCGCACGTCGGCGGAGGCGTAGACGCGGTAGCCGGTGCGGGGGTCGCGGCCGGGACGCAGGATGCCGGCTTGTTCCCATTTGCGGAGCGTGGCGGGGCGCACGCCCAGCCTGCGGGCCAGCGGGCCGATGGGGGTCACGCCGTGCTCGGCCGGGGTGGGGGCCAGGTCGCGCAGCGCGTTCTCGACGGCGGTCAGCGTGCGGCGGTCCTCCAGGAGCTGGGCGTGGCTCTCGTCGATGAGCCGCAGGGCCTCCTCCAGCGCGTCCTCGTTGATCGCGCGAAGGACCGCGGTGGCCGTGTGGTGCCCGTGCGCGGGGGTCAGGGCGACGAAGGCGCGCAGTGCCTGCGCGTGCAGCGGGGTATAGGCCCGGTACCCGCTCGGCGTGCGCGCGGCCCGCGGCAGGATTCCCGCCTCTTCATAATTGCGTACGGCCTGCGAGGAAATGCCGTGCTCGCGGGCCAGGTCGATCGGGCGGAGCTGCCTCATGAGTTGAAGGTTACGGCCTCGCCGTACCGGATGAAATCTCCGGAGTTTCACCAGAAAGTTCAACGATACCGTTGAAGCATGGATGACGTCACATGGGCGGACGCGCGGGACCTGGGCGCGGCGGTGCTGAAGCTGGCCGGGGCGCGCACGCGGCTGCTGGGCCTGGGGGAGCCCACGCACGGCGTCGAGGTCTTCCCCCGGCTGCGCAACGAGCTCTTCCGGTATCTGGTCGAGCACGCCGGGTACCGCTCGATCACGGTCGAGAGCGACTGCCTGAAGGGGCTGGTCGTCGACGACTACGTGGCGGGCGGCGACGGCGACCTCGACGAGGTCATGCGCGAGGGGTTCAGCCACGGGCTGGGCGGGTCGGCCGCTGGGCGGGAGCTCGTGGCCTGGATGCGGGAGTACAACCGCGGCCGCGGCGAGGACGATCGGCTGCGCTTCCACGGGTTCGACGCGCCGATGGAGCTGAGCGGCGCGGCCAGTCCCCGCGACGCGCTCCTGCGGCTGCACGCGGCGCTGGCCGCCCACCTGCGGCTGCCGTGGGACATCGCGGATTTCGCCGGGCTGTTCGGCGCGGACGAGCGCTGGGACAACCTGGACGCGACGATGGATCCCGCGCGCTCGATCGGGCGCTCCGACGACGCGGTACGGCTGCGCCTGCTCGCCGGCGACCTGACCGGCTACCTCGACGCCGAGGCTCCCCGGCTGGCCCGGGCGTCCGGGCGGGACTGGTGGCGGGCCCGCCTGTACGGCAGGACGGCGACCGGCCTGCTGCGCTACCACGCGGCGGTGGCCGACGACACCCCCGACCGGCTGCCGCGGCTGACGGGGCTGCGCGACGCCATGATGGCCGACAACCTGCTGGCGATCGCCGAGTACGAGGCCCGCCGAGGCCCGACGCTCGTCTACGCCCACAACCGGCACCTGCAACGCGAGATGAGCACCATGCGGCTGGGTGAGACGCCGGTGGAGTGGTGGAGCGCGGGGGCCATGACGCAGGCGCGGCTGGGCGACGGCTACGCCTTCCTCGCCACCGGAGCCGGTCACTGGCCGGGTATGGAGCCGCCGGGGCCGGACACGCTCGAAGGCATCCTGTCCGCGGTGCCCGGGGACCGCCTGGTCGTGGACGCCAGGGCGCTGGCGGCGACGGGCGTGAAGCCGGTGCCCCGGATCAGCACCGACTACCGCTACATTCCGCTGGAGCCGTACCACGATGCCGAGGGGATCGTCTTCATCAAGAATGCGGGCTAGCTGTTCGACAATCCCGAACAGGCGCTATCGTCGGCACCGTGGGAGAGACGATCCAGTCGGTCGAGCGGGCCGCGGCCATCCTCAGGCTCCTGGCCGCGGGGCCGCGTCAGCTGGGCGTGGCCGAACTGGCCAGGGCCACGGCCCTGCCCAAGGGCACGCTCCACGGCATCCTGCGCACCCTCGTGCACGTCGGCTTCGTCGAGCAGGACGCCGCCACCGGCAAGTACCGGCTCGGCGCCACCCTGCTCCACCTGGGCAGCAGCTACCTCGACGTCAACGAGCTGCGCGGCCGCTCGCTCAACTGGGCCGACGGCCTGGCCGGGCGCAGCAGGGAGAGCGTGTGGATCGGCACCCTGCACGAGGGCCAGGTCCTGGTGATCCACCACGTCTTCCGGCCGGACGACAGCATGCAGGTCCTGCAGGTGGGCGCGTACCTGCCGGCCCGCACCACCGCGCTCGGCAAGGTCCTGCTGGCCCACGACCCCTACGAGGAGTCCGACGAGAACGGGCTCGACCTGGTCAGATCCCAGGGCTGGGCCGCCGACCTGGAGGAGCTGGAGGAGGGCGAGGTCTCCGTCGCCGCGCCCATCAAGGATCCCAGCGGCGTCGTCGTGGGCGCCATCGGCATCCGCGGCGCCGTTGAGCGTCTGACCAGGGACGGCGCGCTGGACATGCGCTACGTCTCCTACGTGCGCGACGCCGCCCGCGCCATCACCCGCGATCTGGCCCGTTGAAACATCGGCCCCCGACCCCATACGATTCTCCCGAGCGTTCGGCATTGTCGAACATCGTGGAAAGAGGCTTCCCCGTGTACGCAGCCGCCATCGACCAGGGCACCACCTCCAGCCGGTGCATCGTGTTCGACCACGACGGCAACATCATCTCCGTCGCCCAGCGCGAGCACCGCCAGATCTTCCCCCGCCCCGGCTGGGTGGAGCACGACGCCGCCGAGATCTGGGCGGCGGTCCAGGGCGTGCTGGCCGAGGCGGTCGACGGGCTGGAGATCGCCGCGCTCGGCATCACCAACCAGCGCGAGACCGCCGTGCTGTGGGACCGGCGGACGGGCGAGCCGGTCTGCCCGGCGATCGTCTGGCAGGACACCCGCACCGACGAGCTCATCGCCGGGATGGACGGCGAGATCTTCCGTGAGCGGGCGGGGCTGCCGCTGACCACGTACTTCTCCGGGCCCAAGGTGCGCTGGATGCTCGACCGGGGGCTGCGCGAGCGGGCCGAGCGGGGCGAGATCCTGTTCGGGACGGTGGACAGCTGGCTCATCTGGAAGCTGACCGGCCGGCACGTCACCGACGTGACGAACGCCAGCCGTACGCTGATGATGAACATCCACACGCTGGCCTGGGACGACGAACTGCTCGCCGCGCTCGGCGTGCCGCGGGCGATCCTGCCCGAGATCCGGCCGTCGTCCGAGGTCTACGGGCACTTCCGCGGCATCCCGGTCGCCGCCGCGCTCGGCGACCAGCAGGCCGCCCTGTTCGGGCAGACCTGCTTCGAGCCGGGCGAGACCAAGTCCACCTACGGCTCGGGCAGCTTCCTGCTGATGAACACCGGCGCCAAACCCGTCGTCTCCCGGCACGGCCTGCTCACCACCGTCGGCTACCAGCTCGGCGACGGCCCCGCCACCTACGCGCTCGAAGGCGCCATCGCCGTCACCGGCTCCCTCGTGCAGTGGCTGCGCGACAACCTCGGCCTGATCTCCAGCGCCGCCGAGATCGAGACGCTCGCCAAGACGGTCGACGACAACGGCGGCTGCTACTTCGTGCCCGCCTTCTCCGGCCTGTTCGCGCCCCACTGGCGCGGCGACGCGCGCGGGGTCATCGCCGGGCTGACGGCCTTCGTCAACAAGGGGCACCTGGCGCGGGCCGTACTGGAGGCGACGGCCTTCCAGACCCGTGAGGTCGTCGAGGCGATGAACGCCGACGCCGGGCTCGCGCTGACCGGCCTGCGCGTGGACGGCGGCATGACCGCCGACAACCTGCTCATGCAGACCCTCGCCGACGTGCTGGACGTCCCGGTCATCAGGCCGGTGGTCGCCGAGACCACCGCGCTGGGCGCCGCCTACGCCGCGGGCCTGGCCACCGGCTACTGGGACGGCCTCGCGACCCTGCGCGCCAACTGGCACAAGGCGGCCGAGTGGCGGCCGGGGATCGATCCCGGCCGGCGTGAGCGCGAGTACCGAGACTGGAACAAAGCCGTCGCCCGCACGCTCGACTGGGTGGAGAAGTCATGATGATCGTCACGGGAGCCGGCCGCGAGCAGACGCGGGAGGAGCTCTCCAGGGCCGTGTTCGACCTGCTGGTCATCGGCGGCGGCATCCTGGGCACCTCCGTCACCTGGATGGCCGCCCAGGCGGGACTGCGCGTGGCCATGGTGGACGCGGGCGACTTCGCCGGCGCCACCTCCAGCGCGTCGTCGAAGCTGGTCCACGGCGGCCTGCGCTACCTGCAGACCGGGAATCTCAAGCTCGTCGCCGAGAACCATCGCGAACGCCGCGCCCTGGCCGCCGACATCGCCCCGCACCTGGTCAAGCCGCTCGACTTCGTCGTACCCGTGTACAAGGGCGGGCCGCACGGCGCGGCCAAGCTGGGCGCGGGCGTGTTCCTGTACTCGGCGCTGTCGGCCTCGCTCGGCCGGATCGTCGGCCCGCGCAAGGCCCAGGAACTGGTGCCCGAACTGCGCATGGACGGCCTGCGCGCCGCCGCCGTCTACGGCGACCACCAGATGAACGACAGCCGCGTCGCGGTCATGACCGTGCGCGCGGCGGTGGAGGCGGGCGCGGTCGTGCTCAACCACGCCGAGGTGGCCGGGCTGCGTTTCAGCCGGGGCAGCGTGTGCGGGGCGGAGCTGCGCGACCGGCTCGACGGCACGGAGTTCGGCGTCCAGGCCCACCTGGTGCTCAACGCCACCGGCCCCTGGGTGGACGAGCTGCGCCGGATGGAGGACGAAGCCGCCGAGCCGAGCATCCGGCTGTCCAAGGGCGCCCACGTGGTCATGCGCCGGCGCGAGCCGTGGAAGGCGGCGCTGACCACGCCGATCGACAAGTACCGCGTGTCCTTCGCCATCCCGTGGGAGGACCACCTGCTGCTGGGCACCACCGACGAGGAGTACACCGGCGACCCCGGCCAGGTACGCGCCACCGACGCCGACGTGGACCAGATCCTCGACGAGGCCGGCCACGCGGTCACCGGGCTGTCCAGGCAGGACATCACCTACACCTTCGCCGGGCTGCGCGTGCTGCCCGGCGGGCCGGGCGGGGTCACGGCGGCCAAGCGGGAGACCGTCCTGACCTACGGCAGGGGCGGCATGCTGTCGGTGGCCGGCGGCAAGTGGACGACCTACCGGCACATCGGCAGGCACGTGTTCGAGACCCTGTCCAAGGTGCTGGGCGGCGACCACGCCAAGGTGCTGCCGGCCGTACCGCTGCCGGGGATGGCCAGTCCCGACGCGGTCGCGATGCGGCTGTTCACCGACCGCGAGCCGGACGCGCGGATGGACCCGCTGATCGCCCGCCACCTCGCCACGCACTACGGCTCGCTCGCCTTCGACCTGGCCCGGCTGATCCAGCAGAACCCGGTGCTGGGCGAGCGCATCCATCCGGACGGGCCGGACATCTGGGCGCAGGTCGTCTACGCGCGCGAGCGCGAGTGGGCGGCGACCGTCGACGACGTCGTACGGCGCCGCACCACCCTCACGATCCGCGGCCTGGACACCCCCGGGATCCGCGACCGGGTCTCAACCCTTCTCCGCGGCTGAGGCGGCCATCAGCTCCTTCTCCTCGCGGGTGGCGATCAGCCCGGCCGGTTCGACGAGCTTGGACTCCACGAACGGCTCCTCGGTGCTCGGCAGCGGCTCGGGCGATCTGATCGCCCGCACCCAGACGCGGATCGCGTCCAGCAGCACGATGATGATGAGCACCGCGAACAACGCCGCCAGGATCCCGTCGACGGTCGAGTTGACGACGATCTGCCGCATGGCCTCGGGCGTCTTGGCCGGGGCCAGGACCTGACCCTGGTCGATCGCCGTCTGGAAGCGGTTGCGCTGGGCGAAGAAGCCGAGCCCGGGATCGGCGGAAAAGACCTTCTGGTAGCTGGCCGTCAGCGTCACCGCCACGTCCCAGGCGAGGGGCACACCGGTCACCCACGCCCATTTCAGCCGCCCGCTCTTGATGAGCAGCGTGGTGGCCACGGTCAGCGCCACCGCCGCCAGCAACTGGTTGGCGATGCCGAACAGCGGGAAGAGCTGGTTGATGCCGCCGAGCGGATCGTTGACGCCCTGGTAGAGGAAGTAGCCCCAGGCCGCCACGACCACCGCGCTGGTCCCGACGAGTCCGGGCCACCAGCTGACGCGGCCGATCGGCTTCCACACGTTGCCGAGCGTGTCCTGCAGCATGAAGCGCCCGACGCGGGTGCCGGCGTCGACGGTGGTGAGGATGAACAGCGCCTCGAACATGATCGCGAAGTGGTACCAGAACGCCTGCAGCCCCGGCCCGCCGATGAAGTCGGAGAAGATCTGCGACAAACCGACCGCCAGCGTCGGCGCACCCCCCGTCCGGGCGATGAGCGTCTCTTCCTGTACGGCCTGCGCCGCCGCCTGGAGCTGTTCGGGGGTGATGACGAAGCCCATGTTCGACACCGCCTCGGCGGCCGTCTGGACCGTGGCGCCGACCACCCCCGCGGGCGAGTTCATGGCGAAGTACAGCCCGGGGCTCAGGATGCAGGCCGCCGTGATGGCCATGACCGCCACGAACGACTCCATCAGCATGGAGCCGTAGCCGATCATCCGGACCTGGGTCTCCTTCTGGATCATCTTGGGCGTGGTGCCCGAGGAGATCAGGGAGTGGAAGCCCGACAGCGCCCCGCAGGCGATGATGATGAAGACGAACGGGAACAGCGACCCGGCGAAGACCGGGCCCTTGCCGTTGAAGGCGAAGTCGGTGAACGCGGTCGTCCGCATCACCGGCATGGTGATCGCGACGCCGATCGCGAGCAGCACGATCGTGCCGATCTTCATGAACGTCGACAGGTAGTCGCGGGGCGCGAGCAGCATCCAGACCGGCAGCACGGCGGCGACGAAGCCGTAGGCGATCAGCCACAGCGACAGCGCCGACGGGCTGAGCGTGAACGTCTCCGCCCAGCTCGACTCCTGCACCCAGCCGCCGGCGACGATCGCCAGCAGCAACAGGCCGACGCCGATGACCGTCGTCTCGACGACCCGGCCCGGCCGTAGCTTGCGCAGGTAGAAGCCCATGAAGAAGGCGATCGGGATGGTCATCGCGATCGAGAAGGTGCCCCAGGGCGAGCGTGCCAGCGCGCCCACGACGACCAGCGCGAGCACCGCCAGAAGGATGATCATGATGGCGAAGACCGCGATCAGCGCGGCGGCGCCGCCGATCGGGCCGATCTCGTCGCGGGCCATCTGCCCGAGGCTCTTGCCGTTGCGGCGCATGGAGAAGAACAGGATCACCATGTCCTGGACGGCGCCGGCGAAGATGACGCCGGCGACGATCCAGATCGTGCCGGGCAGGTAGCCCATCTGCGCGGCCAGCACCGGCCCGACCAGCGGTCCCGCCCCGGCGATCGCCGCGAAGTGGTGGCCGAACAGGATGCGCCGGTCGGTCGGGTGGTAGTCGATGCCGTTGTTGAGCCGCTCGGCCGGCGTGGCGCGCCGGGCGTCGGCGCCGAGCACACGGCGCAGGATGAAGCGGGCGTAGAAGCGGTAGGCGATGGCGTAGGAGCCCAGCGCCGCGGCCAGCAGCCAGATCGCGTTGACGTTCTCGCCCCGCGACAGGGCGAGGACGGCCCAGCCGACGGCGCCGACGACGGCGACGGCTGTCCAGATGAGTATGGATCGCAGTTTCACCGGACGGTCCCTCCTAGGCAGGGGAGGTCGGTCGTGAAGCGCCGCCAGCGCCCCCACGTGCGGCAGTCGATCGTGACCGCGTGCCCGGCGAGGTGCATCCAGGCGACGGGAAGAGCGAAGGCGGGAGCGTCGCCGAGTTGCCGTGCGCGGCGGGGGAGCCTGGCCCGGCGTACCGGCCGGGCCGAGAACTCTCCGTCGTGCGCGCAGCACACGCCGATGCCGTGCCACTCGAAGAAGATCACCTCATCCGGGCGCAGCGCGTCTCGCGCCGCGGCGGTGAGTGCGATCGAGAACATCCCTCACTCCTGTTGCAGGATCATTTTCGACGCTAGCCCCCTGGCACTCTCACGTAAAGCACCGGCCGGATCTTCGCGCGCCGGACGCCGCAGGTCCGCCACCTGAAGGCCGCCCGCGATCACCTGGGCGATCACCCGCGCGAACGCGCGCCGCGTTGCTCTTGTCGCGCGTGGTGACGGAACGGACAATCGTCTGGGTGTTCCTGAGGGGAGGTCTGTTGGAGGGCGGCAATGACGGTGGTGCTGTTCGTGTGGGGGGCACGGTTCGCAGGACGGTCAGGCGTTGGACCCGGACGGTTCACGCGCTGTTGAGACATCTGGAAGGCAAGGGATTCGAGGGGGCGCCGCGCGTCCTGGGAATCGACTCCGAGGGCCGCGAAGTCCTCACGTATCTGGAAGGCGAGACGATGGGCGTGCGCCGGGTCTGGCCCGAGTGGACGCGCACCGAGGACACGCTGCGCCAGGTCGCCTGGTGGCTGCGTGACTACCACGAGGCCGTCGCCGACTTCGTGCCGCCCCCTGACGCCGAATGGCGTACGGGCGTGCGCTGGTCGCCCGGCATGATCATCGCGCACAACGACGCGAGCTCGTTCAACGCCGCCTGGTCGGCGGGACGGCTGGTCGGGTTCTTCGACTGGGACTTCGCCGGTCCGACCACCGCCCAGTCGGACCTGGCGTGGACGGCGCTGGGGTGGGTGCCGCTGCACGCCCGCCGCGTGGCCGCCTCGGAGGGTTTCACCGACTTCGCCGCGCGGCCGCACCGGTTGCGGATGTTCCTGGAGTCGTACGGCTGGGCCGGGGAGGCGGGCCCGATCGTCGAGGAGATCCGGGCCAGGATGAGCGCCCGTGCCAGGGAGATCCGCCGCTTCGGCGTCGGTGGCGAGGCCCTGTACAAGCGGCTGCTCAGCCAGGGCGTCGCCGACGACATGGACCAGGCGGTCAGGGAGCTGGAGGAGCTTCGGCTGTGACGCGCCACCGGGGCGCCGGTCCCCGCTCGTCGTAGAAGCCGCTCGCGCGGTGGCGGTGGTGCCGGGGGTCGTGGAGCCGATCTTGATGTGGGCCGGCTTCTGATCCCCGGTGAGGCCGGCGCGCGTCATGCGCGCGGTGGCGCTCAGCGCCGGCGAAGGGCCAGGAGTTCCTCGATCGTCGATTCCTCCCAGAACGTGACGGCAATATTGCCTGTCTTGGCAAATTATGACAACCTTTTGGCAAAGGCAGGAAAGCTAGAGGACGGAAGAAAAGTGATGCTCTACGCCGGAGTCTCCTGGAATTCCGCAGGCTACGAAGTCGAGGTCGTCGACCAGACGGGGCGCGTGGCGCGATCCGCGGCCAGGTTCGCCGCGGACGAGCGCGACGGCATCGTCGCCTACCTGCGCCGCCTGTCCCAAGCGCCGGAGCAGCCCCTCGTGGCCGTGGTGGACAGCACCAACGGAGTCCTCGACGGCAGCCTCATGGCAGCCGGGCTCGAGGTGTACCGCGCCGACCCCTGGATGCTCGCGCGGCGGCCGGTCCTCGCCTCGGTGCCCGCGCGCGCCCTGGCCGACACCGCCAGGCGCGACCTGACACAGCTGACCAGGCTCGGCATCTCCGACGGCACGCTCACCGGCCGCCTGGAGGAGCTGCGAGCCGGCATCGCGCGCAGCGTCGCCGCCGAACAACCGCTCAAGCGGGCCGGCCGCTGGTTCGGCAACGGCTCGCGCGAGCACACCGACATCGCCCTGACCTTCGACGACGGGCCGCACCCGCCGTACACCGGAGGCGTACTCGACGTCCTGGACAGGTACGGCGTGCCCGCCACCTTCTTCTGCGTCGGCCTGCTCGCCGGGGCGCACCCCGAGGAGATCGCCCGGACGGCCGGGGCCGGTCACCTGATCGGCAACCACACCTGGTCGCACGCCTTCCTGCCCGACCTCACCCGCTCGCAGCTCGAAGAGCAGATCGAGCGCACCGACGAGGCGATCGACGGCGCGGGCGGCACCCCGACCCGCTACTTCCGCCCGCCGTACGGCGCGCGCAGCCCCGAGGTCGTCGGCTGGCTCGGCGACCACGGCGTCACCACCGTGCTGTGGGACGCCGGCGCGGCCGACTGGGCGATGCCGGAACCGGAGAAGATCGCCACCGACGTGCTGGAGCGCACCCGGCCCGGCTCGGTCATCGTGCTGCACGACGGCGGCGGCGACCGCTCGAACACCGTGGCCGCGCTTCCGGCGCTGATCGAGGGCCTGCTGGAGCGCGGGCACCGCTTCGTGCCGGTCGACGAACTGCCCCAGCCCGTGACCCGGCCCCTGGCCGAGACGGTGGAGGAGCCGGCCTGAGCATCGAGGCGAGCGGCACATGGGCCACCCAGCGGACCTGCTGACGATCGGCCGGCATCCGGGCCTCGCGGGCGCGCCGTACGAGCAGAGGCTTCTGGTGAACACGCCGGCCCGCCACGACCGATGGATACCCGCGTTGGCCGGCCAGTGTGCCGCGAGGCTGTCACCCCAGGGGGCTTCGGGCATGGCGGTGGGGCCCGTTGTGGGGGCGCGGGGCGGCGGCGAGGGCATCCCTGTGGGCGTGCGGCAGCCCGGGGCGGGGCGGATGGGCTGGGGTGGTCGCGGTGTGCGGCGAGGACCCGGTGTGCGGCGAGGACCCGGCGAAAAGGGGATCCGCCGCCGACCCGGTGAGGCGAAGACCGGGAGAGCGGGGTTCCGGGTGGGGTGCGAGACGCGGTCTGGCGTGAGGCGCAGGGCCGGGCCTCGGGTGGGGTCAGGGGTCGGAGCGGAGGACGCCGCGTTCTGTGGCGCGGACGCCGGCCTGGAAGCGGCTGCGGGCCCCCAGGAGTGTCATGAGCTCGGCGGTGATCCGGCGCGTGGTCCGGATGGACACGCCGAGGCGGCGGGCGATGGTCTCGTCGGTGTGGCCGTCGGCCAGCAGGCGCAGCACGGCCAGCTGCTGCGCGGTCAGCTCCTCTCCTTGGCGGCGCGGCTGCCCGGCCCCGAGTTCGGCGGAGTGCTCCCACACCGACTCGAAGTGCTCGCACAGCGCGTTGACGATCCCCGTCCCTCTGATCAGGACGGCTCCCATGGTCTCCTCCTCCGGGTTGACCGGAACCAGCGCGCTCTCCCTGTCGTAGATGAGCAGCCGCTGGGAGAGCGCCCCGTAGGTGCGCACCAGCGCGCCGGCCTCGGTCAGCCAGTGGGCGTACTCGAGGGTCAAGCTGTCGTTGTAGATGCTCTGCACGTAGATCGTCCGCATGAGGACGCCGCGGTCAAGGACGGCCTGATCGAGCGGGCGGCTGGCTTCCATGGCCTCCCTGGTCTGCGCGCCGCGGGGCGCGAAGGCCATCAGCTCGGTCTGGCAGGTGTTGGCGAGCTCTTCGATGCGGGTGCGGATCTCGTCGAGGCCGGTCAAATGGTCGACCTCGGGGTGCTGGGCCGCACGCTGTCTCGAATGTTGCTCGATGAGCTCCATCACCGCCCGCCGGTTGGCGGCCAGTTCCTGCTGGCGCTGGAGAAGCTCCTGCTCCTGGCGGGCCAGGAGAGTGGAGAACCCCACCGCGGGGGTCACCGCCAGCAGGGTCTCCGGATGTTCCCACGACGGGCGTACCAGCGATAACTCGGCCAGCTCGTCGAGGATGTGGCGCACTCGTCTCGGCGGCCAGCCGAGGAGGTCCGCCAGGTCGTTCACTCCGTACTGGGGGTTGTCAAGGATTGCGCTGTACAACGTAGCTGCGTCTGGGCCCAAACCTATGGACTCGAACACGCCGCCTCCCGAAGCTGCCAACGGGCATCGTTGGACGTTGAGTCTCCCGTGGGGATTCTACTTTGGCAATCTTGACATGGCCCTTTCCTTTGGCCACTTTTTCTCAGTTTGGCGAGCCCGGCTCGTGCTTTACCGCGGTGAGAAATAGGAGGTCCAGATAAGCCGGTGGCCGCGGGCTCCGTTTGCGCTGGTAAGCCGTTGATCCACCGCCCTGCCGACGCGCCACGCGCCGGACCCGTCAGGCCCGCCGTGGGGCTGATGTCGTCCTCTACCCGCTCATCGTCACAGAGTGTGTTCGTACGAGTACGGCAGGGCGGTCAGGGGCCGGGGAGGCTGGCAGCACCCTGCCACCGCAGCTTCATGACACGACAGCATGCTGCCCTTCGAATATTCGCCCCATATACTTATGGAGATCGATTGGGAGAAAGCGCTGCGGTTTTGATCAGGGATTGATGAATAGTGTATATCGTCACGGCCCGATTGAGCGGGCGGTCACCTGGAGCGAACGCAGAACGGTTCGAACTCTCCCTGCGGAGCTTCGTCGGCCGCGCGAGCGGCTTGGAGCATTTCCACGTCAGAGCAGAGCCTGACGGCATGAACGTGGTCTTTTTTCTCCTGCAGGCGACGCTTCTGGAAGCGGAGGCCAAGGCCGTCGAGATCTGCCAGCAGGCGCTGGACTCGGCCGGCCGCGGCGATTGGGTCATAACGCAGTGCATGGCCACGATCGTCGACCAGGCGGAGGACATCATCATTTCCGACTGGGCGGCCGTGCCGGTCCCGCAGTTCCCTGAAAAGGGCGCCACGGAGCGTCCGTCGACCAGGGTGCGCGGCGTCGGCCCCAGTGTGATCGGCCAGGTGAACGAGCGCTACGTCCTCGACCTGATCCGCCACTTCGGCCGGGTCTCACGGGCCGAACTGGCCAGGGTGTCCGGGCTGTCGAAGCCGACGGTCTCCTCCGCGGTCATGAACCTGGAGAACAACGGCCTGGTCGAGCGCTATGGCAAGCAGGATGGCGGTCCCGGACGGGCCGCCACCCTCTTCCGCGTGCGGCGCGAGGCCGGCTGGGTCATGGGCGTCGACGTCCGCGACGGTGTCGCGAAGTGGGCGGTCTCCCGGCTCGACGGTGACACGCGGATCACCCGCGTCTCCGCGCTGCGCGGCGAGAACGAGGCCGAGTGCTTCGACGACCTCATGCGCACCGTCGACCTGGTCTGCAAGCAGGCCGGGATCGCCCGCGAGGACCTCACGTGGGTGGTGGCGGGCTTCTCCGCGCCACCGTGCGAGGTGACGCCCAGCCCGCAGGGGACCAGTTGCCACGCCGCCGTGGACCGCGCGCTCAGCCGCCTGTTCGGGCCGAACTACCTGGCCAGGCAGGCGGTGGAGATGGAGATGCTCTACAAGTACCGCAACAGCGACCGGCGTGCGGCCAGGGACATGGCCTACGTCGCGGTCGGCCGTTCCATCGAGATCGGCCTGATCGTGGACGGCCGGCTCCAGGCGTCGCCCGTGCCCGTCTGCGTCCCCGAGGCGCTGACGCTCGCCGGCCGCATGTCGGGCGCCGCCGAACGGCGGGTGTGCGAACGGCCGGCCGACGGCCCCGTCCAGACCGATCTCGAACGCATCCTGACCACCCGTGGCCTGGGCGAACTGTCGCTGGACGGCCTGGTGGAAGGCGCCGAGCGGGGACACGAGGGCGCACTGCGGATCGTGGCGGAGATGGCGGTGCTGACCGCCAGGCTCCTCGTCGCGCTCTCCGCTATCAGCCGGCCGGAACTGGTGGTGTTCATCGGCAGGCTGGCCGGCCTGCCGGGCTTTCCCGACCGGGTGAGCGCCGAGCTGGCGGCCATGGCCGCCTGGATGTCGCCCGAGATGGAGGTCGGCACGGGGCGGGGCGAGGCCGTCCTGGACGGATGCCTGGCCGAGGGCTTCGACCTCGCGTGGAATTCCATACTCGACGACCTCGGTCGTGGATAGCGGTTTCCGAACCCCGTTCGGTTCGCCGGGTGTCCGTCCTGCCGGGACGGCAGGACGTTCCCGGGCCATTGGGCGCGCTTTCGCCTTGCGTTAAGTGCGCGTTCAATTGACCCGGGATATTCGCATGCCCTTTTATCGGGCTCATTGACACGGTCCTGCCATTGCAGGGTGCTGACACCTGAAGTCCTCGATTTCGGCATTGCGGCGGTCGAGAATCGAAAGCGAAGCAAGGGCTTCAGGAAATGCAAGAAGGAGGAAGAACAATGATCAGCACGATGGCCAAGCGGATCGCCCTTCCCATCATCATCAGCGCCGCCGCTTTCTCTTCTGTCGCCGCGGTGTCCTCCGCCGCGTACGCCGCGGCGCCGCCCAACACGAGCACCGCCGACAAGGACACCAATGGCTGGGGCTGACCTTTCGGAATCGCCGGCAGAACGCCGTCGCATTCGTGAAAGGGCCCGGGACGATGCGCATCGCTGATCGGATCCCGGGCTCGCGCGCCGGGGGCGCGAGAAAACTGAACTTTTCCTGTGAAATTCGGGTGCAGTTGCCATTCGGGGGTTCCGATGGAAGGTCCGCACAAGCCGCATTCCGCGACCGGGATCCGTGTCCAGGACCCCTGCGCCTTCCCCGCCGCCACGGCAGGTAGCCGTACCCGGGAGCATCGCGTGTCCTCAGGGGGATACTCCGGTATCGCGATGGCCACCGCCCTCATGGCGCTCCTCACAGGAGTCTTCGCCCGAGGGAGCAGAAACATGAAGACGAGGATCGCTCCGGCCGACACGCACGCCGACCCGTCGCGGGACCCGGGCGCCTCCAGGGTGCCCGCCGTACAACCCGACCTCTCGCGGGTCGCCGCCACGCTGCCAGAAGGCGTGGAGATCGACTGGCCGTAGGCCCGGCCCGGCCGTGTTCCTCCCCGGCCGGCCGCACATCACCGCCACACCAGGACCACCGCCGCACCTGGATGACCGCCGCACCTGGATCGTCGCCACACCTGGATCGCTTTCGCAGGCCGACGCCGCACGCCCGCGTCGACCCGCCCACGCGCTCGCGCAGGCAGTCCTGCGGAGCCATCCACCCAGCGCCCGCGCCGCCACCCCCAGGCCGCGCGGGCGCTGTCCTGCCCAAGACCACCGGAACCGCGCCCCGCCAGGGTCCGAAGCGCGCCCACACGGCAAGGCCAAGCCCAGCCGGAGGCGACCCGCGTGGCAAGGTCATGGGCACACGCATGGCAAGACCGCCGCACGACAGGACCGCGGTGTGGGGCGCCGGGGCGGGCGCGGTGAGAGCTCCCGAGCCCGCGGTGGCATAGAAGGCCCGCAGCGGCATCGAACCGGCGCCTGGTCCCAGGGGAGAACCAGGCGCCGCCGCGATGCCGGAGCACCCGTCATGGGCCCGCCGCGGCCACGGGCTCCGCCAGCAGGTCGAGCACGATGGTGGTCTGCCGCCCGAGCGTACGGCCGGCCAGCATCGACCGGATCGGCACCCGGATCCCGAGCTCCTGGTTGACCTTCCTGGCCAGGCTCGTGATGAGCAGCGAGTCGCCGCCGAGCTGGAAGAAGTCGGACTCGGCCGTCAGATCCGATTGGCCCAGCAACTCCGCCCAGAGCCCGGCCAGCACCGCGGGCGCCTCCGAGGCCCGATCCACCGGGACGCCGTCCCAGGAGGGGCTCTCGACAACGGGCAGGGCGAGGTCGAGCTCCTTGGCGGCGGCCTCCGGAGCCACCCATCGAGGCCCGGCGAACGGATAGGCGGGCAGATGGACGCGCCGCCCGGTCCCGCACAGAGCACGCGGATCGACGGGCTGGCCGAGGGTCCACAGCCGGCCCAGTGCGTTCAGCACCTCGTCGGCCGGGCGGGAAGCGGGGCGGCCGGGGGAGAGCGGGACCGTGACCAGGTTCGCGGCCAGGTCCGACAGCGTGGTGCCAGGGCCGATCTCGACCGCGACCGCGCCGGGCAGCGAGAGGGCGGTGGAGGCCATGGCCTCGGCGTAGCGTACGGGGTGGCGGGCCTGTTCGATGAACGACTCCGGGCTCACCACCACCCCGGCGGGAATCACCCGCCCGGTGCTGTTGGCCGCGTACGGCAGCACGGGCCGGCGCAGCCGGATGTCGGTCAGCTCCATCGCCAGCTCCGGCACCGCGGGCTGGACCAGGCGCGTGTGGAAGGCATGACTCGTACACAGCCGGCGATGGACGACCTTGTCGCCCAGGGCCAGCTCGAAGCGTTCGACCGCGGCGACGGTGCCGCCCAGCACGCAGGAGCCGGCCGAGTTGACCGCGGACAGTTCCAGGTCCACCCCGGCTTCGGCGGCCAGTTTCGTGGCCTCCGCCTCCGGGCGGCCGAGCGCGATCATGGCCCCGGGCGGGCAGCCCTGCATCGCGCTGCCCCGCACGGCCACGAACCGGGCCGCGTCGGGCAGGGTGAACACCCCGGCCAGGCAGGCGGCGGTGATCTCGCCGAGGCTGTGGCCGAGCAGGGACGCCGGCCGTACCCCCAAGGCCATGAGGGCGGTGGCGGCGGCGTGCTCCAGCGCGAACAGCGACGGCTGCGCCAGCTCGGTCTCCCGCAGGCCGGCGGCGGGGAAGGCGGGATCGAGCAGCGCCCGCTCGACCCGCTCGGCGAGTTCCGGTGCGAAGCAGTCCAGGCACGCGGCCAGCGCGGCGGGGAATCCCGGCAGCGACCGCGCGAACGGCACCGCCATCCCCGGACGCTGACTGCCCTGGCCGGGGAAGAGGAAGACGACCGGAGCGGGCCCGTCCGCCGGCCGGCGCCCCCGGGCCGCGCCGTCCGACAGGGCCGAGGCCACCTCGGCCGTCGTGTGCCCCGACACCGCCAGCCGCTCCGGCAGCTCCGCCCGGCCCGCGGCCAGCGTGTAGGACACGTCGGCCAGATCGGGCTCACACGTGGCGAGGTGGCTCGCGAGCCGGCGCGCCGCCCGGTCCAGCGCCTCGGGGTCGGCCGCCGACACCAGCACGAGGTGCGCGCTCGCACCGTCGGAGCCGTCGAGGGGGGAGAGGGCGGGGGGTTGTTCGATGATGACGTGGGCGTTGGTGCCGCCGATGCCGAAGGCGCTGACCCCCGCGCGGCGCGGCAGCGGCCCGGTCCAGGCGGAGAGCTCCTCCGGGACCCGAAGGGGCGAGTCGCCGTTCTCCAGCAGCGGGTTGAGCCTGGTGAACCCGGCCACCGGCGGCACGACGCCCTCGCGCACCACCAGCAACGCCTTGACCAGGGCGGCGAGCCCGGCGGCGGCGTCGAGGTGACCGATGTTGGCCTTGAGCGCCCCCACCGCCACCTGCCCCGGCGCCGCGCCCATGCCCTTGAGCGCCGCCGAGGCCGCCGACCACTCGATGGGGTCGCCGACCCGGGTGCCGGTCGCGTGCGCCTCCAGATAGCCGACGGACTCGGCGCCGACGCCGGCCGCGCGCAGCGCGGAACTGATCACGGCCTCCTGCCCGGCCACGGAGGGGGCGTGGTAGCCGGCCTTGGCCGCGCCGTCGTTGTTGATCGCCGTGCCGAGGATGATCCCGTACGGCGAAGGCCCGTCCGCCAAGGCGTCGGCCAGCCGCCGCAGCACCACGCAGACCACCCCGGACCCGGCGACCACGCCGTCGGCCCGCGCGTCGAACGGCCGGCAGGAACCGGCGGCCGACTGGATCCCGCCCGGCATGCACAGATATCCGGCCTGCGGGAAGCCGAGCCCGGCCGCCACGACGACGGCCTGGTCGCAGTCGCCGGAGACCAGCGCCTGCACGGCCAGGTGGACGCCGACCAGCGAGGACGAGCAGGCGGTCTGCACGGCCATGGCGGGCCCGGTCAGGCCGAGCTTGTAGGCGACGCGGCCGGCCATGAAGTCGGGCTCGGTGCCGTGGATGACCTGGTCGAGCGTGGCCGGGTCGAGCGTACGGCCGGTGACCAGGCTGCGCAGGTAGCCGCTGCCGCTGCTGGAGGCGTACACGCCGGTGCGTGGGCCCTCGCCCGGCCGTCCGGCCCCGGCGTCCTCCAGCGCCGCCCATGCCGCTTCCAGCATGAGGCGGTGCTGCGGGTCCATGAGCTGCGCCTCGCGGGCGCTGACCCGGAAGAGCGTGTTGTCGAAGCGGTCGGCGCCGTCGAGGTGGCCGCGCACGGGCACGTAGTCGGGGTCGTCGGCCAGCGCGGCGGGCACTCCGGCGGCCAGCAGCGCGGCCCTGTCGTAGCGCGTGGTGAGCACCTTCCCCGACGTCAGCGCGGCCCACCACGCGTCGAGGTCCTTCGAGCCGGGGAACCTGCCGGAGATTCCCGTCACGGCGATGTCGAGCGATCGGTCGCGGGCCATGAGCGCACCTCCCGGGAACTGTCGGGCAACAGCTTGCCTGATTTGCCAACCATATGGCAATCTTTTGACAAGAATGGTGAGGGGAGTGGAAACCGTGCAGCCAGATCCGAGCTGGACGACGGGGCGCCCGTGCGCCTCGCTCAGCGAAGGCCTGCACGAGGTGCTCGCGCGGACGGCACTGTCACGACCGGACGCGCCCGCCTTGGTGTCGGGACACACCACCGTTACGTACGGCGAGCTCAACCGGACCGCCGACGCGTGGGCGGCCCGGCTGGCGGAGGCCGGAGTGACCCGGGGCGCCCGCGTGCCCATCCTGCTGCCGAGAAGCGTCGAACTGGTGATCGCGCTCCTGGCCGTACTGAAGACGGGGGCCGCCTACGCGCTGCTCGACCCCGCCTGGCCCGCGCGCCGCATCACCGAGGCGGCCGAGGACCTGGCCGCCGGGCTGGTGGTGTGCTGGCCGGACGCCGGCTGCCCCGACCTCGGGCTGCCGGTGTGGTCGCCGCCGGAGGGGCCGGTCACCGTACCGGACGGGTACCGGCCCGCCGCCGTCGGCGGCGGCGACCCCGCGTGCGTCTTCTTCACCTCGGGCACGACGGGACGGCCCAAGGGCGTGCTCACCCCGCACTGGGCCACGGCCCGGCTCTTCCAGCACGACGGGTTCGCCCGCTTCGGCGCCCACACGGTGATGCCGCTGGCCGCGCCGGCCCCCTGGGACGCCTTCTCGCTGGAGCTGTGGTCGGTGCTGCTGAACGGCGGCACCTCGCTCGTCGTCGAGGAGCCCTACCTGTCGGCGGGCTGCCTGCGCGCGGCCGTCGAGACCCACGGCACCGACACGGTCTGGCTCACCGGCAGCCTGTTCAACATGATCGTCGACGAGGACGTCGACGCCTTCCAGGGCCTGCGCCAGGTCATGATCGGCGGCGAACGGCTGTCGGCCGGGCACGTGGCCAGGTTCGTCGCCAGGCACCCGGTGATCGTGCTGCTCAACGGCTACGGCCCCGTCGAGAGCACCGTCTTCGCCACCACCCACCGCGTCACCGCCGCCGACTGCGAACGCCCCGGCGGCATCCCGCTCGGCCGCCCGGTCCCCGGCACCCAGGTGCACGTCCTGGACGGCGTCCGCCCCTGCGCGGTGGGGGAGACCGGCGAGATCTGCATCGCCGGAGAGGGCCTGGCCCTCGGCTACCTCGGCGACGAGGAGCTCACCCGCGCCAGGTTCACCCACGTACGGGTCGGCGGCCGCCGCACCCGCGTCTACCGCACCGGCGACCTCGGCGTCTGGAGCCCCGACGGCCTGCTGCACTTCCGCGGACGCGCCGACCGCCAGGTCAAGATCCGCGGCCACCGCATCGAGCCCGCCGAGATCGAGCGCCAGGTCGAACGCCTCCTGCCCGCGGTACGGCACTGCCGCGTGCTGCCCCGGCCCGGCGACGGCGCCGCCGCCCGCGACCTGGTGGCGTTCTGCGTGCCGGAAACCTCCGGTGACCCGCTCGATGCGGCGCTCGGCGCCCTGAACCTCGTCCTGGCCCCCTACCACCGCCCCGCGGCGGTGGTGAGCGTGCCCGCCTTCCCGGTGACCGAACGCGGCAAGCTCGACGAAGGCGCCCTCCTGTCGATGGCGCCGAGCGCCGCCGATCAGGCCGGAGCCGACATCGAGGCGGCATCCGACGATCCCGTCGACCGGCTCGTGGCCGCCGTCTTCCGCGAGGTCCTCGGCGGGCGGGACGTCCCCCGCGACGTCCCCCTCGTCGAGCTCGGCGGTGACTCGCTGGCCGCCGGGCGGGTCTGCGCCCGGCTGTCGGCCCGCCTGGACCGGCCCGTCCCCGTCTCGCGCGTCTACCGCCACCCCACCGTCGCCGCCCTGGCCACCTGGCTGCGCACCACCGAGGACCAGGACGGCCGGGACGGCGCCCCGGCCGCCTGCGACGTCGCCCCCCTGACCCCCATGCAGGTCGTCTACCTGACCAAGCACCTGGCCTCACCCGGCGACCGCACCGCCCACTGCCTGCTCACCTGGACCGTCGAGGGCGAGCTCGACCGCGCCGCGCTGGAGGCGGCCGTGGTCGCCGTGCACCGCAGGCACGAGCCGCTGCGCGCCGTCTACCTGGCCGACCCCAGGCCCGCCGCCTGGACCTCGCCCGACATCCCGCCCCCACCCCTGGAGGTGCTCCCGGCGCGGCCGGACGTCGAGGCCGCCGCCGGCGCGTTACGCGCCGCCCTGGCCGGCCCGCTGGAGCTGACCGGCGGCGAGGTGTGGCGCACCGCGCTGGTTCCCGTGGCGCCGGACCTGGCCGTCTTCGGCGCCGCCGTCCACCACATCGCCTTCGACGGCTGGTCGGAGTCCGTCCTGGCCGCCGACCTGGCCGACGCCTACAACCACGGCCACTGCGGCCCCGCGCCCCGCCCGCCCCGCCCGCGCCGCCACCCGGTCGCCGCCGACCTCGCCGACCACCGCGACTACCTGCTCGACGAGCTCACCGCGGTCCCCGAGCTGCGCTGGCCCGCCGACGAGGTGGACCCGCTGGCCCGCGGCCCCCGCCACCTGGAGAGCCCGCTGGCCCCGGCTGTCGTGGCCGGGGTCGACGAACTGGCCGCCCGGCTCGGCGTCACGCGCTTCGCCGCGCTGCTCGCGCTGTGCGCGAGCAGCCTGGCCGAGGTGACCGGCCAGCGCGACTTCGCCGTCGGCGTCCCCATCGCCCAGAGGTACGGCCCCGCCCTCGACCGGGTCGTCGGCTGCCACATCAACATGCTCGGCGTCCGCCTGCGCGGCGGCGCGCTGGACGGCGGCCCGGCCGCGGTGAGGGAGACCGGGAACGTCGTCGCCAGAGCGTTCGCCGCCCAGGACGTGCCCTTCCCCGAGGTGCTGCGGCTGGTGAACCCGCCGCGCACCGGCCGCCCGCCGATCTACCAGACGCTCTTCGCCCTGCAGGACAACGCGCCCGCCGGGCTCGCGCTGAGCGGGCTCAGGACGGCCTTCGTGCGGCAGCCGTACCTGGAACTGCCGCTTGAGCTGCACACGGAGCTGTGGCCGCGCGCGGACGGCGGCCTGCGGATGGTCGTCTCCTACCGGCCGCAAATGGTCGCGGAGAGCACCGCCGAGGAGTTCGCCAAGCGCTTCGCCGACCGTCTGCACACCATTCCGTCATGAGCCCGGCCATGACGGCGCCCACGATCGAGCCCGCCGCCCCGGCGTCAGCGGTCAGGCCTTGCTGTAGAGCGTGGTGGCCAGGATCTTCCAGATCTCGGCCGCCAGCTCGACGTTGAGGGCCTCCTGCGCCTGCGTGGCGAGGGTGCGCAGCGCGGTGTTGCCCTCCTCGACCTGGCCGTCGAGGATGAGCAGCTGGCTGCTTAGCGCCTGGAACCTGATGCGGTCGCGGAAGGACAGCAGCAGCTCGCCCGCCTCGCCGATCCGCTCGACCAGCTCGCGGGCCTGCTCGATCCGGCCCTCCTCGAAGGCCAGGTGGGCGCGGAGCGTGAGCAACTGCTGCTGGTGCAGGTCGGTGCCGACCAGGGCGAGCACCGGCCCGACCTCGTCCAGCCTGGCCGCGGCCCGGTCGGTCAGCGGCGGGGTGATCTGCAGGTACAGCGAGGCGGCGGCCAGCCGCAGCCGCGTCCACAGCTGCAGGTCGACCCGGCTGTCGAGGCCCCGCAGCGCGCGTTCCAGAGCCTCCAGGGCGCCTGAGTAGTCGCCCTGCCGGATGCGGACGGTGGCCGAGGCCCACAGCGCCTTGATGAACAGCGTGCCGCCGGCCTGCTCCGTCACCTCGCACAACTCGTCGGCGTGGGCCCTGGCCTCGGCCAGCCGGCCGGCCTCGGCCTCGGCCGAGACCAGCGCCTGGAGCGCGCCGGCCCGGTCGGCGGCGGACAGGTCGGGGGAGAGCGTGTAGGCCTCGTGGGCGTGGTCGCGAGCCGTTGTACTGTCGCCGAGGGCCTGCACACACCGCGACAGCTCGGTACGCGAGCGGGCGCGCAGCTCGGGCGAGCCCAGGCTGTCGCTCAGCGCGACCAGCTCACCCAGGAGCTCCAGCTCCTCGTCGTGGCGGGCCTGGCCGCCGCGGATGCGGGCGAGCAGCCACATCGCCTGCCAGGTCAGGGCCGGGTTGACGCGGTCGTCGGCGCGCAGGGCGTCGGCCAGGGCCTCGCCCGGGTCGCCGGTCTCCTCCGCTGAGGTCACCGAGGCCAGCACCTGCGCCAGCGACTGCGGTTCGTGCGCGGCGTCGAAGGACGACACCGGCACGCCGAGGCGCTCCGCCAGGTGCTCGACGACGCGGGCGGTGGGCGGGCGGGCGCCGGACTCCAGCCGGGAGAGATAGCCGGTGGACAGCCCGCCGGCGGCGAGCGCGGCCTGAGACAGCCCGCGTTCGAGACGGAGCGCCCTGAGGCGGTGGCCGAAGGCCGGTTGAGCGAGCATTCCTTCTCTCAGCAGACATTATGAGGCGTGTGCATTGTGTCAGAAACTAATCACATTGTGCCAGAAATGGCAACGTGATGTCGGTCATCGATGACGGGATGTGACCTTGGCAACACGCTGCAATGGGCACATGCTGCCGCACACAGATGCTGCAGGGGTGGTGGTATGCCGGTAAATGTGTAAGTCATGACACTCACGGGGATAGCGGGGGCGTCGCCGGCGATTGCCGGTCTTTGTGGAGTACGCGCGGTCGCCTTCGACTTAACGGCACCATCACCCGCGACGACGAACTGCGATATCTCCTGTACGCCGAAACCGCCGCCGAGCTCGGCGTGGAGCTCGACCGCCCTTTCTTCCGCGCCAGGCTCGGCGGCCCGAGCGACCGGGACCTGTCCATGAGATCCACCGTGCCTTCCGCCTGCCGCCACCGGCGCCCGAACAGCTCGAACGGCTGGGCCGGGCCCGCCTGGCGCCACCTGGCTCGCCTGCGCGCGGTGTCGCCGGTCCGGCCCGACGCGGCCGTCCTGATCCGGCGCCTCGCCGTCCGCCTGCCGCCGGTCCTCGCGGGACTCGCCCACCTGTTCGCGGCCGTTCTCGGAAAACCACACCCGGAGGGATATATCACGGCGATGGAGCGCCGCGCCGAAATAGTCCCGAGGTTGCGCCCCGAAGACATCGTTGTCTTCGAGGATTCGGCGCCGGGAATTTCGGCCGCCGGTGCCGCCGGAATGCGCACCGTGTCCGTTCACCCGGCCGCCGGAAAGCACGCCGACCTGATGCGCACCGCCATGGGCGAAATGGAGTTGGCACGAGAGGGACCGACAATTGGCTGGCCTGAAGCTGAGCGTCGCGCTCATGTATCACCCGAGCCGGGAAACGGCCGCCAAGGCGCTCGCCGCGCAGCGCGCGGAGCTTTCACCCCGGCTCGTCGCCGGCCCGCCCGGCCACGGCATCGCCCTCCCCGTCAGCAGCGGCGGCCCGCGCAACTCCTACCTGTTCCGCCGGGCGGCGCCGCTCTCGCGCCACGAGCGCACCCCGACACGGGGCTTCCTGCTGCCCGCCGGCCACGCCCGCGCGCCGACCAGGCGCCTGGCCGAGGTGCCGGACGAGGTCCGCGCCTGCGTGGCCTCGTGGCCGGCGGATGGGCTGAGCAGGGAGGACGAGGCTCGCCTGGACGTCTACGGCCGGGCGGAACTCGCCGACATGCGCGGCCGGCCGCCGCCGGGCCGGGGGGCGCGGCGGACGCTTCCGAGGAACTGCCGCGGCCGCAGTGGAGTGAGGATCAGGTGGGGGTGCCGGGGGCGAGGGAGGCGGTGATGCCGTCCAGGACGAGGGTGAGTTTGCGGTCGAACCAGGTCGCCGCCGGCTCGTTGAGCGCGGCGCGCATCAGGGCCTCGATCTCGGGTCCCACCCCGTCCGCCCACGCGTCCGCCGTCGCCACCCGCACCGGCCCGTCCGCCGCGGGCCGGTCCATCTGCTGCCCCCGCCCGAACACGTCCACCGTCAGGTCGAAGACCGTGTCCACCGCGAGGAAGGCCCGCTCCGGCGTGAACCCGCACGAGACCAGCAGCCGCACCGCCGCCCCGAACCGCACCATGATCTGCGAGGGGAAGCGCGTCAGCCGCAGGAACTCCTGGATGAGCCCCGGATGCGCGTCGAGCAGCCGCCAGATCGCCCACGCCTGCGCGCGCAGGTCGGCCCGCCAGTCGCCGGTGGGCCGCGGCCACTCGGCCCGCTGCATGGCCCGGTCGATGGCCAGGATGACGAGCTCCTGCCGGTCGGTCACGTGCCGGTAGAGGGCGGAGTGGCTGACGTGCAGGCGCTCGCCCACGGTGGCCAGCGTCAGGTTGTCGAAGCCGACGGCGAGGGCGGCGTCGGCGATGGCCGGGCGCGTGATGCGGGGCGGCCGCCCGCGGGGGCGGCCGAGTACTCGCCACTGGGGTCGTTCCTCGGCCATGGCCCCATTGTCCCCTACGCCCGCCCGGCCAGCCTCCACCCCCGCGCGCGCGACCGTTCCCGCCAGAACGCCGCGTAGCGCCCGTCGCGCGCGAGCAGTTCGTCGTGGGTGCCGAGCTCTGCCACCCGCCCGGCCTCCAGGACCACGATCTGGTCGGCGCGCGCGATCGTCTGCAGCCGGTGCGCGATGACCAGCAGCGTGCGCTCGCGGGCCAGCGCCGACAGGGCGTCCACGAGCGCCGCCTCGTTCTCGGGGTCGAGCGCGGCCGTGGCCTCGTCGAGCAGCACGATCGGGGCGTCCTTGAGCAGGGCGCGGGCGATGGAGACGCGCTGGCGTTCGCCTCCGGACAAGGTGGCGCCGCCCTCGCCGACCCGGGCCTGCCAGCCGCCGGGCAGCCGCTCGACGATCTCGTCCACGCGCGCCGCCCGCCCGGCCGCGCGTACCTCCTCGTCGGTGGCGGCGGGACGGCCGAGGCGGATGTTTTCCTCGACGCTGCCCTCGAAGAGGTAGACGTCCTGGAACACCATGGAGACCATGCCCATGAGCCGCTCGGTGGACAGCTCGCGCACGTCCTGGCCGCCGACGCGCACGGTTCCCGAGCCGGTGTCCCAGAAGCGGGCGATGAGGCGGGTGAGCGTCGTCTTGCCCGAGCCGGACGGGCCGACGAGCGCGGTCATGGTGCCGGGGGCGACGGTGAAGGAGACCTCGCGCAGGACGGGCGCGTCGCCGTAGGAGAAGCCGACGTCCTCCAGCTCGACCGACGGTACGGCGGGCTCCTTCGGCGAGCCGGGCTCGGGCAGCGCGGGCGTGTCCAGGAGCTCGTTGACGCGCGCGAGGCTGCCCCGCGCCAGCCGCAGCTCGGCGCCCACGTCCGCGGCGGCCAGCAGCGGCTCGGTGAAGCGCACGGCGAGGACGAGCACGCCCGCCAGCTCCGGCACGTCCACCGAGCCGCCGAGCGCGAGCGCGCACCCGGCGATCAGCGTGACGGTGAAGGCGAGCTGCACCGACAGCGCCACCGCGCCGAGGCCGGGCAGCGCGGTGCCGAGCAGCCTGCGCAGCGCGGTGCGCTGCCGCGACAGCGCCGTGTCCAGCAGCTCGAAGCCCTCGCTGGTACGGCCGAAGGCGCGCAGCACCGCCTGCTGCTGGGCGAACTCCACGACCCGGTCGCCGGCCTCGGCGGCGGCGTCGTGCATGGCGGCGTCGTTGCGCTGCACGAGCGCGGCGGTCCAGCGGAAGGCCAGCCAGATCAGCGGCGCCGTGGCCAGCGCGGCCAGGGCCAGCCGCCAGTCGAAGAAGAGCATGCAGACCAGGACGGTCGCCGGTGTCACGACCGCGGTCACCAGCACCTGCATGAGGTGGGCGGGCACGCTCATGACGTCCATGACGCCCTTTCCCGCCAGCTGCCCGAGCCGGCCCACGCGGTCGCCGCCGAACCAGCCGACCGGCAGCGTGGCCACGTGGTCGCCGATGCGGTGGAACAGGCCGCGCATGGCCGACAGGCCGACGGCGTAGCCGTACCGGGACTGGATGTAGTGCGCGACGGCGGTGGCGGCGACGACGGCGGCGAAGACGGCCAGCCAGCCCGTCGCGGACTGGCCGTCGAGCAGCGCCCGCAGGACCGGCACGAGCAGCGCGAACGTCAGCCCTTGCAGGACGGCGTAGACGGCGGTGATGGCGAGCTGCCGCTGGAAGCTCGCACCCAGGAGGGCGGTGAGGCTGCGGATCATCGGACGACCTCCTCGTCGTGGGTCCAGTCGCGTTCGCTCGCGCGGGCGTAGGCGGCCCACTGGCGGGCGTAGGGCCCGTCCTGGGCCAGCAGGTCCGCGTGCACCCCGCGCTCGCCCACGGCGCCGCCGTCGAGCACGAGGATCTGGTCGGCCCCGGTGATCGTGGACAGCCGGTGCGCGATGACCAGGAGCGTGCGCCCGGCGACCAGGGTCGACAGGGCGTCCTGGATGGCCGACTCCGACTCGGGGTCGGCGAACGCGGTGGCCTCGTCGAGCACCAGGATGGGCGCGTCGGCCAGCAGCGCGCGGGCGATCGAGACCCGCTGGGCCTCGCCGCCGGACAGGTGGGCGTCCTCGCCGATCACCGAGTCGTAGCCGCGCGGCAGGGCCAGGACACGATCGTGGATCTGCGCCGCCCGCGCCGCCCGCTCGATCTCCTCCGCGCTCGCGCCGGGACGGCCGAGCGCGATGTTGGCGGCGACGGGGGCGCGCAGCAGCTGCACCTCCTGGAAGACGAAGCCCACGTGCCGGTAGAGCCGGTCGGAGCCGATCGCACGCACGTCCCGCCCGCCGATGAGGACGGCGCCCTCGGTGACGTCGTGGAAGCGGGGCAGCAGCTTGGCCAGCGTCGACTTGCCCGACCCCGACGGGCCGACCAGCGCGGTGACCGTGCCCGGCTCCATGACCAGGTCGATATCGCGCAGCACCTGGGCCTCGCCGTCGTAGGAGAAGCCCACGCCGCGGAACTCCACCCGGTGGCCCTCCGGCGCGACCGGCTCCTCCGGCTCGGGCAGGACCGGGCTGTCCAGCAGCGCGGCGACCTTCCCCGCCGACTCCGCCGCCCTGCGCAGCCGCATCGAGCCCATGTCGAGCGTCAGGAACGGCGCGGTCAGTCCCACGCCGACCAGCGCGAACGGCAGCACGTCCGGCGCGGCCAGCCAGCCCCGCGAGACGAACAGCGCGCCGCCGGCCAGCACGACGAGCAGCATCGTCGGCGGCGAGATCAGCGCCATGCTGAGCCCGCTGAGCCGCAGCATCGGCCGTACCCAGGCGCCGAAGAAGTCGGCGAAGTCGTCCACCGCCTCGGCGAAGCGCCGGTAGGAGCGCTGGGTCTGGCCGAACGTCTTGATCACCGCGATGCCGCGCACGAACTCGACGACCGCCGCGTTGATCCGCTCGTTGGCCTCCGCCCAGCGGCTCAT
Source organism: Nonomuraea sp. NPDC050547 (assembly GCF_044457345.1). Taxonomy (NCBI): domain Bacteria; kingdom Bacillati; phylum Actinomycetota; class Actinomycetes; order Streptosporangiales; family Streptosporangiaceae; genus Nonomuraea; species Nonomuraea sp. NPDC050547. The sequence continues at coordinate 478,618 of NZ_JBITGW010000002.1, forward strand.
CTGCTCGCCGAACCCGCGCATCATCACCGCGAAGGCCACCGCGAACAGCGGCACCGGCAGCAGCGTGACCAGCGTGAGCCGCCAGTCCACGGTCAGCAGGTACGCCAGCGCCGCCAGCGGCGTCACCACCGCCGCCAGCAGGTCGAGCAGCGCGTGCGCGACCAGGTGGTGCATCTCCCTGACATCGTCCTGCACGGCCTTCTTGACCTGGCCGGAGTTGCGGTCGGTGAACCAGCCGAGCGGCACCCTGGCCAGATGCGCTGCCATCCGCCTGCGCAGGTGCAGCTGCAGGTCGGCGTCGGCGAAGTGCATGATCGCGCCGGCCGCGCCGAAGGCGAGGAAGCGCACCAGCAGGCCGCCGATCGCCACCGCCGCGATGGCCCAGACCCGTCCTCCGTCGGGCGGGCCCGGAGCCAGCAGTTCCCTGGCCAGTTCCGCCACGCACACGAACGGCACCAGCGCCGACACCGCGTACACCACCTGCAGCGCCGACGCCGCCACCACCCGGCCGCGGATCGGCGCCATGAGCTCCATCAGCGCCGCGCGATCGCTCATCGGGGGCCTCCCTGGTCGTTGAGGAGAGCGGACAGCATGGGGCGGAACTTCAGCCACGTCTCGGCCAGCTCCCGCTCCGGGTCGGAACCGGCGACGATGCCGCAGCCGGCGAAGAGGGTCGCGACGGCGCCGTCGAGCAGCGCCGAGCGGAGCGCGACCGCGAAGTCGCCCTCGTGGTCGGCGTTCACCCAGCCGATCGGGCCGGCGTACCAGCCCCGGTCGAACCCCTCGGCCGCGCGCAGCCAGCCGAGCGCCTCCGCGCGCGGGTGGCCGCCGACGGCGGGCGTCGGATGCAGCCGCTCCACGAGATCGAGCACACCGGTCGTCTCCGGGTCGGCGATCCGGCCGCGCACCCGGCTGTGCAGGTGCCGTACGTGCGGCAGGTCGAGCACCTCCGGCTCGTCCGGCGCCTCCACCTCATGGCACACCTCGGCCAGCGCGCCGCGCAACATGTCGGTGACGATGGCCTGCTCGCGCCGGCACTTGGCGTCACCGAGCAGTTCCGCGCGCAGCCGGGCGTCATCGCCGCCGGTGCTCCCGCGCGGCAGCGTGGCGGCCAGGCTCATCGTCTCGGCCCGCCCGCCGCGCACCGCCACCAGCCGCTCGGGAGTGGCGCCGGCGAAGGTCCGCGTGCCGGTCCCGGCCGCGAAGACGGTGGCGCCGGGCTGGGCGCCGACGAGCGTGTGCAGCAGCCCGCCCAGGTCCGGCGGGTACGGCAGGCGCACCCGCAGCCGGCGGGCGAGCACGACCTTGCTGAACCGGCCCGCCTCGATGCGGCCGACGGCCCGCGCCACCATCGCCTTCCACTCCCCGGCCGTGGGCAGTTCCTCGATCGCGGCGCCGGTGACCGGAAGCGGCGGGCAGGGCCGTACGACGGTGCCGGCCAGCCAGCTGACGGCGCGCCAGGCCGTACGGGCGGCATCGTCCTCGACGCCGTGGACCGGATCGGCGCGGGCGGCCAGGCACAGCGTGGCCGGGCCGCGGGCGCGCTGCGCGACCAGCACGCGCGGCACCCACATGAGCGAGCCGGGGCCCTCGCCGAAGGAGAACGCGCCCACCAGCGCGGGCGTGGCGCGCTCGCCGGGGCCGCCGCAGACCATCGTGCGCGCGGTCCGCTCCCACGCCTGGCGCACCTCGGCGAAGCGGTTCGGTCCCTCGGCGGGGAAGGCGATCGCGCGGTCCATGGCCAGGATCGTGAGGTCCCCCGAGGACCAGAAGAACGTGCTGCGCGACGGCGCGGACGGCAGCAGCGGCTCCACCCGCTCGATCTCCTCGCGCCACAACGCCAGGACGGGGTGCCCGGCGTTCCTGGCCTCGGCCGCGGCCTTGGCGCAGATCTCCTCGAACTCGGCGTGCATCAGCCGACCATGGCGGTCAGGGCCTTTTTGCTGACCTTGCCGAGAGGGGTGAGGGGGAACTCCGCCATGATCCACAGCCGGTCGGGCACCTTGAAGGCGGCCAGCCCGCGCTCGTGCAGGAACGCGGCCAGCTCGGCCAGCGTCGGCGGCTCGCCGCGCGGCACCACGCAGGCGCAGCCGCGCTCGCCGAGCACCTCGTCGGGCACGCCGACCAGCGCGACCTGGCGGACCTTCGGGTGGGCGAGCAGGTGGTTCTCGACCTCCTCGGCCGCGATCTTGTCGCCGCCGCGGTTGATCTGGTCCTTCACCCGTCCCTCGAAGACGATGTGGCCGGTCGGCAGCAGCCGGACCAGGTCGCCGGTGCGGTAGAAGCCGTCGGAGGTGAAGGACTGCGCGTTGTGCTCGGGGGAGCGGTAGTAGCCGCGGATCGTGTACGGCCCGCGGGCCAGCAGCTGCCCGATCTCGCCCGGCGGCACGTCCCTGTCCTCCTCGTCGACCACGCGCGTCTCGTCGGCCGGCGAGACCGGCAGCCCCTGGCTGACCAGCACTACCTCGGGCGGATCGGCGGGCCGGTGGAAGCCGCACAACCCCTCGGCCATGCCGAACGCCTGCTGCAGTCGGCAGCCGAGCGCGGGCTCGACCCGGGTGGCGAGCTCGTCGCTCAGCTTGGAGCCGCCGATCGTGACCCGCCGCAGGCTCGACAGGTCGTGCTCGCCCCACTCGGCGGCCTCCATCCAGAGCAGCGCGACGCCGGGCACGAGCCCGGTCTCGGTGACGCCCTCCCGCTCGACCAGCGGGAACGTCTCGTCGGGGCTCGGCCCGGATGCCAGCACGAGCGTGCCGCCGGCGTGGACGGTGGCCAGCAGGCCGTGGGTCAGCGGCCAGTTGTGGCCCAGCGGCAGGCTCACCAGGTGAACCGTGCTCGCGTCGTAGTCACAGGCCTCGGCCACGGCCCGCCCGCTGTAGGCCCACTCCTGGTGGGTGCGGGGGACCAGCTTGGGCACGCCCGTGGTGCCGCCCGACAGCAGGAACAGCGCCACGTCCGCCGGGTCGGGCCGGGGCAGCTCGACCGGGCCGGCCTCCGGGATCGTCGTCAGCACGTGTTTGAGCGCGGGCAGGTCCGCGCGGACCTCCTCGGCGAGCTGCCGGTACTCGGGCTCGTCGGGGATGGCGTAGGCGACCGCGCCGGTGAACGCGCAGAAGTACCCGATCTCGCTGGAGCGATGGGCGGGCAGCGCGAACACCGGCAGCGCGCCGAGCCGGAACAGCCCGAAGATCAGCGCGACGAAGCCGGCGGTGTTGGGCAGCTGGACCACGACCCGGTCGCCCGGTCCGATGCCCAGCGCGAGCAGGCCGGCCGCGACCCGGTCGGCCCAGGCGTCCAGTTCCGCGTAGGTGTATCTCTCCTGTCCCACGACCAGGGCGGGCCGCTCGCCGCGTTCGCGCGCCCGGGCGCGCAACATCTCGCCCAGCGTCTCGTCTTTCCAGTACCCGGCGGCGCGGTATCGCTCCGCGAACTCCTCCGGCCAGGGCACGCACCCGTCCAGCACAGAACCGTCCTCTCGCCCGATGTCTACGGGGTTCCCGATTTTGTTACAGGGAGTCTTGATTAGGCAAGGGTTACCTAACTATTGTCGCGGTGGCCCCGGCAAGCTGACCGATAAGGGAAATCTGTGCTGTCTTTGGAGTCCATGCGTGCCGACATCGCGGCGCAGCTCGACATCTCCCCCTCCGTCATCTCCGACGACGCCGACCTGATCGGGCTCGGCCTGGACTCGTTGCGCGCCATGCGGCTGGCCGGCCGGTGGCGGCGGGCCGGCGCCCGCATCGCCTTCGCCGACCTGGCCGGGGAGACCACGCTGGCCGCCTGGTGGGCCCTGGTCTCCACCCGCCTGAGCGCGCCGCCGGCCGCCGCCGCCCCGCCCGTGGACGAGGGCGCGCCGTTCCCGCTGACACCCGTCCAGCTCGCGTACGCCATCGGGCGGGCCGACGGGCAGGTGCTCGGCGGCGTGGGCTGCCACGCCTACCTCGAGTTCGACGGCCGCGACGTCGAGCCGGAACGGCTGGAGGCGGCCGTGCGCGCGCTCGTGCGCCGCCACGGGATGCTGCGCGCGGTCTTCCACGACGACGGCACCCAGCAGATCACCGAGACCGGCGCCTGGCCGGGACTGACCGTCTACTCCTCCGGGGCCGAGAGCGTGCGCGCCGAGCTGTCGCACCGCCGCTTCGACGCCGCGCGCGGCGAGCTGTTCGACGTACGGCTGTCGCTGCTGCCCGGCGGAGCCACGCGGGTCCACGTCGAGGTCGACTTCCTGGCCGCCGACGTGCTCGGCCTGCAGATCTTCCTGCGCGACCTGGCCAGGCTCTACCTCGGCCGCGACCTGCCCGGCCTGGACTGCTCCTTCCCCCGCTACCTGGCCGCCAGGCCGGCGCCGCCGGAGCCCGACCGCCTCTACTGGGAGGGCCGCCTGGCCGAGCTGCCCGGCCCGCCCCAGCTCCCGCTCGCCGCCGACCCGGCCGCGATCATCGCGCCGCGCTTCGTACGCCGCAAGCGCTGGCTCGACATCGACACCTGGAAACTGCTCAAGAAGCAGGCACGCGAGCACGGCCTGACCCCGGCCATGGTCCTGGCCACCGCCTACAGCGAGGTGCTTGCCGCCTGGAGCGCCGAGCCGCGCTTCCTGCTGAACGTGCCGCTGTTCGACCGCGACGAAACCGTGCACCCGTCCGTGCCGCACCTGGTGGCCGACTTCACCAACCTCATCCTGCTGGAGGCCGACCTCACCGAGGGGGAGTCGTTCGCCGGCCGCGCGCGGGCCCTGCAACGGCGCTTCCGCACCGACGCCCGCCACACCGGGCACTCCGGCGTGGACGTGCTGCGGGAGCTGGCCAAGCGGGGCAGCCCGGCGGCGGCGCCCGTCGTCTTCGCCTGCAACCTGGGCACCGAGCTGATCGCCCCCGAGGTGCGCGAGGCGTTCGGCGAACCCGGCTGGATGATCACCCAGACGCCGCAGGTATGGCTGGACCACCAGATCAACGAGTACGACCACGGGCTCCACCTGGCCTGGGACGCCGTCGAGGAGCTGTTCGCGCCCGGCGTGCTCGACGCCATGTTCGGCACCTATGGGGCGTTCCTGGAGCATCTGGCGCGGGCCGACTGGTCGATTCCCTCGCCCCTGCCGCTGCCGGAGGACCAGCGGAGGGTGCGGCGGGCGGTCAACGACACGGCGGCAGCCGTACCGGAGGGGCTGCTGCACGACGCGTTCTTCGAGCGGGCCGCCCGCGAGCCCGCCCGCCCGGCCCTCGCCGGCGACTTCGGCACCGCCACCTACGGCGAGCTGGCCGCCGACGCCCTGCGGGTGGCCGGACGGCTGCGCGCCCAGGGGGTACGGCCGGGCGACGCGGTGGCCGTGACCCTGCCCAAGGGGCCGGGACAGGTGACGGCGGTGCTCGGCGTCCTGGCCGCGGGCGGCGTGTACGTGCCGGTCGGCGTCGAGCAGCCGCCCGCCCGCCGCGAGCGCATCCTCACCCGGTCGGCCGCCGCGCACGTCATCGACGCCGCCTGGCCGCACACGCCCGCCGACCCCCTGCCCGCGCCCGTCCGGGTGGATCCGGGTTCGTCCGCGTACGTCATCTTCACCTCCGGCTCCACCGGCGAGCCCAAAGGCGTGGAGGTCGCCCACCGGGCGGCCCTGAACACCGTCGCCGACATCGGCGAGCGCTACGGCGTCGGCCCCGACGACCGGGTGCTCGCCCTGTCAGCCCTCGACTTCGACCTGTCGGTCTACGACCTGTTCGGCGTCCTCGGCGCGGGCGGCACGCTCGTGCTCGTCGAGGAGGACCAGCGCCGCGACGCCCAGGCCTGGGCCCGCCTGTGCGCCGAACACGGCGTCACCCTCTGGAACACCGTGCCGACCCTCCTGGACATGCTGCTCGTCACCGCCCCCCAGCTGCCGCCGTCCCTGCGCCTGGCGCTGGTCTCCGGCGACTGGGTCGGCCTCGACCTGCCCGGCCGCCTCGCCGCCCAGAGCGGCGGACGCTGCCGCCTGGTCGCCCTCGGCGGCGCCACCGAAGCCGCCATCTGGTCGAACGCGCACGACGTCACCGGCGTGCCGCCGCACTGGACCTCCATCCCGTACGGCCGGCCGCTGCGCAACCAGCGCTACCGCGTCGCCGGCCCCACCGGCGCCGACCGCCCCGACTGGGTGCCCGGCGAGCTGTGGATCGGCGGCGCGGGCCTGGCCACCGCCTACCGGGGCGACCCCGGGACCACGGCGGCGCGCTTCGTCGAACACGACGGCGAGCGCTGGTACCGCACCGGCGACCTCGGCCGCTACTGGCCCGACGGCACCCTGGAGTTCCTGGGCCGGACCGACCAGCAGGTCAAGATCCGCGGCCACCGCATCGAGCTGGGCGAGGTCGAGGCGGCCCTGGAGTCACACCCGGGGGTCGCCCGCGCCGTGGCGGTCGCCACCGGCCCCCGCACCCACCGCCACCTCCACGCCTTCGCCCTGGCGGCCGGCCCCACGCCGGCGGAGGAGGACCTGCGCGCCCACGCGGCGCGACTGCTGCCCGGCCACTCCGTCCCGTCGGCCGTCACCCTGGTGGAGAGCCTCCCGCTGACCGCCAACGGCAAGGTCGACAGAGGAGCCCTGGCGGCCCTCGCGCGCCGGCCCGTACCGGAGGAGATGGCAGGCGGGCGGGCTCCGGAGGGTCAGGTGGAGGAGACGGTCGCCGCGATCTGGGCCGACCTCCTGGAGGTGCCCGAGGTGAGCAGGGACTCCGGGTTCTTCGCCCTGGGCGGCGACTCCCTGCTGGCCACCCGCCTGATCGCCCGCCTGCGCGCGGCCGGGATCGCCGACGCCAAGCTCAGCGTCCTGTTCCAGCGCCCCACCCTGAGCGCCTTCGCGGCCACCCTCACCCTCGGCGACGCGGCAGGGCTCGCCCCCGAGATCCGCGCGGACGAGGAGCACCGCCACACCCCGTTCCCGCCCACCGAGGTCCAGCGCGCCTACTGGCTGGGCCGGGCCGGGCACTTCACCCTGGGCGGCGTCGGCTGCCACTTCTACACCGAGTACGACGGCGACATCGACCTCGACCGCCTGGAAGAGGCCTGGAACCGCCTGATCGCCCGCCACCCGATGCTGCGCGTCGTCTTCGGCGCCGACGGCCTGCAGCGCGTCCTGCCCGAGGTGCCGCGCTTCACCATCCGGCGCGAGGACTCCGTGGACGAGCTGCGCGAACGCATGTCCCACCAGGTCCTGGACCCCGCCGTCTGGCCGCTGTTCGACGCCCGCGCCGTACCCCACGAGCAGGGTGTACGGCTCGGCGTCAGCTTCGACAACATCGCCATGGACGCCCTCAGCACCATGGTCTTCCTCAGCGAGCTCGACCGCCTCTACCACGACCCCGGCGCCCAGCTGCCCCCGGTCGAGGTCACCTTCCGCGACTACCTCCTCGCCCAGCAGCCCGACCCCGCGGTCTTCGAACGGGCCAAGGACTACTGGTCGGCCCGCCTGCCCGGCCTGCCGCCCGCGCCGCGCCTGCCGCTGGCGAGGCGGCCCGAGGAGGTGGAGCGGCCGAGGTTCGCGCGCCGCGAGGCCAGGCTGCCCGCCCGGCTGTGGCGGCTGGTCGGCGGGCTGGCGCGGGGACACGACCTGACGCCGTCCACGGTGCTGGCGGCGGCGTTCGGTGAGGTGCTGGGGGCGTGGAGCGGGCAGCGCGAGCTGACGCTGAACCTGACCCTGTTCGACCGGCGCGAAGCGCACCCGCACATCCACCGCGTCCTCGGCGACTTCACCTCGCTCATGCTGGTCGCCCACCGCGCGGGCGGCGGCTGGCTGGAGGGGGCGCGCGGGCTGCAGGAGGAGGTGTGGCGCGGGCTTGAGCACGGCGAGGTGTCGGCCGTGTGGGTCATGCGCGAACTGGCCCGCCGGGCCGCCGCCGCGGCCATGACCATGCCCGTGGTGTTCACCAGCACGCTCGGCGTCGCCGACCCGTCGCTGACCGCGGGACCGTCCTTCGCCCGCCCGGTGTGGGGCGTCTCGCAGACGCCGCAGGTGTGGCTCGACTGCCAGGTGGGCGAGGTGGACGGCGAGCTCCTGGTCCGCTGGGACGCCGTCGAGTCCCTCTTCCCGCCCGGCGCCCTGGACACCGCCTTCACCACGTACCTGCGGGTCCTGGAGTGGCTGGCCACCGCCGACTGGGCCACCCCGCCCGACCCGCTCGCCCACTACGCCACCGGCGCGGCGGAAGTCCGTCCGGCCCCGTCGGAGGCTTTGGCGGCCGGGCACGAGGCGGGGGTGCCGCGGGGCGGGCTGGAGACGGAACTGGCCGCCGTCTGGGCGGAACTGCTGGGCACGCCCGTCTTGGACCGGGTGGACAACTTCTTCGCGCTGGGCGGCGACTCGCTGCTGGCCACGCGGATGGCGGCGATCGCCGCCGAACGGCTGGGCGTGGAGGTGCCGCTGCGGCGCTTCTTCGCCGACCCGACGCTCGCCGGGTGCGCGCGGGCCATGGACGACATCGAGGAGGGGACGCTGTGAGAGGTGGGGACGTCGTGAGTGGAGGTGCCGCTGTGAGAGGCGGGGGCGCCGTGAGCGGGCCGCCTGCCGTGCACGAGCTGATCGCCGAGCTGGAGACGGCGGGGATCAGGCTGTGGGAGGACGATGGACGGCTGCGGTTCCGCGCGCCGAAGGGCGCGCTGACGCCCGAGCGGCGCGCGGCGGTCCAGGCCGTCAAGGGGGAACTCCTGGAAATTCTGCGGCGCGAGGCGGCGGCGGAGGTGCTGACGGCCGATCCGGCGGGGCGCTTCGAGCCGTTCCCGCTGACGGACGTGCAGCAGGCCTATCTGCTGGGGCGCAACGACGCGTTCGGGTACGGCGGGGTCGCCTGTCACGGGTACGTGGAGGTGACCTTCGCCGAACTGGACCCGGTGCGGGCGCAGGCGGCGTGGCGGGCGCTGATCGAGCGGCACGACATGCTGCGGGCCGTGGTGCACGCCGACGGCTACCAGCAGGTGCTGCCGGAGGTGCCCGACTACGAGATCCGGGTGACGGACCTGCGCGGGGTGGATCCCGGGGCGGCGATCGCGGCGATCCGCGAGGACATGGGGCACACCGTCTACCCGGCGGGGGCGTGGCCGCTGTTCGAGCTGCGGATCACGCTGACGGACGAGGGCGCGGTCCTGCACGCCTCCATTGATCTTCTTATTTCTGACTATGTCAGCATTCAGGTGCTTTTGAGGGAGTTTCAGGGGTTGCATGATGATCCGGAGGCGGGGCTGCCCGCCGTACCGGTGAGTTTCCGTGACTGTGTGCTGGCGCTGCGGGCGCGGCGGGAGAGCACCCGCTACGAGCGTGATCGCGCCTACTGGCAGGCCCGGCTGGACGACCTGCCCGCCGCGCCCGAACTGCCCGAGTTGCCCGCGCTGAGCGGTGGGCCTGGGCGGTTCCGGCGGTGGGAGAGCGTGGTCGGGGCCGAGGTCTGGGCCGCGGTGCGGGAGCTGGCCTCCGGGCAGGGGGTTACGGCGTCGCAGGCCGTACTGGCCGCCTACGCCGAGGTCGTCGGCCGGTGGAGCCGCCGTCCGCGCTTCACGCTCAACCTCACCCTCCTCGACCGGCCCGAGCTGCACCCCGGCATCGGCGGGGTGGTCGGCGACTTCACCTCGCTCAACCTCCTGGCCGTCGACACCACGCCCGGCGCCCCGTTCGGCGAGCGTGCCAGGGCCGTCGGCCAGCAGCTCTTCGACGACCTGGAGCATCGGCGGCACACCGGCATCGAGGTCATCAGGGAACTGGCCAGGCGGCGGGGAAGGGCCGCCAGCCTGATGCCGGTCGTGTTCACCAGCGCCATCGGGCTCGGCCAGGACGAGGCGGAGCGCGGGCGGCCCGGCTACGGCATCAGCCAGACACCTCAGGTATGGATCGACTGCCAGGTCAAGGAACACCGGGGCGAACTGCTGGTCAACTGGGACGTCCGCGAGGGGATCCTGCCGGACGGGGTGGTGGACGACATGTTCGCCGCGTTCATCGGCCTGCTGCCGCGCCTGGCCGCGCCCGAGACCTGGGCGGCGTACTCGCCCGTGGACCTCCCCCCGGCCCAGCGCCGGCGGCGGGACGAGGCGAACGCCACCGCGGCCCCGCTGCCCGACGGCCTGCTCCACGAGCCGTTCCTGCGCCAGGCCGCCCAGGCGCCCGGCCGGACCGCCGTGATCACTCCGGCGGAGCGGGTGACCTACGGCGAACTGCTGCGCAGGGCCGCCGAGGTGGCCGGGGCGCTGAGGGAACGCGGCCTGACACCGGGCGAGACCGTGGCGGTGGCCATGGACAAGGGCGTCGAGCAGGTGGCCGCCGTCATCGGCACGCTCCTGGCGGGCGGCGTCTACCTGCCCCTCGACACCACCCAGCCCCAGGCCCGCCGCGACCGGATCCTCGCCGACGCCGGAGCCCGCCTGGTCCTGCTCCCCACCGAAACCACCGAAACCACCGCTGTCACAGGAAACACCAGCATCACTGGGGACACCGGCGTTGTCGTGAACGCCCCGGGTGATCCCGATGACGCCGCCTACGTGATCTACACCTCCGGCTCCACCGGCACGCCCAAGGGCGTCGTGGTCAGCCACCGGGCCGCCCGCAACACCCTCGACGACATCACCGCCCGCTTCGGCGTCCACGAGGAAGACCGCGTCCTGGGCCTGGCCGCGCTCGGCTTCGACCTGTCCGTCTACGACGTCTTCGGCACGCTGGCCACCGGCGCCGCCCTCGTGCTGCCCGACCCGGCCCGCAGGGGCGACCCCGCGCACTGGGCCGCGTGTATCGCCGAGCACGGCGTGACCGTGTGGAACTCGGTGCCCGCCCAGCTCCAGATGCTCCAGCACTACCTGGACGCCGAGCCCGCGCTCGACCTGCCGTCCCTGAGGCTCGGGCTGCTGTCCGGCGACTGGATCCCGCTCACCCTCCCCGGCCTGGTACGCGGCCGGCTGCCCGGATTCCGCCTCATCAGCCTGGGCGGCGCCACCGAGGCGGCCGTCTGGTCGATCTTCCACCCGATCGACGGCGAACCGCCGGGCTGGCCCAGCGTCCCGTACGGCAGGCCGCTGGCCAACCAGAGCTTCCACGTCCTCGACCCAGCGATGCGGCCGTGCCCCGACTGGGTGCCGGGCGAGCTGTACATCGGCGGCGCCGGACTCGCGCTCGGCTACCGGGCCGACGAGGCGAGAACGGCCGAGCGGTTCGTCCACCACGGCGGGGAGCGCCTCTACCGGACCGGCGACCTGGGCCGCTACCGGCCCGACGGGAACATCGAGTTCCTGGGCCGCGAGGACCTCCAGGTCAAGGTCCGCGGCCACCGCATCGAGCTGGCCGAGGTGGAGGCGGCGCTGCTGGCCCACCCGTCGCTGGCCGCCGCGGCCGTCATCGCCGACGGCGACGGGCCGATGGAGCGCCGCCTGCTGGGATTCGCGCAGGCCGTACGGAAGCAGGACGACGAGCAGGCGCCGCTGCCCGCCCCGCCCGCAGCCGAGCGGGTGGACACCGGCGCGGTGGTCGAGGTGGCCGCCACGCTGGAGGAGATCGCCATGACCGCGATGGCCGCCGCGCTGCGCGCGGCCGGCCTGTTCGACGACCAGGACACAGGCGACCAGGGTGCGGGCCATGATGTGAGGGAGGTGCTGGAGCGGGCCGGGGTCGTTCCCCGGCACCACGGGCTGATCCGGCGCTGGCTGGCCGCGCTGCACGAGCGCGGCCGCCTGGACCTGGACCCGGTGACCGGCCGCTACCACCGCCTGCGCGAAGGCCCAGCCCTGGACGCGGCCTGGCGGCGGGTCGAGGAGCTCACCGAGGACCTCGACTACGGCGACGAGCTGATCGCCTTCCTCAAGCAGGGCACCGCCCGCCTGCCCGAGCTGATGCGGGGCGAACTGGAGGCCAGGGACCTGCTCTTCCCCGAGGCCGCCACCCGCACCGCCGAGGGCGCCTACCGCGACAACGTCCTGAGCCGCTACGTCAACGGCGTGGCCAGGCACGTCCTCGGCCACCTCGCCGGCGAGCACGCGCAGCGCGGGAGGGGAGCGCTGCGCGTGCTCGAGGTGGGCGCGGGAGTGGGCGGCACCAGTGCCGAGCTCATCCCCGAGCTGGCGGGACACGAGGTGGACTACCTGTTCACCGACCTGTCCCGCTTCTTCCTGGACGAGGCGGCCGAGCGTTTCGCCGAGCACCCGTGGGTCCGTTACGGGATCTTCGACCTGAACGCCGACCACCGCGCCCAGGGGCTGGCGCCGAACGCGTTCGAGGTCGTGGTGGCGGCGAACGTCCTGCACAACGCGCACGACCGGGCCGCGGTCCTGGCCCGCTTCCGCGAACTGCTCACACCGGGCGGCTGGCTGGTGTTCATCGAGACCACGCGCGACCACGCGCAGATCATGGCCTCGATGGAGTTCCTCATGGACCCGCACGACCGGCCCAGGACGTTCACCACCCGCGAGGAGTGGCTGGCACTGCTCGAAGAGGCCGGCGCCACCGCCTACGCCTGCCTGCCCGGCCGGGACGAGCCGCTGGCGGCACTCGGGCAGTGCGTGTTCGCCGCCCGCTTCCCGGCCGACCGCGCCGTGGTCGATCTGGCGGAGTTGCGCGGGTTCCTGGCCGAGCGGCTGCCCGAGTACATGATCCCGGCCACCGTCCAGGTCGTCGACACGCTGCCGCTGACCGGCAACGGCAAGCTCGACCGGGCCGCGCTGGCCGCCCTCGTGCCCGGCCGTGCCGGGCCGTCGGCCGCCGCGGGCGAGGCGCCGCGCGACGAGCTGGAGCGCGGCCTCGCCGCCCTGTGGGCGGAGGTGCTCGGCCTGCCCGAGGTCGGCCGCGACCAGGACTTCTTCCTGCTCGGCGGCGACTCGCTGCTGGTCACCAAGCTGGCCGGGCGGATCAGGGAGACGCTCGCGCCCGGCCTCTACTGGGACAGCCTGGTCAGGCGGCTCATCAACCAGCCGACCGTGGCGGCGCTGGCCGTACACCTGAGGGAGGAACAGGAGGATCGGGAGCGCGGCACGACGGCGGCCTCGCCGCTGGTCAGGCTGGCGGAGGGGAGCGGTGCGACCCGCGTGCTGGTCCACGACGGCTCCGGCACGCTGGCCCCCTACCGCGCGCTGATCCGCGAACTCGGCGACGGCGCGCCCCTCGTCGGGGTTGCCGTCGCCGACCTCGCCGGATACCTGGAACTGGACCCGGCCACCGCCGTCGGGACGCTCGCCGCCGCCTACGCCCGCCACCTGCTCAAGGACGGCGCCACCCGCTTCGAGGTGATCGGCTACTGCATGGGCGGCCTGATCGCCACCGAGCTGGCCCGCCACCTCACCGAGAGCGGCGCGCGCGTCGAGCGCCTCACCGTGATCAGCAGCTCCCGCTTCCCCTACCGGGTCGAGGACGATCTCATGATCGAGTACGGCTTCGCGCAGGCCAGTGGCATCGACCCGGCCCGGCTGGGCTACCCGCCACTCGACCTGGCCGGGGCCCTGCGCGAGGTGCTGGCCGGCTCGCCCGGCCTGGTCGGGCAGGGCGCGCTGGCCGGGCTGGGCGGGGAGACCGGCCGCTCCTTCGCCGCCCTGGCCGCCACGCCCCGCGAGGAGCGCGTGGCCGCCCTGTCCCGCGAGGCGGGCACGGACGTGGACGGCGCGCTGCGCGTCTTCCGCCAGAGCTTCGCCGCCGTCACCCGTTACGACCCCGAGCCGTACGCGGGCGACCTGACCTTCCTGCGCCAGCGCGGCGTCACGAACCTGGTGCCCACTCTGCAGGACGACATGACCGCCTTCTGGCGCGAGCTGTGCCTGGGCCGCCTGACCGTCGAGGACGTCGACGGCGACCACTTCACCTGCCTCGACCCCGCCCACGCCGCCGCCGTCGCCCGCAGGATCGCCCGGTGATCGGCGTGCTGGGCGCATCGGGCGCCGTCGGCCGTACCGTCGCCGCCCTGCTGGACGACCACGAGGTCCGCCGGGGCAGCAGGTCGGGCGGCACCGACGCCTACGACCCGGACGCGCTGGCCGCCTTCTGCGCGGGCTGCCGCGTCGTGGTCAACTGCGCGGGCCCCTCGCACCGGCTGGGCGACCGCGTCGCGCGGGCCGCCTTCGCGGCGGGCGCGGACTACGTCGACGCCGCCGGCGACGACCCGTTGCACGACCTGCTCACCCGATCCGGTACGGCCGGCCGCACCGCGATCGTGTCCGCCGGAATGCTGCCCGGCCTGTCCGGCCTGCTCCCGCGCCTGCTGGCCGAGCCGGGCACGGCCGCCCGCCTGGACGTCTTCACCGGCGGCCGCGACCGCCTCACCCCGGCCGCGGCCGAGGACGTCCTGCTGTCCGGCGGGTACGGGGAGGCACTGGCCGCCTGGCGCGGAGGCGTACGGGTCTCGCGGGCGCTGAGCCCGGCCGAGGAGGTGGAGCTGCCGTACTTCCCCGAGCGGGTGACCCTGCACCCCTACCTGACCACCGAGGCGGAACGGGTGGCCCGCCGGCTCGGGGTGGGGGAGTCGCGCTGGTACACGGTGACCTCGCGGGAGCGGGTGCTGGCCCTCGCGCAGGGATCGGCCGCCGACCTGGAGCGGGCCGCGGCTCTCGAACTTGCGGGACGTACACCGTACTATGTCATGCTTTTTCAAGGGAGTGATGCTCAGGGGGGCATCCGCACTCTCGCCCTGCGCACCACGGACACCTCCGCGCTCACCGCGGCCGTCGCGGCACACGCGGCGCGCACGGTCCTGGCCGGCGGGCCGGGACCGGGCACGCACTACGCGGCGGACGTGCTCGATCCCGCGGCCGTGCTGAGCGCGATCGCGCCCGTGGCCCAGGCCGAGCTGAGCACGACGGTCGCGCCCCTGGACCCGCACGCTCCGCCGATCGAGGAGGGCGAGCTGTGAAGCGGATCGTGGTCTGCGGCACCACGTTCGGCCAGGTCTACCTGGACGCGCTGCGCGAAGGGCCGTTCGAGCTGACCGGCATCCTGGCCAAGGGCAGCGCCAGGTCGGCCGCCCGCGCCCGCGAGCACGGCGTCCCGCTGCTGACCCACCCCGGCCAGGTTCCCGAGGTGGCCGACGCCGCCTGCGTCGTCGTGCGCTCGGGCGTCGTCGGCGGCGACGGCACGGAACTGACCGCGGCGCTGCTCGAACAGGGCGTGCACGTGCTCCAGGAGCACCCCGTGCACCCCGACGAGCTGGCCCGCGTCCTGCGCGCCGCCAGGTCGGCCGGGGTCGTGCACCACCTCAACACCCTCTACCCGCACCTGGAGCCGGTCCGCCGCTTCGTCGAGGCCGCCCGCAGGCTGCGCGCCCTCCAGCAGCCGCTGTACGTGGACGCGGCCTGCAGCGTCCACGTCGCCTACGCCCTGCTCGACATCCTCGGGCAGGCGCTCGGCTCGCCGCGCCCCTGGTCGTTCGCCGCGGCCACGCCAGGCGCGCCGTTCACCAGCGTGAGCGGCAGCTTCGGCGGCGTGCCGCTCACACTGCGCGTGCAGAACCAGATCGCCCCCAACGACCCCGACGCCCACCTGCACCTGCTGCACCGGATCACGCTCGGCGCCGAGGGCGGCAGCCTCACGCTGGTCAACACCCACGGCCCGCTGGTGTGGAGCCCCCGCATGTACGTCGGCCGCGAGGACGACGGCCGCTTCGCCACCGGCGGCCCCGGCCTGGAACTGCCCAGCGCCACCGTGCTCGGGCCCGCCGAGGCGCCCGCCTTCCGCGACGTCGTCACCCGCCTGTGGCCGGAGGGGGTACGGCGGGCGCTGACCGGCCTGCACGACGCCGTCACCGGCGACGGCGACCCCCTGAGCCAGGGCCAGTACCACCTGACGCTGGGCCGCGTCTGGCTCGACCTGACCAGGACCATCGGCCGCCCCGACCTGCTCACGCAGGAACCGCCCAGGCCGCTGGCCGCCGAGGAGATCGCATGAACCCCTTCCACTGCTACGACGTCCGCCCCGGCGCCGCGCTGCGCGTGTTCTGCTTCCCGCACGCCGGAGGCGGCGCCGCCTTCTTCCGGCTCTGGCATCGCGGCTCGCCCGGGGCCGAGGTGCGCGCCGTGCAGTACCCGGGCAGGGCCGACCGGTCCGGCGAGCCGTTTGCCGAGAGCGTCGCCCTGCTGGCCAAGCAGGTCGCCGAGGCGATGACGCCGCTGCTCGACCGGCCCGCCGTGCTCTTCGGGCACAGCCTCGGCGCGCTCATCGCCTACGAGAGCGCCCGCGAGCTGCGCGCCCGCGGCCGCGGCGTCGCCGCCCTGGTCGTCTCCGGACGGCACGCCGCCCACGAACGGGTGGCCGTCGGCGCCCACCTGGGTTCCGACGACGAGCTGGCCGCCGAGCTGGGCAGGCTGGGCGGCTCCGACCCGGAACTGCTGGAGGATCCGGTGATCAGGGAGCTGGTGTTGCCGGCCGTACGCCATGACTACCGGCTGGAGGAGACCTACCGGCACCGCCACGACGCCCCGCTCGACTGCCCCGTCCTCGCCCTCGTCGGCGCGGACGACCCCGAGGTGAGCGCCGAGCAGGCCGCGCGCTGGGCCGAGCTGACCAGCGGCGGCTTCACCCTGCGCACCCTGCCCGGCGACCACTTCTACCTGCAGGACCGGCGGGAGGACGTCATGCGGGCCGTGCTCGCCGCCGCGCCGCCGTCCACTCCTTGAGGAGCACCACCATGATCGAGAACGAGCTCATGCGCATTCTCACCGGCGGGTGGGTGGCGCAGGCGACCAACGTCGCTGCCAGGCTCGGCATCCCCGACGCGCTGGCCGACGGCCCGCGCACCGCCGCGGACCTGGCCGAGGCCCTGCAGGTGCACCCGGGCGCCCTCACCCGGCTGCTGCGCCTGCTGGCGGCGGCCGGGATCCTGGAGGGGCGCGGCGAGCGCTTCGCGCTGACCGAGATGGGCGCCCTGCTGCGCCGCGACCAGCTCGGCCCGCTGGCCGCCCTGTACGCCTCGGACTACTTCACCGCCTCCTGGGCCGCGCTGGAGAGCAACGTCACCACCGGCGAGCAGGGCTTCCACCACGTGTACGGCCGGCCCGTCTTCGACTACCTGGCGGACGAGCCGGACAAGGCGGCCGAGTTCAACGCCGGCATGGCGGCCGGGACCCTGTACTTCCGCCGCGTCCCGGAGAAGCACGACTTCACCGGCGCCCGCACCGTGGTCGACCTGGCGGGAGGCACCGGCGCCCTGCTGGCCGAGGTGCTGCGCGCCGTACCGGAGGCCCGCGGCGTGCTGTTCGACGTGCCCGAGGTGATCGCCACGGCCGGGCCGCACCTGGAAGGCGTGCTGGAGCGCTGCGAACTGGTGGCCGGCGACCTGTTCGCCGCCGTGCCCGACGGCGGCGACGTCTACATGCTCTCCCGCGTCCTGCACGACTGGGACGACGAGCAGTGCGCCGCCATCCTCGCCAACTGCGCCAAGGCCATGCCGCCCGGCGCCCGGCTGCTCGTCATCGAGCGCGTGGCCGGCGCCGACGCCCTGCTGCCCGCCGCCTTCGACCTCCACATGATGGTCATGACCGACGGCCGCGAACGCACCCTGCCCGAGTACCGCGCCCTGCTCGGCCAGGCCGGGCTGACCATCGAGTACGTCACCGAGCTGCCCCTGGGCATGAGCCTGCTGAACGCCGTCATGGAGACCACGTGAACCGACTGCTGCCCGTCCTGGCCGGCCTCTACTTCGCCCAGGGCGTGCCCGTGGGCTTCTCCCTCGTCGCCCTGCCCGCGATCCTCTACGGCGCCGGCGTCGGGCTCGGCCAGCTGGGCATGCTGGGCGTGCTCATCATGCCGTGGGCGCTGAAGTTCCTGTGGGCGCCGCAGATCGACAACCGCATGCCGCCGGTGCGGTTAGGCGCGGGCCGGCGGGCGGGCTGGGTGCTGACCTGCCAGCTGGCCGCCGTTCCCGCGGCCGCGGTCCTGCTCGCGGTCGACCCGGTGCGCGACTTCACCTGGCTGCTGGCCGTACTGTTCGTGCTCAACATCCTGTTCGCCACCCAGGACATCGCCACCGACGCCCTCGCCGTCACCCGGCTGGCCGGACGCGGATGGCTGAGCGCCAACGCCGTCCAGGGCGGCGCGTTCTCCGTCGGCCTGGTGGCGGGCGGCAGCGGCACCCTGCTGGCCTACGCGCTGCTCGGCTGGCCCGGCACGGTCGCCTGCCTGGTGCTGCTGCTCCTGGCCGGACTCGCGCCGCTGTGGCTGTCGCGCGCCCACTTCGGCGCCGACGCGGGGGAGCCGGCCGCCGAGCGCGCCTCCATCCGCCGCTTCCTGCGCCGCCAGGGCTCCTGGGGGCTGCTGGCCCTGTCGGCGGCCTACAAGCTGCCGCTCATGATGGGCTACGGGCTGGTCAGCAGCCTCTTGGTTCACCAGGGGGCCTCGTACACCACGATCTCGGTGACGGCGGCGACCGCCGTCACGGCCGTCTCGATCGCCGGGGCCGTGGTCGCGCCCAGGCTGACGGTGAAGCTCGGCTTCCACCGGTACCTGTTCACCGCGCTGGCGCTGTCGGCGGTGGTGTGGCTGGGGCTCGGCGCCTGGCTCCTGCTGGCCGGGGACGGCATCGTGGTGCCGATCGTCGCCCAGGCGCTCGGCTACCTGTTCGTGACGTCCGCGGCGGTCACCGTGTACGCCCTGTTCATGGCCGTGTCCGACCAGGGCCAGGCCGGGACCGACTACACGCTGCTCTACTGCGCCGAGGCCTTCGGCAACGCCGCGGCCGGCGGCCTGGCCGGGGCGATCGCGGGAGCGCTCGGCTTCGGGCCCACCTTCATGATCGCCGGGGCCCTGGGGCTGCTGCTCCTGCCGGTCCTCGTCCCCGCCTTCCGGCGCCTGCGCCGGCCCGCCGAGGAGCTCACCACCGCCACCCCCTAAGGCACCTATGCCCCAAGGCGCGCCACACCCCAGCATGGACGACATGACCGACATCAGGCTCGTCCAGCGGCGAACCCTCGTCGTCCTGCTCTTCTCCCAGGTCATCGGCACCATCGTCATGGGTGTCCTCAGCCCCGTCCTGCCTCTGCTCGCCGAGCAGATGACCGGATCGCAGACGCTCGCGGGACTCTCCCAGGCGCTCGTCACCTCCGGGGCGATGGTGTTCACGATCGTGCTGGCCGCCCTCGCGGTACGGCACGGCCGCCGCGCCGGCATCGCCACCGGCTCCCTGCTGAGCGGGGCCGGGGTGCTGCTGATCGTGCCCGGCCACCACCTTGACGCCTTCCCCCTGTTCCTGGCCGGCTGCCTGCTGGCCGGCGGCGGCATCGCGGCCGGGCTGCAGGCCCGCTTCGCCGCCACCGACCTGGCGCAACGGCCGGGCCGGGCGCTCGGCCTGCTGCAGTGGGCCTCGCTGGCCGGAGGCGTGGCCGGGCCGCTGCTCATCCCGCTCGCCGACCGGGTCATCTCGGGACTGCCGCCGATGACCGGGATGTTCGTCGTGACCGCCGTGCTGCTCGTCCTCGGGGCCCTGGTCGTCGCGCTGGGGTTGCGCCCCGACCCGCTCAGCCTGGTCGCCGCGCCGGAACGGATCCCCCTGCGGAGCGCGGTGCGCACCGTCCTCGCCATCCCGGCCGCCCGGCACGGCCTGGTGGGCCTGGTGACCGTGCACGCCGTCATGATCGCGCTCATGAACATGGCCGGCATCCACCTGTACCACCACGGCGCCGGCCTCCAGGTGATCGGCGTCGTCGTGAGCTTCCACGTGGCCGCGATGTTCCTGCCTGGACCGCTGGCCGGCCTGCTGGCCGACCGCATCGGGCCCGGACGGCTCCTGGCGGCGGGACTGCTTCTGCAGGTGGCCGCGGCCGTCGTGCTGCAGTCGGGAGACGGGCCGGTCCTCGTCGGAACCGGGCTCGTGCTGCTGGGCGCGGGCTGGTCGGCCGGGTTCATCGCCGGGTCGATCGTGCTGACCACGGCCATCCCGGTGCCGCGCCGCCCAATGGCCCAGGGCGCCTCCGACTTCCTCATGCAGCTGACCGCCGCCGCCGGGGCGCTGGCCGCCGGGACGATCGTGTCGTGGCTCGGGTACGCCGGGCTGGCCAGAACCGCCGGGGTGATCGTGCTGGCGGTGCTGGCCGGGCCGTACGTGGTCAGGCTGCTGCGACGCGGCGGCGCCGGGGCGGAGGAGCCCGAGGACAGCCTCACCCAGCGCTAGAGGATGGCCGGGGAGTGGCTAGGATCGGCGCCATGGTGGCGACGGGAGGCCGGCCGGGCGTACACGGGGCGAGAAGCCGGCCGTGATGGCGTTCAGCAGGCGTGCCCGCTGGACGGCCGCCGTCCTTTCCCGCTTCCATCACCCGGCCCAGGTCGTGGTGACCTCCTTCGGCCTGCTCGTGCTCGCCGGGACGTTCCTGCTCATGCAGCCGATCTCCACCGTCGGCGCCGACGCCACCGCGGTCGAGGCGCTGTTCACCGCCACCTCCGCGGTCACCGTCACCGGCCTGGCCATCGTGGACACCCAGTCGCACTGGTCGGTCTTCGGCGAGGTGGTCATCGCCGGGCTCGTGCAGGTGGGCGGCCTCGGCATCATGACGTTCGCGACCCTGTTCGCGGTGATCGTCGGCCGCCGCGTGGGCCTGCGCTTCCGGCTGCTCGCCCAGGCCGAGACCAGCATGCTGAGCGTCGCCGACGTGCGCTCGATCGCGCGCCGCGTGGTCGTCTTCAGCCTCACCTGCGAGGCGGTCTTCGCCGCCGTCCTCGCCGGGCGCTGGATGATCGGGTACGGCGAGTCGTTCGGCCAGGCCGCCTACTACGGCGTCTTCCACAGCATCATGGCCTTCAACCACGCCGGATTCGCCCTGTGGCCCGACAGCCTGACCAGGTTCGTGGCCGACCCGTGGATCAGCCTGACCGCCTCGGCCGCCGTCATCGTCGGCGGGCTCGGCTTCCCGGTGGTCTTCGAGCTCATGCGCACCTGGCGGCGTCCCGGCTCGTGGTCCATCATGACGAGGCTGACCGTCTGGATCTCGCTGGCGCTGCTGGCGATCGGCACGCTGTTCCTGCTGGTGGCCGAGTGGGACAACCCGAAGACGTTCGGCCCGCTGGACGACGGCGGCAAGCTGCTGGCCGCCTTCTTCGCCTCCACCATGACCCGCTCCGCCGGGCTCAACTCGGTCGACATCGGCCAGATGGAGACCTCCAGCCTGCTGGTCAGCGACGTCCTCATGTTCATCGGCGGCGCCAGCGCCAGCACCGCGGGCGGCATCAGGGTCACCACCTTCGGCGTGCTCGCGTTCGTCATCTGGGCCGAGCTGCGCGGCGAGCCGAGGGTCAACATCGGCCACCGCCGGGTGCCCGACTCCGTGCAGCGCCAGGCCATCGCCATCAGCCTGCTCAGCGTCGCCGTCGTCGTGGTCGCCACGTACGTGCTGCTGGTGATCAGCCCGTTCGCCCTCGACCAGGTGCTCTTCGAGGTGATCTCGGCCTTCACCACGACGGGCCTGTCCACCGGCATCACCGCGCAGTTCTCGCCCGCCGGACAGATCGTCCTGACCCTGCTCATGTTCATGGGCAGGACGGGCACGCTCACCCTGGGGACCGCCCTGGCCATGCAGGAGCGCACCCGACGCTACGAACTCCCGGAGGAGAGGGTTCTCGTTGGCTGACAAGAACAGCGACCCGGTGGTGGTGATCGGCCTCGGCCGCTTCGGCACCGCCATCGCGCTGGAGCTCACCCGGCGCGGCACCGAGGTGCTGGCCATCGACAACCGGCCCAAGGTCGGGCAGTCGCTGGCCGGGCGCATCACCCACATCGCCACCGCCGACGCCACCGACATGGAGACGCTGAACCAGCTCGGCGTCCCCGACTTCTACCGCGCGGTCGTGGCCATCGGCGGCGACCTGGAGGCCAGCATCCTCACCACCTCGCTGCTGGCCGAGCTGGAGATCGACGACATCTGGGCCAAGGCCGTCAGCGAGCAGCACGGCCAGATCCTGCGCCGCATCGGCGCCCACCACGTGGTCTTCCCCGAGCACGACATGGGCGAGCGCGTCGCCCACCTGGTCAGCGGCCGGATGCTCGACTACATGCAGGTCGACGAGAACTTCGCGCTCATCAAGAGCAGGCCGCCGAAGGAGTACACCGGCGTCCCGCTCGGCCGCTCCAGCCTGCGCAAGAAGTACGGCGTGACCGTCGTCGCGGTCAAGAGCGAGAACGAGGAGTTCACCTACGCCACCGCCGAGACCGAACTCGTCTACAGCGACGTGGTGCTGGTGTCGGGCCGCACCGAGGACGTCGAACGGTTCGCCGAACTACCGTAAACGCCAGTATCCCTCCCCGCTGCCGCGACGGAACATGAGTCGGCCGACCACCGGGCGTCAGACGTAGGGGGATCGCGTGCGCGCAGACGGATCGCTGCCCAGTTATGCCCAGCTCTTCGGACAGCTCGACTTCCGGGAGGGGGAGGAGGCGCGGACCGTCAGCTCGCCCGCGGCCTACCTGGTCGAGCTCTTCCGGCTCATGGAAGGCGCCTTCGGCCGCGTCCCGATCCTGGACCGGCGGCCCGACCTGGGCGAGATCCCGCTGGACGCGGGCAACACCTTCACCCCGGTCCCGTACCTCGACATCGTCAACCGGGTGCTGGAGCGCCTGGTCGAGGGCAAGCCGCCGTACGAGGAACTGCTGGACCGGCGCCACCCCCTGGCGCTGCCGTTCTCGATCGACCACGAGCGGGTGAAGAACCACCTGCGCCACCTCGGGGTGGACCCGGTCGAGTTCGCGCGGCTGTTCACCGGCGCCGCCGGTCACAGTCTCGCCGCCCGGCTCCACCTCGGGCTGTCCGCCGAGGATGTCGAGGTCATCATCACGCCGGTCACCGGCGCGAACGGGGTCAAGGGGCTGTACGGGCTGGGGAACCGGGATCCGGTCGCGAACCTGCACGAGCCCGAGCGCTTCCGGCGCGCGCTCGGGCTCGGCACCGCCGAACTCGGGGAACTGCTGGGGCTGCCCGGGACGCGGGTCTCGGCCGACGCCACCCGGACCCGGCTGCTGTGGGACGGGGCGGAGGGGGCCCTGCCGGTCGAGTGGCTGGATCTGGTGAACCGGTTCGTGCGGCTGGCCCGCCGTACCGGATGGACGTTGACGGACCTCGACCTGGCGCTGCGGACCTGCAACGAGGCGCGGGTGGACGCGGCGGCGGTGCGCGTCGTCGCGGCGCTCGCCCGCCTGCGCGAGGCGTTCGGGCTCGGCGTCGAGGAGCTCTGCGTCCTGGTGTCGCCCGCCGCGATCCGCACGGAACCCCGCGAGGAGTACGCGGCGGGCGCGGCGCTGGCCGGGCTCGGAGCATGGACCGGGGACCTGCTGGGCGCGCACAACAAGCAGTACCGGCACGACCTCGCGCACGCCGCCGGCCTGCCGGAGAGCGATCTCACCGAGATCGTCACCCGCTACCGGGCCCGCCACGGCGAAACCGATCCCAGCCCCTTCGACCGGCCGCAGGAGACCTGGCGGGCGCTGACGCTGCCGCACCGGGCCGGTCTGCTGGCCGGCGCGCTGGGCGTCTCCGTCACCGAGCTCTTCGACCTGCTGGACGCCCTCGAAAGCGACCCCGCCCTCGACCGGCACACCGCCTTCCCCGTGCTGAGCGGCCGCGGTCCCGGCACGCAGAACCTCCACCGCGTCCTGGAGGGCGGCGCGCCCGCCGACACGCTCTGGCTGGTCGAGACGCTCCACGCGCTCGCGACCTGGATGCGGGAGACCGGGTTCGGCGGCCGGGAGCTGAAGGACGTGCTCGACGGGCCGCCAGAAGAGGCGGCCGAACGGGAGGCGCTGCTCGCGGCGCTCGCCCAGCGCTTCGAACGGGTCGCGCTGGAGCCCAAGATCTTCGCCGGAGAGCGCTTCGGCGAGCGGGCCGCGCAGGTCGTGCACGACGTGCTCGCCGCCTACGACGACGGCGTGGTCTCCCGCCACGACCCCCGCCTGCTCAAGCTCGACCCGGCCGCCGTACGCGCCGCCGCCTACGACGCCGTCCACGACCTCGCGGTGATCACCAAGGAGGACTTCACCGGGCTCGGCCTGGGCGAGCGGCTGGCCGGGAAGATCTTCGCGAACCTGGTCCTGACCGGCCGCCTGGCCGACGGCGGCCTGCTGGCCGGGCCCGTCGATGACCGGCCCCTGGCCCGCGACTTCGGCGCGCACGCCGAGGCCGTCGCCGCGCTGGCCGAGGCGGGCGGGGGACGGCTGTACCCGTCGGACCTGGCGGGCCTGCCCGGCCTGTCGGAGGCGGAGCGGGCGGAGCTGTACGACAACCTGCTGTTCAACGGCGTCGTCGACGCCGAGGGGAGCGTGCTGGGGCCGGTCGAGGTCAACGCCGGGCTCGGCGACGTGGAGGCGGCCGTGCTCGGGGTCCTGCGCGAGCGGGCCGAGCGGTTCGCCGCCGAGCCCCTCACCGCCGAACTCGGCCTGTACGGCGGGCACGACCCCCTCCCCAGCCTGCGCTTCAACGGCTACCTGGACGAGGACGGCGTCTACGTGGACAAGGCGGCGCTGGCCCGGCTCCGGCCGGCGGACTTCACGCTGGCGCTGGAGTTCTACCCGCACCGGCGGGCCATCCTCGACGCCGTGCAGGGACAGATCGCGGCGTTCAGGGCGGAGCTGTTCACCTTCACCGCCGATGACTTCGCCCCGGTCGCCGACGAGGCCGTCGCCCGGCGCGTGCTCGGCGCCCTCACCGCCGCGCTGCGAGAGCCTCCGGCGCCCGACGACGGCCTGCCCCTGTGGGTCCTGGACGCCGGGGGCGCGGCTCCGGCGGACGGGCAGCCGGGGTCCACGGCGGCGACCACGGCCGGGTCCACGACGGGGCTCACGGCTGGGTCCACGACAGGGCTCATGGCCGGATTCACGGCTGGGTTCACGGCGGCCGAGGTGGCGACGGCCGGGACGCGGCTGGAGGAGATCCGGGCCGGGCAGCGGCCTTACCGGCTCGATCCGGCCGCGCTGGCGGAGCTGGGGTTCGACGAGGGCGAGCGCGACGGCCTGATCGGGCTGCTCGTCGAGCGGGGCGACCTGGACGACGGGCTGGCCGTACCGCTGGAGCGGCTGGACTTCTTCGGCAACGTGGCCGCGGCGCTCGACTTCACCATCGAGGGCCTGGAGGACTACGCCAAGGACGTGTTCTTCCTGCTGCACACGGCGGCGACGGAAACGGCGGCCGCGATGGCCGAGGTCGGCGCGGCGCTGGCCAGGCAGGCGGGGCGGCAGCGGGCGGCGCTGGCGGATGTGCTCCAGGACGCGCTCGGCGTCCCGGCGGACACCGCGCAGGCGATCTGCGCGGCCGTCGCCGGCGGCATGGACGAGGCGCTCGACATCCTGGTCCCGCCCGCGCTGGAGGGCACGGCCGACACCCGGTTCCGGCTGACGCACCGGCGCGTGCGGCGGTTCGCGCTGCTGGCGGCCAAGCTCGGCCTGGACCCGGCCGAGGTGGCCGTGGCCTTCCACGACCAGGACCTGGTCGGCAAGTTCCCCGAGCCGCTGGTGCTGCCGCCCGGCACCGAGCGCGTCGACGCGCTCCTGGACAGCTCCGACGGCCACGTCTACGTCTTCGTCGGCGACCACTACCTGCTCTACTCCGCCGGCACCCTGGCCAGGACCGACGAGGTGACGCACCCGCTGAGCGAGCTGTCGCCCCGCTTCGCCGGGCTGGACGAGGTGGACGCCGCCTTCGCGCTGCCGGACGGCGAGGAGTGGATCGTCGCCCACGGCCCCGACCGCGTCTCCCGCTCCTTCACCCGCGGGCACGGCAGCACCCGCTGGGTGCCGAGGGAACAGCAGTGGGGCAAGGTCGCGAACGCCTTCGACGACCCGGCCAGGATCGACAGCGCCCACGTGGACGCGGCGGGCCGGGTGCACCTGGTCGCGGGCGGCCAGCGGGTGCGCTACTCGGGCCAGGACTACGGCTTCGCCGACGAGGGCTTCCCGCGTGCCGCCGCGCCCGGGATCGACGCGCAGTTCTACGGCGGCGACGGCCGTACCTACACCTTCACCGGCGGCACCTGGCACGTCACGACCGGGGACGCCGAGCCCGTGAGCCAGGAGGAGCAGGGCGAGGGCACACCGGTAGCCGGGACGTGGGGCCTGGTGCGCAACGCCTTCGACGGCGCCGCCGGCGTCGACGCCGCCTACACCGACCGCGGCAAGGTCTATCTGTTCCGCGGCGACCAGGTGGTGCGCTACACCGACAGCATCGAGAACGACGGCGTCCACGTGGACGACGGCTACCCGCGCCGCGCCGAGGAGCAGTTCGACGCCGCCTTCGCCGACGCCTCCGGCACCCTGCACCGGTTCAGGGACGGCATGGCCGTCTCGGGCGGCGACCGGCCCGTCCCGGCGGCGCAGCGATGGGGCGTGATCGAGCCCGCGCTGCGCGACGGCAGGGTCGACGCGGCCTTCGTCGGCCTGGACGGCAAGACGTACCTGTTCGGCGGCGAGAGGTACATCCGCTACTCCGGCGCCGACTACACCACGATCGACCTCGGCTACCCCCGGCGCGTCGCGGGCGACTGGGGCGGCCTGACGCGGGTCGGCGCGGCGTTCGTCCTGGACGGCAAGACCTACCTGTTCGGCGAAGGCCAGTACGTCCGCTACTCCGGGCGCGACTACACCGTCCCCGACGAGGGCTTCCCCAAGCCGGTGTCGGACAACTGGTGGAACCTGCCCCAGCCGATGGCGGTGGACGCGGTGTTCACCGGCCGCGACAACCTCACCTACCTGTTCTCCGGCGGCCGGTTCGTGGTCCACGACAACAAGCGGCGCTGGTGGTCGGAGCCGCGCGGGCTGCGCGAGCACTGGGACAGCCTGCCGTTCGGCCAGGTCGACGCGGCGTTCGTCGGCATGGACGGCCGCACCTACGTCTTCGGCGAGCGTAGTTACGTGCGCTATTCGAGCGCCGACTACACCCAGGCGGACGACGGCTATCCGGCGCCGGTCGCCTCCTTCTGGGGCAACGTGGACTGCACCCTGGCCAGGACCGGGCGGGTGGACGCGACGCTGGTCACGCAGGTCGTCGAACGGGTCGGCGACGTCGAGACACCGCGCCGCCACACCTACCTGTTCTCCGGCGGGCAGTACGTCCGCTACACCGACGACCGCTTCGACGTCGTGGACGACGGCTACCCGCGCGCCCTGTCGGCGCTGTCCGGCGAGCCGCGTCTGTCCGGCCTGCGGACGCCGCTCGACGGCCTGGACGCCGCCTTCGCCGACCGGCGCAACGTCTACCTCTTCCGCGGCGACCGCTGCCACGTCGTCTCGGACACCCTCTACCGCCGTTACGACGGAGTCCCCGTGACCTGCGCCTTCCTGGAGGACGGCGCGATCATGGCCGAGCGGGACGGCGTGTGGCGCCACCTCCCGTCGATCGAGGCGGGGCCGGCGGGAGACGGTGACCTCGCCCGCCCGAGGACGCTGCGCCCGGTCCCCGACGCCTTCCGCGGCGGCCTCGACGCGGTGCTGAACGGCGCCGACGGCACGACGTACCTGTTCAAGGGGACAGCGTGCCTCAACGTCCGGCTGGGCAGGGAGTACCCGCTGGCGGAGGAGTGGGGCCACCCCCATAACCGCATTTATCATGACAGCACGGTCGATGCGGCTTTCGTCGGCCGGGACGGGAAGACGTACCTCTTCAGCGGCGACCAGTTCGTCTCCTACACCGGCGCCGCCACCGTCACCGACGCCGACCCCCAGCCCATCGCCGCCCACTGGGGCGGCCTGACCGGCGTCGCCCTCGCCTACGTCAGGAACGGCACCACCTACCTGTTCGAGAAGCCCGACCAGGGCGGCAAGACGCGCTACCTCGCCTACTCGGGCACGAGCTACGCAGAACCCGACCTCGGCTACCCGGGCACCGCCGACTCCGGCTTCTGGGACGTCCCCGACCACTACCGCGTCGAAGGCCACCCGATCCCCGACGCCGTCCTGTTCCAGGGCCAGACCATGCTCCTGCTGTACGGCGAGCAGTGCGTCCAGTACGACGAGCGCGCCGGCCACTGGTCCTACCCGCGCCCCGTCGAACGCATCTGGCCCGGCTACGACCGCGACCTCGAACCGGGCGACGCCCTGCGCACCGCCTTCACCGCCGCCGACGGCGCCACGTACTTCTTCTTCAAGGAGCACTACACCCGCTACGGCGGGCCGCCCGCCCCCATCCGCGAGCGGTGGGGCAGGTCCCGCAACCCGTTCGTGGCCGCGGGCGGCACCATCGACGCCGCCGTGGTGACCGGCCGCCACACCTACCTGTTCTCCGGCCCCCGCTACGTCCGCTACACCGGCCCCGAGTACCGCTACGCCGACCCCGGCTACCCCAGGCCGATCGCCGGGAACCTGCGCGCCGAGGAGGCCTTCGCCGCCCTGCCCGAGGCGTTCGACGACATCGAGCGCGTGGACGCGGTGCTGGCCAATCCGCGCAACGTCTACGTCTTCGCCGGCGGCGCCTGCCACGTGGCCGCCAGGACGGCGACGGCCGCCGACGGCCTCGGGCAGCTCGGCCGGGTCCGCAACGTCCTGGCCGAGCGGGGCCGGGTGGACGCGGCGCTGGTCAGCGGCGGGCGCACCTACCTGTTCTCCGGCGACCAGTACGTCCGCTACACCGGCACCGCCTTCGCCCACGTGGACGACGGCTATCCGCGCACGATCGCCGCCGGGCTCCCCGGCGAGCTGCCCGGCCTGCGCGACCTGCCGCCGGACTTCCAGGACGGAATCGACGCCGCCTTCGCCGCGCCGGCCGGCGTCCACCTGTTCAAGGGCAGGAACTACCTGGACAAGGGCCGGGTCCGCCCGGTCGCCGGGACGTGGGGCCGGGTGCGCAACGCCTTCACCGGCGCGATAGACGCCGCCTTCGCCACCCCGGCGGGGGAGATCTACGCCTTCCGCGCCGGACAGTACGTCCGCTATGCCCCCGGCGTGCTCGACCAGGTGGAGACGGGCTACCCGCGCACGGTCCAGGACGACTGGGGCGACCTGCCCGGCGCCTTCGAGCGCGGCCCCGACGCCGCCTTCACCTTCCACGAGCGCACCTACCTGCTCCAGCAGGGCCGCTTCGTCCGCTACTCCGGCCCCGGCTTCGCCGGGATCGACCGCACCTTCCCGCAGGAGGTACGCCACCGCTGGGCCGACGCGGCCGACTACCGGCTGAGCGACCTGCACACGATCGCCGCCTTCGCCCGGCTGGCCGGTTCCCGCCCCGGCCTGGCGGACTTCCTGGAGAAGGGCGGGGCCGACCCGTACACGTTCCTGTCCGGCCTGTTCGGCTGGGACCTCGACGAGGTGCGCTGGGCGCGGCGCAACACCGCGCTCCTGCACGCGGTCACGGCCGAGGAGTCGCGCTTCGAGATCGAGTTCCTGCTGCGCCTCAACACGCTGTTCACCGTCGCCGGGCGCATGGGCACGCCGCCGTCGCGGCTGCACGCCGAGGTCTGGGAGCCGGTGCGCACGGGACGGCTCGGCGCCGCCGGCGACGCGCTGGAACGGCTGCTGGCCCGGCGGCCCGGCTGGGCCACGCTGTCGGCGACCGTGCGCGACGAGCTCAACGTGCTCCGGCGGGACGCGCTCCTGGCCTGCGTCGCGGCGGGCCGTACCCCGAAGGAGCTGTTCGAGCGGTTGCTCATCGACGTCGAGATGGGCGCGGCGGGCAGGACCTCGCCCGTGCGCGAGGCGATCGCGGCCACCCAGCTCTACCTGCATCGCTACCTGCTCGACCTGGAGCGGGTGAGCCTGCCCGCCGGGCGCGAGCCCGAGACCGTCAGGCGGCGGATCAGGACGTGGTGGGCCTGGATGCGCAACTACCGGCTCTGGGAGGCCAACCGCAAGGTCTTCCTGCACCCGGAGAACTACCTGCGGCCCGAGCTGCGCGGCGGCAAGACTCCCGCCTTCCGCGTGCTGGAGGACGAGCTGCTCCAGGGCGAGATCACCGACGACGGGGTACGGCGCGCCTACAAGCGTTACCTGGACGAGTACACCGAGGTCTCGCGGCTGGCCATCGCCGGCGGCTATGTCTACACCGCGGACGGCGCGCTGCCCGGCGAGCGGCGGCTGGTGCTGTTCGGCCGCACGAGGACCGCTCCGATGCGCTACTACTGCCGGACCGCGGAGTTCAGGGACCGCGACCGGCTCTCGGCCACCTGGCAGCCCTGGCAGAAGGCCGGCGTGCAGATCGACGTCGAGAAGGTCTACCCCGTGCACGCCTTCGGCCGGATCTTCGTGTTCTGGCCGGTCGTCGAGACCGTCTCCCCGCCGGTCACCGCGACGACCACCATCGCCGAGGAGACGAAGGACGGCAAGCGGGAGGTGAGCGCGCCGCCGCCCTCCTACCGGATCAGGATCCGCTACTCCTTCTCCAACCTCACCGAGGAGTGGGTCGCGGCGCAGGAGCTGCCGGTCGAGGAGCTGCGGGACGAGCCGGTCACCGGGGTGTCCCTGTCCGTGCAGGCCTCGCGTACGGTGCCGGGGCAGGCGGAGGGCGAGCACGACACGATCGTGATCACCTGCTTCTACCAGGCCGGAGGCCTGGCCACGAGTTCGTCGTTCGTGCTCACGCCCGAGCTGTACGCCAGCCGCGCCACCGTGCCGGTCGCGCCACCCCCGAAGGCGGCGGAACCGGTGAACATCTTCGACGAGCAGGTCGCCGCCGAGGGCGTCGTGCCCTTCAACATGCCCATCGGGTCGCAGGACGGCCCGTGGCTGAGCGTCGACCACAAGGGCGGCAGCTTCCTGTGCCGGCCGATCACCGCCGTGCCGGGCGACGAGCCACAGCTCCGGCCGATCGGCTCCGCCCCCGGCGAGCTGCCCTCCTGGAACCGGATCGACGCGGGCTTCGTGACCTCCTCGGGCGACCGCTACTTCTTCGACAACGGCGCCAAGCGCTACACGGTCCTGTCCGGGAACGGCGAGGCGAGCCCGCAGCCCACCTCCGGCCGGTGGGGCGTCGTCGCCACCAACCTGCTCAGAACCGGCGTCGTCGACGCGGTGCTGGTACGCGGCGAGCAGGTCTTCCTCTTCTCCGGCGACCAGTACTACCGCTACACCGGCCGCACGTTCGGCACCCTCGACCCCCGCTACCCCCTGCCGCTGGCGGGCAACATCGAGAACCTCCCGCAGTGGCGCAAGGTCGAAGCCGCCTTCAGCGGCCCCGGCGACACCGAGCACTTCCTGTCGCAGGACGGGTACGCCCGATCCGGCGCGCTCGGCACGCTCATCCCGCTGCCGGGCCGCCGCGCGGAGGCGCCGGTGAAGCGCTTCCTGCGCGCGGTGAGCGGCCGCGACGACACCGACGACCGCGTCGCCTTCACCTTCGGCGGCCGCACGTACGTCTTCGACAACGCGGCCGGCACCTACACCGACGGCGACCGGACCCGCCCGACCCGCGAGCTCGGCCGCGTCGTGACCGCCGTCGACTCGAGCGGCACGGTCGAGTCCGCCCACGTCGAGGGCGACTTCCTCTACCTCACCTCCCAGCTCGAGGTCGTCCGCTACACGCTGCCCGCGGACGGCGGCGTCCCCGAGTACGTCGACGCCGGCTACCCCAAGCCGATCCCGTCGCGGGTCAACGCCGTCTTCCGCCGCTATGTCTTCTCCGGCCCCCTCTACGGCAGGCTCCGCCCCGGCCAGGACCTCGGCACGCTCCGGCCCCTGCTGCCCGTCAGCGAGAACTGGCGCTCGCTGCCCGCCGGCCCGATCTCCGGCGTGCTCGACACCGAGGACCTGCTCTACGTCTTCACCGGCGAGTCCTACGCCGCCTACCCGAAGGGCGTGCCGATCCCGCGCCCGTACGAGTGGGCGGCGCTGCCACACGAGATCGTCCGCCTGACCTCCAGCACCGCCTACGAGCTCAACCGGCGGCTGCTGGCCGGCGGCGTCCCGGCACTGCTCGACCCCGAGACCCAGGAGATCGACGAGCTGCCCGCCTTCAGCGCCGACCCGGACGACGCCTCCACCGCGACCACGATCAAGGTCAAGGGCGAGGTGTTCCCCTCCGGCGTGCCGGCCAGCACGCACCTGGACTTCCAGAGCGCCAACGGCCTGTACTACTGGGAGATCTTCTTCCACGCGCCCATGCTCATCGCGCAGGCGCTCAACGGCGCCCAGAACTTCGAGGAGGCCCGCCGCTGGTACGAATACGTCTTCGACCCCACCGAGCCCGGCGGGCACTGGCGCTTCGTGCCGTTCCTGGCCGCCGACGTGCGCGCGCTCGTCGACGGCTGCCGCGCCGACCTGCGCGAACTCGGCACGCCCGCGGACGCGGTGGCCGCCGAGCTGGAGCCGCACCTGCTCCGCCTGGAACCGCTGCACGAGGCCTTCCTGCAGCACCGCGAGCTCGACGGCCGCGAGCTCGACTTCCTCGCGACCCTGTCCACGGTACGGCCGGCCGTACCGGAGGGCACCACGCCGCAGACCCGTGAGGCGGCGCGGCGGCTGCGCGAGCGGATCGGCATGCTGGGCCGCCTCGGCCGCCAGTACGCGCTCATGGGCGACCGGGGCGCGCTGATGAAGGCCTACATGGACGACCCGTGCGACCCCCACGCCATCGCCGAGCTGCGGCCCTCCGCCTACCGGCGCTGGGTCGTGATGGCCTACGTCGACAACCTGCTCGACTGGGGCGACCTGCTGTTCGGCCGGCACACGGCGGAGAGCGTCGACGAGGCCAGGATGCTCTACGTCTTCGCCCACGACCTGCTCGGCGAGCGCGACTTCGGCTACGGGCCGAGGGCGCCGTCGCCGGCGCTGCCGTACGCGCGGCTGCCGGTGGCACGGAACGGCACGACGCCGGCCGAGCTCACCGCCGGCGGCAGCCTGCTGAAGGAGGCGGGGGAGGTGCACGCGGGCGTGGCGGAGCCGTACTTCCACGTGCCGGAGAACGCCGAGTTCGGCGCGTACTGGACGCGGGTGGAGGATCGGCTGCGCAACATCAGGCGGTCGCTGAACATCCACGGGATCGCTCAGCCGCTGCCGCTGTTCGAGCCGCCCGCCGACGTCATGGCGCTGGTGCGCGGCGCCGCCGCGAACGGCGCGGCCGCCGGGGCCGGGGCGGCGGCGCTCACGGTTCCGGTGCCGCACCACCGCTTCCCCGTGGTGTTCAGGAAGGCGCAGGAGCTGGCCGACAGGCTGCGCCAGTTCGGCGCCGACCTGCTCGGCGCCTTCGAACGGCGGGACGCCGAGGAGCTGGCGCTGCTGCAGAACCGGCAGCAGGGCACGATCCTCGACCTCACCCGCGCGATCAAGGAGGCGGAGGTCGGCATCGCCGCCGAGACCCTGAACGAGCTGGAGGCGGGCAAGGCCGCCGCCAAGGACCGGGCCACCCACTACGAGCGGCTGCTCGCCACCGGGCTCACGCCGACGCAGCGGGCGCAGCTCGACGTCATGGCCGCGGCGGCGGCCATGCACTTCGCCGGCAGCGGGCTGAAGATCGCCGCCGCGCTGGTCTCCGGGGCGCCGCAGGCGCTCGTGGGCCCGTTCATCATGGGCATGGAGTACGGCGGCGACCAGCTCGGCGGCGCGCTCGAACAGACCGCCGAGATCTCCACGACCCTCGGCGAGGGACTCAGCGTGGTCGGCGAGCTGCTCGGGGTCCGCGCCGAGCACGAGAGCGCGAGCGATGACTGGCGCCTGCAGCTCGGCCTGGCCAAGAGCGACCTGACCCAGCTCGGGCACCAGATCGCCGCGGAGAAGCTCAGGCTCGGCGCCGCGCGCCGCGAACTGGAGATCCTCGAACAGGACCTCGCCCACCAGCGGGCCGTGGCGTCCTTCCTCACCGGGAAGTTCGCCGGGGCGCAGCTGTACCAGTGGATGTCCGGGCAACTGGCCGGCATGTACTTCCAGGCCTACCACCTGGCCCACGAGCTGGGCCGCGCCGCCGAGCGCGCCTACCGGTACGAGCGGGGCGGGGAGGGCGAGCCGTACATCCGGGCGGTCTACTGGGACAGCAGGCGCGGCGGCCTGATGGCGGGCGACAGCCTCGCCTTCGACCTGGACCGCCTCGGCAAGGCCTACCTGGACGGCGCCGGCCGCGACCTGGAGATCACCAGGCAGGTGTCCCTGCTCGACCTCGACCCGCTCGCGCTGCTCAGCCTGCGCGACACCGGCAGGTGCGAGTTCTCGCTCGGCGAGGCGATGTTCGACCGCGACTTCCCCGGCCACTACCGGCGGCGCGTGCGCACGATCGCGCTCACCTTCGACGCCGCGGAGCCGGTCAACGCCACCCTCGCCCAGCTGTCCGGGCGCACCGTGCAGGAGCCCGACCCGAAGGCGGTCGCGTACCTGCTCGACCCCAAGGGCGCGCCGCCCGCCACGCTGCGCGCGGACTGGCGGCCCGGCCAGCAGGTCGCGCTGTCGCACGTGCAGCCGGGGATGGAGAACAACGGCCTGTTCGAGCTGCGCTACGACGACGACCGCTACCTGCCCTTCGAGGGCTGTGGCGCGGTGTCCACCTGGCGGCTGGAGCTGTCCGGCCGGCGTCCGGCCGACCTCGCCGACGTCATGATCACCCTGCGCTACACGGCCCTGCCCGGCGGGGAGGTCTTCGCCAACGCGGTCAGGGGCATGCTGCGCCCCTACCCGGCCGCCCGGTTCTTCGACGTGCCCGCCGACTTCCCCGCCGTGTGGGAGGACTTCCTGGCCGATGAGGAGACGCGCGGGCTGACGCTGCCGCTGACGCCGGAGCTGTTCCCCGGGATGAGCGGCCGCCAGATCACCGGCGTCTACGCCCGCTACGTCCTCGACGGCGGCGCCGCCCGCTTCCTGGTCAACGGCGACCCGCGCTTCGCGCTGGAGCACGGCAAACCGGTGCGCACCCCGGGCCTCGGCCTCGGCGCGCCCTGGGCGCTGGTGCTGGAGGGCGACAAGAACGCGCTCGCCGGCCTCGGCCTCGTCCTGACCTACCGGGCACTGTAGATCCACCGGGCACTGTAGAAGGAGGCACGCCATGCCCGCCCACGGCAACGCCAGGAACCGGCAGAACAACAACTCGCGCGCCCGCGGCCGCGGGACCACGCCCGCCGCCAACCTGCGCCGCCCACGCGGCGGCGGCGTGACCAAGACCAAGCGCCTCACCTCGGTGCCCGCCTGGACCGACGCCGAACGCCAGACGCTCAGCTCCGACGCCGACAAGCGGGCGCTGCGGGCCGTCTACAACCGCTTCTACCAGGGCCAGGACCGCAAACTCTCCCTGCAGGACGGCGTCACCACGACCAAGGTCTACAAGTTCGTCGCGGAGGCCGACAACGGCTACCTGAACCGGAGCGTCGACAAGGACGCGATGCGCAGGTTCAAGGCCGACGGCGGCCGGGTCTATGAAGTCGCCCCCCAGGGCGGCGGCGACTTCGACGCCCAGCTCGATTCCTCCGGCAACTACTTCCGCGTCGAGAACCGCAACGCCGCGCGCGACGACGCCACCCTGGACGGCAAGGCGCGGCGCATCGTCGTCAACGTCAACAACCAGGACGCGGCGCTGCGCATCGCCCGCAACCTCACCCAGCTCTACACCGACCCCGCGGTCTCACGGTACTTCCGCCAGTTCAAGATGTACGTCTCCGGCCAGGACCAGCAGGGCGTCCCCACCAAGCACGACAAGATCGTCATCTACTACGCGATGCGCGGCAACAACGCGCCCACCGACCACGTCGGCGACCGCATCGTCGAGGTGCTGGAGAACTCCGTCGGCCCCGACGACCTCGACGACCGGCTCGCGCCCTTCTACCGCCGCATCGCCCCGGGCATCGGCTGGTCGCACGAACCCTCCCGCTACCTCAAGGGCCTGGGGAGGGGCAATGCCAGCTTCACCGAAGCGCGCTCGGAGGTCATCGCCAACGCCATGCTCGCCCACCCGCAGGTCAAGACCGCGCAGGAGTTCTATGACATGATCAACGCCGCGCTGCTCAACGCCAAGGTCGACCCGAGCCGGCCGCACCGCCAGGGCAGCTAGTCGGGCGCCCAGTACTTCTCCAGGACCTTCTCCAGGTCCCTGACCACCGGGGACCAGGTCTTGGTGAGCCGGTACTTCACGACGCGGTGGCCGCGGTACCTCAGCGTGTACTTCAGGAAGTCGGCCCCCTGCGGGCGGGCCTGCGACGTGCCCAGCTTCAGCCGCTTCAGGTGCGCCTTGAGCGTGCGCCACTCCGCCCTGGTCAGGCACTTGTCGACGGTCGGGCCGGTGCGGCGGCTGAGCCGTACGCAGGAGTTGGTGTAAACCCTCACGCGGTCGCTGAACCCCGCGAAGCCGCCCTCCCTGCGCAGCTCCACGAGCAGCTTCTTCTGCTGTACGGCCACCGCCTGCGCGGGCAGGCCGAGCCCGGCGACCAGGCCCAGCAGCAGCACCGGCAAGAGGATGAGGCGCCAGATCTTCATACCCTTTAGACGCGCGGCGGCGCCGCCCGGCTCACGTGTTCCTCGATCTGTTCGCGTTCCCACGCGCCGTTGCCGACGACCAGGGCGTAGGCGAGGTCGAGGGTGGCCTCGGGCGGCAGCCGTACCTCGTCGTGGAAGGCGATCGACGGGTTGACCGCCGGGAACCACGCGTTCCTGGCGAACCACGTCTGGCCCGGCTCGCTCAGGAACAGCAGCGTCGAGGCGCGGTCCACCTCGTCGTGCCTGCCGGTGTAGGCCAGCCAGGGGGCGTTCTGGCCCATCATGTCCTCGCCCGACCGGCCGTCCGAGGACAGGATCGTGCCGCCGGTGAGGTCGCGCGGGCCGCGCCAGAACAGGCCGCTGTAGCCGGCGAGGGGGCGGCCGTGCGTCGTCGGGCTGCCGAACATCAGGTCCGCGCCGCGCACGTTGCGCAGGGAGGTGGCGAAGTCGAGCCGCCACCACGACTCCTCCACCGTGACCAGGAAGCGGCGGGTCTCCTCCACCCACCGCTCGCCGGCCCGCGTCCACCAGGTCAGCCGTTCGACGCCGGGGGAGAGCCACTCCTCGTGCCGCATGGTGCCGTTGTTGTCCCGCTGGATGTAGCGGGCCTGGTCGTGGACGTACGTGCCGCCGCCCCAGAAGTTCTGCCCCGACAGATGGGAGGCGGTCATCTGCAGGCCCTTGTGCCAGCGGTGGTCGTGCGGGCGGTAGCCCGTGACGACGTCGCCGTCCAGGGTGCGCAGCGGGTGGAAGTACGGCTTGGGGGACTCCTCGACGGGCATGTCGGGACGGTAGACGTAGCGGAGGATCTCAACGCCGCCCGCCTCGTGGATCAGCTCGGAACCGGTGTCCTTCACGGCGGTGATGCTATCTGTTGGGAAAGCGGTTTCCAAGGTTTCTAGAGCCCGTACTCCTCCAGAAGGCGCAGCCACACCTCGCTGACCGCCGGGAAGGACGGGACCGCGTGCCACAGCTTCTCCAGCGGCACCTCGGCCGTCACCGCGATCGTCGCCGCGTGCAGCAGCTCGCCCACGCCGGGACCGACGAACGTCACGCCGACCGGCACCTTGCGCGACTCGTCGACGACCATCCTGGCCCGCCCGACATATCCGTCGCCGAGCAGGTACGCGCCCGAGACCGAGGCCATGTCGTAGTCGACCACCCGCACGTCCATCCCCTGGCGCCGGGCCGCCTGCGCGGTCAGGCCCACCGAGGCGGCCTGCGGATCGGTGAAGACCACCTGCGGCGCCCCGCGCCCGTCCGCGCTGTCACGCAGGGCCGGGCCGTCGTCCGGCTTGCCCGCCGCGCGCGCCGCGATGACGTCGCCGCACACCCGCGCCTGGTACTTGCCCATGTGGGTGAGCAGGTTGCGCCCGTTGACGTCGCCGACCGCGTACAGCCAGTCGAAGCCCGGCACCCGCATGCTGTCGTCCACCTCGACGGGCCCCTCGGCCGCCAGGCCGACGCTCTCCAGCCCCACGTCGCCGACGGCCGCCTCGCGCCCGGTCGCCACCAGCAGCTCGTCGGCCTCCACCGCCGAGCCGTCCGCCAGGTGCACGGTGACCGGCCCGCCGTCCACCGGCCGTTCCACCCGCTCCACCGAGACGCCGGTACGCAGGTCGATGCCCGACTTCCGCAGCGAATCGGCCAGCAGTTCCCCGGCGAACGGCTCCATCCTGCCCAGCAGCCCGCCGCGCACCAGCAGTGTCGTCTCGCGCGCGCCCAGCGCGTGCAGCGCCTGCGCCATCTCGCAGGCCACGACGCCGCCGCCCAGCACGACCAGGCGCTCGGGCACCTGCCGAACCGTGGTCGCCTCCCGGTTGAACCACGGGCGCGCCTGCGCCAGGCCCGGGATCCCGGGCACCACCGGGACGCTCCCGGTCGCCAGCACCACCGCGTGCCGCGCACGCAGGCGGGTCACCGTACCGTCGGAGCCGGTGACCTCCACCTCGCGTGGGCCCGTCAGCCGCCCGCGGCCGCGCACCAGCGCGGCCGGAAGCTTCTCCACCCACTCCACCTGGCCGCTGTCGTCCAGGCCGGAGATCGCCTCGTCACGCCGGGCGAGCACCGCGGCGACGTCCACCGGGCCGGTGCTCAGGCCCGGCACCCGCGACACCTCGGCCGCCAGCTCCATCGGGCGCAGCAGCGCCTTGCTCGGGATGCAGGCGTAGTAGGAGCACTCGCCTCCGGCCAGGTGCTCCTCCACGACCGCGGCGCTCAGCCCGCCGCGCACCGCCCGCCCGGCCACGTTCTCCCCGGCCGGTCCGGCGCCGATGACCACCACGTCCACGTCCACGCGTGTCTCCCCTCTCGTCGGCCACCCACGCTAGCCTGAAACGCACGATGAACCGTTTGACCACGTCACGTGGCGAGCTTGAGCTCACCCGCCACCCAGAGGACCCACGCGACCCGCTGCGCGCGTGGGACGCCGCCGACGCCTACCTGCTGCGCCACCTCGGCGAGCCGGCCGACCCCGGCCAGGTCGTGATCGCCCTCGACCGGTGGGGCGCCCTGGCGACCGCGCTGGCGGCGCACCGCCCGGCGCAGATCTCCGACTCCCACCTCGCCCAGGAAGCCACGCGCGCCAACCTCAAACGCAACGGCGTGGACGCCGACGCGGTCCGGCTGCTGTCCACGCGCGACGACCCGCCGCCGCGCGCCGACACACTGCTCGTGCGGGTGCCCAAGAGCCTGGCCCTGCTGGAGGACCAGCTCCACCGGCTGGCGCCGTCACTGCGTCCGGACACGGTCGTCGTGGGGGCCGGGATGGTCAAGGAGATCCACACCTCGACGCTGCGGCTGTTCGAGACCATCATCGGGCCCACGCGGACGTCGCCGGCCCAGCAGAAGGCCCGGCTGATCTTCAGCACCTTTTCCGCCCCTGCGGGTGGTGCCGCGAATCCGTGGCCGCTGTCCTACGCGCTGCCGGGCGGGATCGGGCCCGCCTCCGGGCGTACCGTGGTCAACCACGCCGGGGTCTTCTGCGCCGACCGGCTCGACGTCGGCACCCGCTTCTTCCTCGCCCACCTGCCCCGCACCACCGGCCCGGTCACCATCGCCGACCTGGGCTGCGGCAACGGCGTCGTCGGCATGTCGGCGGCCCTGGACAACCCCGAGGCCACGATCGTCTACGCCGACGAGTCACACCAGGCCATCGCCTCGGCCCGGGTCAACGCCCCGCCGGGGGCCGCGCGCTTCCTGCTCGCCGACGGCCTGACCGGTGTGGAGCCGGGCACGGTCGACCTCGTACTCAACAATCCGCCCTTCCACACCCACCAGGCCGTCGGCGACGCGACCGCCTGGCGGATGTTCACCGGGGCGCGGCGGGCCCTGCGGCCCGGGGGAGAGCTGTGGGTGATCGGCAACCGGCACCTCGGCTACCACGTCAAACTGCGCCGGATCTTCGGCAACTGCGAGGTGATGGCCAGCGATCCGAAGTTCGTGGTGCTACGCGCGAGAAAGGGCCGGCGTTAGCGCCCCCTCGGCTTGGGCGACGACCGTCTCGACATCGGCCTCGTCGGTTCACCGTGCGGGCGGCTTGGTCGTGTGGACACCGACGTCGTGCACGCGCACGCCCGCGCTGACGTCATGACGAGTCCCCCTGCGGGGTGTCGGTCTGGGTGCCTTCGGGACGGCGGAGCCCCGGTGCCGTCCTCCTTCCGGCGTCCTTCCGCCGCCTGCGACTGCGCCGGGCGGGGGCGCGGTGGGAGCCGGTGCCGGTCAGCGAGCGTACCGACAGCTCCTGGTAGCGCTCCGGATCCACCTTCTCGTCGCTGAGCAGCGTCCCCAGCACCGCGCACAGGAACCCGAACGGGATCGAGACCAGCCCCGGGTTCTCCAGCGGGAACACGTGGAAGTCCACCCCGGCGGGCAGCAGCGACAGCGACCGTCCCGACACCGGGTCCACCTTGCCGGAGACCACCGGCGACAGCACGACCAGGAGCACCGACGCCCCGAGCCCGCCGTAGATCCCGGCCACCACCCCGCTCGAGTTGAACCGCCGCCAGAACAGCGACAACACGATCGCGGGCAGGTTCGCCGAAGCGGCCATCGCGAACGCCAGCGCCACCAGGAACGCCACGTTCTGGTGCCGGGCGATCACCGCCAGCCCGATCGCCAGCAGCCCGATCACACACGAGGAGAACCGGGCCACCGCCACCTCCTGCGACTCCCTCGGCCGGCCGAACATCAGCACGTGCCCGAAGTAGTCGTGCGCCAGCGAGGTCGAGGAGGCCAGCACCAGCCCCGACACCACCGCCAGGATCGTCGCGAAGGCCACCGCGCCGATGAACGCCAGCAGCACGTCACCGCCCAGCGCCCGCGCGAGCTGCAGCGCGGCGGCGTTGCCCGCCGGATCCTGGGCGGCGATGGCGTCCTGCCCCACCAGCGCGGTCGCGCCGAACCCCAGCGCCAGCGTCATCAGGTAGAAGACCCCGACCAGGCCGATGGCCCAGTTCACCGAGGTACGCGCCGCCCGCGCGTCCGGCACCGTGAAGAAGCGGCTGACGATGTGGGGGAGCCCGGCGGTGCCCAGTACCAGCGCGAGCGCCAGGCTGATGAAGTCGAGCTTGTTGACCAGCGTCCGCAGCGGATCGCCCGCGACCTCCTTGCCGAACCGGCCGCCCGGCTGCAGGAACCCGGCGTGGCCGCTGTTGCGGGCGGCGGCGCCGAGCATGTCGCTCAGGTTGAAGCCGAACCGGCTGAGGACCATGACCGTCAGCACGGTGGTGCCGCCCATGAGCAGCACCGCCTTGATGATCTGAACCCAGGTGGTGCCCTTCATGCCGCCGAACATGACGTAGACGATCATCATGGCGCCGACCGCGACGATCGTCACGATCTTGGCGGTGTCGGTGGAAACGCCGAGCAGCAGGGATACGAGCGCGCCCGCGCCGACCATCTGGGCGAGCAGGTAGAAGACGGACACGGTGACGGTCGAGGCCACGGCCGCCGTTCTGACGCGAGGCTGGCGCCGTACCCGATAGGACAGGACGTCGGCCATGGTGAAGCGGCCCGCGTTGCGCATCAGCTCCACCAGCAGGAGCGTGAGCAGCCAGGCGACGAGGAAGCCGATCGAGTACAGGAAGCCGTCGTAGCCCGACAGCGCGATGATGCCCGCGATGCCGAGGAAGGAGGCGGCCGACATGTAGTCGCCGGCCAGCGCGAGGCCGTTCTGGGCGCCGGAGAAGGCTCTGCCCCCGGCGTAGTAGTCGTCGGTGCCGCGGGTGTTGGCCCTGGCCCAGAACGTGATGACCAGCGTGATCGCGATGAACAGCACGAACAGGGTGAACGTCAGCGCCGGGCCCATCATGGGCGGCCTCCCCGGGTCCTGCGATGGGCGGCGGTACGGCGCGGCGGCGCCCAGCTCTCGATCCGCCGGCGCTCGGCCGCCAGTCGTTCGGCGTGCTCGCGCTCCGCTTCCATGGCGGCCGCCTCCTCCCGGAGCTGCTCGGACAGGGGATCGAGCATGCGGCGGGCATAGCGTGAATACCGCCAGGCCAGGGCGAACGTGGACACGAACTGCAACACGCCCAGCAGCAGGGCCACGTTGATGTTGCCGACCACCGGCCGGGCCATGAACTCCCGCGCGAAGGCCGACAGCCAGATGTAGAGGAAGTACCAGCCCAGGAACGAGGCGACGATCCCGATGGCCAGCCGATAGAACCTCGTCCGTAGTAACCGGAACCTCCGGTCTTGCGCCAGGCCCGCGTACCACCCCCGCGGAGCCCCGGCGCTGCGATGCCGCGCCTCCCCCACCATCACTCCTACCTGGTTGTGACATTCTGTGGCGAGTTGACTCCACAGTGATACGAACGATAGGGGCCCCAGGCTGGTTAGTCCGGCGATTGGCGGGATTGCCCAAGAGCACGGTCTTCGCGTAGCGGCGCTTCGCGCTTGCGGGGCTCAGGCTGTGTCCCTTTGGGGCTCCGCCCCAAGCCCCGCCCGAAAGGCATGGGCTTCGCAGAGGGGGCGCTTCGCGCCGTGGAGCTCAGGCTGTGTCTCCTTGGGGCTCCGCCCCAAACCCCGGTCAACCGCTCGCGCCCAGAGGTGTCCAGGACCCTTCCGCATCACTGGTCCGGTGTTCGCGTCCCACCCGAGCCGGCCTGGACGATGATCGAACGCGCCCGCCACGACCTGTTGCCGCGTTTCGGCTGGGTGAGCGGCGATGTATCGCAGCAGGATGATGGTCACCTAAGTGGCCCCGAGCACGTTCACCGCCCGCTCGCCCGTCAGGGGCTCTAGCACGCTGGCGGCCCTTTGCTCAGGCGGCATGATCTACCGAAGGGCCGATCCGGATCAGGTCAAGCAGATGGGAAGCCGCACGAGTGGCGCTTGTCGTCTTTGAGGCGTTCCGCACGGGCGAAGAGGTAATGCCGCGGTTTCAGTTCTGGTGATCAGTGGGGTCGGGTGTCAGGGCGAGCTTGCCTGTCCCTCGCACCACAGTGTCCTCCGTCAGGGTGTGAGGGGTGACGCCGTAAGAGGCGGCGATCTCGGGGGCCAGCCACACGGCTTCGACCGCCCATTCATCGAGGTCCTCGGCACTTGCCGTCGCGAGATCGGCCGGGAGCCCCAGACGGAGCAACCGCGCCCTTTCCCGTGGCAAGGGGTCGCCCAGGGCCGGGAGGTCATCGTCTGTCGCCGCGTATCGGCGGACGAGGCTGCCGTGTTCGGCCACCAGCCACGCCGAACCATCGCCCTGCTCGCCGAAATAGTAGGCCTGGCAGCGGGCATACCGTGCGCTCAGCGCCAGGCACGACCTGAGCACGCCTTCGTGGCGTTCGTCGTCGCACGGGTCACACCATGGCCCGATGACCAAGGTGCAACCGTCCACTTCGGGACTGACGTAGACCTGATGGTCCAGACCGCCGTGCACAGCAGTGTCGATCATCTCCCTGGCCTGGGCGAAGGTCATCGGCCGTGACTCGGTCAGCCCGAGCGTCTCCATGACACCCGCCTGATCACCCGTGGGCACCGCGATCCAGTAGTTCCAGCAGCTCCACACCGGCTCAGGCCGGTCCTCCTGTTCGGTCCGCACAGAGGCGAGTATGCCGGGCCTGGTTGATCACCGGGCCGCCCCGGGCGGCCGTTCGCTCATGGCTCCTCTTGGAAGCGGATATCGCCCGGTGATCGGGAGCGCGTACTCCTCCTCCGGACGGCTGGCCACGGCCTCGGGCCGGTTCGACCTCGACCTCGATCTCACGTTCGCGCAGAAACTCGTCGTCGCCGCTCAGGTCGTCTCCTGAGCCTGGGCCGCGAGCCAGTCGCGGTAGCGGATCCGGCCGAGGACGGCGTCGTCGCCGGGCACCAGCGTGCGCTCGCCGGGCACGCTGCCGAAGTAGCGCGCCCGCGGGTCGGTGACCACCTCGCGCGGGTCGCCCCAGGCCGCCAGGG
The DNA here is from genome assembly GCF_044457345.1 of Nonomuraea sp. NPDC050547. NCBI lineage: Bacteria > Bacillati > Actinomycetota > Actinomycetes > Streptosporangiales > Streptosporangiaceae > Nonomuraea > Nonomuraea sp. NPDC050547. The sequence continues at coordinate 522,246 of NZ_JBITGW010000002.1, forward strand.
CCTCGCGGAAGAACTCATCCATCCGGGACTGTTCGGGCCCGGCCACCTCCACGCGCCCGTTCAGCGGCGGCCCGGCCGCCACCCGGCCCACCGCCTGGGCGACCTCGTCACCCGCGATCGGCTGGAACCGCACAGGCGCCACACGCACCGTCCCCTCCACCGTGGCGGCGTCGGCGATGCCGCGGGCGAACTCGAAGAACTGCGTCGCGTGCACCAGCGAGAACGGGATCGGCGACTCCTCGATCAACCGCTCCTGGGCGATCTTCGCGGCGAAGTACCCGTTGTCCGGCATCCGCTCGGTGCCCACCACCGACAGCGCCACGTGGTGGCCGACGCCCGCCTCCGCCTCCGCAGCCAGCAGGTTGCGGGTGGAGGTCTCGAAGAACTCCATCACCGCCGCCCGCTCGAACGACGGCGAGTTCGACACGTCGACCACCACCCGCGCACCGGCCAGCACCTCGGCCAGCCCTTCCCCGGTGAGCGTGTCGACCCCGGTGCCCGGCGACGCGGCCACCGCGTCGTGGCCGTGCTCCGTCAGCCTCGTCACGACCTTGGACCCGATCAGCCCGGTCCCGCCGATCACCACGATCTTCATGGCACGCCTTCCTGTACGCCGGAGGCGCCCGTCGCCCCGGTCACCGGCTAAGACCGGGCAGCCTCCGGCGTTGTGACAGCCGCCGCGAAGAATCTTCTTCTATTCGACGAGCTTCCCCTCGCTGGAGACCTCGCGCATGAGCGCGGCGATCTCGGTGGGAGTCGCGGGGATGGCCTCCCTCTCCACCGATCCGGGGCCGGACCACACGAGGTTGACCTGCAGGGCCGGGTCGAGGTCGGGGTAGTCGGAGCGGTTGTGGCAGCCGCGGGTCTCGCGGCGTTCGAGCGCGGTCTCGATCGTCGCGCGGGCGGACAGGGCGGCGGACTTCAGGTCGAAGGCGTGGGCCAGGTCCTGGAAGCCGGCGATGTCCGGGTGCACGCCGACCTCGCCGATGCGCGCCTCCAGCGCGGCGAGTTCGTCCAGGCCCTTCAGCAGCCCGGCCTCGTCGCGGACCACGCCGGCGTGCTCGGTCATGATGTCGCGCAGGGCGCGCTGCAGGGCCCGCACGTTCTCGGGTCCGTCGGCGGCGAGAAGCGTGTCCACCTCTGTCCGCGCTTCGTCGAGCGCCTCGGCCGAACGGCGCTGCGCGGCCAGGCCGGCGGAGTAGGCGGCCGCCTCCTGGCCGACGATGCGGCCGAAGACGAGCAGTTCGATCAGCGAGTTGCCGCCCAGCCGGTTGGCGCCGTGCAGCCCGCTGGCGGCCTCGCCGATCGCGTACAGGCCGTCGACCCCGGTGCCGTGGTCCTCGGGCCGCACCCAGACGCCGCCCATCGAGTAGTGCGCGGTGGGCGCGATCTCGATCGGGTCCTTGGTGATGTCGAGCATCTGCAGTTCCATGAGCGTCTGGTAGACGCGCGGCAGCCGTTCCATGATCGTCTGTCGGGGGAGGTGCGACACGTCGAGCCAGACGCCGCCGTCCGGGGTGCCGCGTCCTTCCTTGATCTCGGTGTACGCGGCCAGCGCGATCCGGTCACGCGTCGACAACTCCATGCGGTCCGGGTCGTAGCGCGCCATGAAGCGCTCGCCGAGGTGGTTGCGCAGGATGCCGCCTTCGCCGCGGGCGGCTTCGGAGACGAGGGTGCCGGCGGCGTTCTCGGGGGCGATGAGGCCGGAGGGGTGGAACTGCACCAGTTCGGGATCGCGGATACGGCACCCGGCGAGGCTGGCCAGGCGGAAGGAGTCGCCGGTGTTCTCGTCGCGGCGCGAGGAGGTGCGCCGCCAGATGCGGGTGTGGCCGCCGGCCGCCAGGATGACCGCGTCGGCGTGGATGACGTAGCGGCGGCCGTCGTTCAGGTCGAAGCCGTACGCGCCGAAGACCGCGTTGTCCTTGACCAGGATGCGGGTGATGTAGGCGGTGTCGAGGACGGGGATGTCGAGCTGCGCCGCCCGGTTGATCAGGGTGCGCTGGATCTCCAGACCGGTGTAGTCGCCGGCATAGGCGGTGCGCCGGAAGGTGTGGGCGCCGAAGAACCGCTGCGAGATGCGTCCATCCTGCTCACGGGCGAACGGCATGCCGTACCGCTGAAGATCTTCGATGCCCCGCGCGGCCCCTTCCGTGACGATCTGGACGGTGTGCGGGTTGGCGAGAAGGTAACTCTCCTTGAGGGTGTCGGCGGCGTGCTGCTGCCAGCTGTCCTCGGGGTCCATCGTGGCCAGGGCCGCGTTGATGCCGCCGGCCGCGAGCGAGGTGTGCGCGTCCGCCTTCGGCCGTTTGCCCACCGCCACGACGCTGACACCGCGCTCGGCGAGCTCGATCGCGGCCCGCAACCCGGCCCCTCCCGTGCCGATGACCAAGACCGAGGTGGCGATCCGGTTCTCTGGCGAATACATGGCGCTCCCTTAACCGCATCTGCGAAGAACAGTTCCTAACCTAATGACTTGACGCCGGCGTGATGTGTGACGTTGGCGCTGGTGAGAACGGTCACACTCGGCCGTCGCGGGCGAGTGCTAGCCTGCGGCCGGGGGGAGAAAAGTGGAGGATCTCGACGAAGCCGTGGCGGTGTTCGACGGTGTGCGGCCGCGCCTGTTCGGCATCGCCTACCGGATGCTGGCCAGCGTCACCGAAGCCGAGGACCTGGTCCAGGACGTCTGGCTGCGCTGGCAGGCCTACGACCGCTCCACGGTGGAGAGCCCCGCCGGGTTCCTGGCGACGATCACCACGCGGCTGGCGATCAACGCCTCCCAGTCGGCCCGCGTACGCCGCGAGACCTACCTCGGCCCCTGGCTGCCCGAACCCGTCGACACCACCGCCGACCCCTACCTGGGCGCCGAGCGGGGCGAGGCTCTGGAGTTCGCGGTCCTGTTGCTTCTGGAACGGCTCTCGCCGCCCGAACGCGCCGCCTATGTGCTGCGCGAGGCGTTCGACTACCCGTACCGGGAGATCGCCGAGATCGTCGAGCTCAGCGAACCGGCGGTCCGCCAGCACGTCAGCCGCGCCCGCAAACGCCTGCGCGAAGGCCGGCGCGCCGCCGTCACCGCGGCCGAACAGCGCAGACTGCTGGCGGCCTTCGTCACCGCCGCCCGCTCCGGGGAGCTGGAGGCGCTGGAGGAACTGCTCGCGGCCGACGTGACCAGCTACTCCGACGGGGGCGGGGCCGCGCGCGCGTCCCGGTTTCCGGTGGTGGGCGCGGCTCGGGTGGCGAAGTACGTCAAGGCGTTCGCCGGCCACTTCTGGGTGGGGGTGGAGGTGGCATGGGCGAACACGAACGGCCAGACCTCGGCCATGCTGATCCGCGACGGCCAGGTGTTCACGGTCCTCACGATCAACGCCACACCGGACGGTATCGACCAGGTGTTGTGGCTGATGAACCCCGCCAAGCTCCGCGGCGTGGAGCCCAAAGCCTAGCCCGCGCCGCCTTTGACCACGATCATCAAGGATCGGGACCATGAGGCGCAGGTGGGTGTCCGCGGTGGGCCGGTGGTTCTACGGTGGTCGGCCATGAGAATCGTCATCGTCGGCGGCAGTGGCTTGCTCGGCGGTCAGCTCGCGCGGCGGGCCGTGGCCGGCGGGCATCAGGTGGCCGCCACCTATCTGACCCGGCCCGGCCAGGGCGGGGGAGCCGAGTGGTTGCGGCTCGACCTACGTGACCGCGCCGCCGTCGCCGGCCGGATCGCCGCGTTCGGTCCTGACGTGGTGGTCAACGCGGCCTACCGGCCGGCGGACTGGGTGACGACGGCGGTGGGCGCCGCTCATGTGGCCGGCGCGGTGGCCGGGAGTGGCGCGCGTCTGGTCCATGTGTCCAGCGATGCCGTCTTCTCCGGTCGGGCGGTCGTCTACGCGGAGACGTGCGTTCCCGACCCGATCAGCCCGTACGGGGCGGCGAAGGCGGCGGCGGAGGTGGCCGTGCGGGCGATGGTCCCCTCGGCGGCGATCGTGCGGACGTCCCTGATCATCGGGGACGGCGGTTCGTCGCACGAGGCGTTCGTACACGCGCTGGCGGCGGGGCGGGAGGGCGTGTTGTTCACCGACGACGTGCGCTGCCCCGTGCACGTCGGCGATCTCGCCGCGGCGCTGCTGGAGCTCACGGGCCACGACGCGGCGGGGGTTCACCATGTCGCCGGTGCGGACGCCGTGAGCCGCTACGAGCTGGGATGCCTGGTCGCGCGGCGGGACGGGCTCGATCCGGACCGCCTGCCGACCGGCAGCCGTGCCGCCACGGACCTGGGCGGGCCGCTCGACGTGCGGCTGGACTGCCGCGTCACGCAGGCGCGGCTGCGCACCCGGCTGCGCGGTGCCCGCGAGTTCCTGAGCTGACTCCGAAACCGCCGACCCCCTCGATCGGCTTGCCGAGGTCTTTCAGCCGTCCCCCCTTCCGAGGAGCAGGCGTAGCAGGTGAGGCGGACCGTCGCCCGGCCGATCGGCACGGCGACGACGCGCGCGGACGCTGATCCGCCCTTCGCCGGGTCAGTCCGGGAAGCGGATGTAGGCCGGCGGCACGGTCGTGGCGAGCCAGACGCCGTTGGCGGTCAGGTGGAAGTCATGACCGGAGGCGTGCATGGTGGCGGCGTCCACGGCGAGGACGACCGGCCGGCCGCGGCGGGCGCCCACGCGCCGGGCGGTCTCGCGGTCGGGGGAGAGATGCACGTGGTGGCGGTTCATGGGGCGCAGGCCCTCGGCCCTGATGGCCGGCAGCACCCGGGCCACCGTGCCGTGGAACAGGACCTCGGGCGGCGTCGCGACGGGCAGGTCCAGGTCGACGGGGATCGAGTGGCCCTGGTTGGCGCGGATGCGGCCGTCCTCGACGGTGAAGCGGCGCTTGTCGTTCTGGGCGACGGCCTCGTCGAGCTCCTGCCTGGTGATCGGGAAGTTGTGGGCCGCGGCGGCGGCCAGGAACGTGCCGATATCTGTCCAGCCGTGGGGGTCGAGCTCCAGGCCGATCCGGCCGGGCTCGTGCCGCAGGTGCTTGGACAGGTACTTCGAGACGCGCACCAGCCGCCGCTCGTCCATCAGCGCAGCCCGGCGAACAGGTCGTCCTCGTGGTCGGGGGCCTCGACCGTGGAGCTGACGCGGATGAAGGCCTCGTGGGAGAAGGCCATCCTCTGCGCCTCGTCGGGCATCTGCAGGACGAAGATGCTGTCGCCCTGGCTGGCGTGCGCGCGCAGCGCCTTCAGCTTGCGCTCCACCACCGCGGAGGCGTCCACGACGGAGGTGATGAGCTCGTCGGGGGTGCCGAAGTCGGCGTCGGGGTCGAAGTCCTCGCCGAAGTCGACGCCGGCCGCCTTCATCTGCTCGAACATCGCGCGCATCCGCGCGCGGGGGATGGCGGTGTAGTAGAACTTCGCCGGGATGCCGGTGCTCTTCGCCGCGGCGACCGCGACGCGGTGGGCCTGGATGTGGTCGGGGTGGCCGTAGCCGCCGTTCTCGTCGTAGGTGACGACGACCTGCGGGCGGTACCGCTCGATCAGCGCGCTCAGCTTGGCCGCGGCCTCCTCGACCGGCACGTTGGCGAAGGAGGAGGCGTCATGGTTGGCGTCCCAGCCGTCCATGCCGGAGTCCTGGTAACCGAGCAGCTCGACGTGGGTGATGCCCAGGTGCCCGGCCGACTCGCGCAGCTCGGCCAGCCGCTGCTGGGCCACGGCGGCGGCGTCGTGGCCGTCCTGGCCCGGCTTCACCCCGCCCACGCCGTCGCCCTGCTCACCGTTGGTGCAGGTCACGAGGACGGTGCGGATGCCCTCGTCGGCATAGCGGGCGAGGATGCCACCGGTGCTCAGGACCTCGTCGTCGGGGTGGGCGTGTACGGCCATCAGCGTCAGTTGGTCCATGAGGGTGGAGCCTACTCGGCAAGCCCGACAAATCCCGCGCCGGTCTCACACGGCGGCCGGTACGGCAGGCCGGGGAAGTGCACCGCCCATTCCGCCGTGGTGATCCGGGGGAAGGCGGCTTCGCACAACCGGGCGGCCAGCCGTACCGTGCCGGTCTCCCAGAGCAGCGCCGTGCGGTCGTGACTGCCGGTCGCCAGGGTGTGCCCGTCGGGGCCGAACGCGACGGAGGAGACTCCGTCGGCGTGCGCGCCCAGCGAGGCCGTCTCCACGGGACGGCGGCGGTCGGCGAGATCCCACAGGCGCAGCGAGCGGTCGTTGCCCGAGGTGGCGAGCGTGCGGCCGTCCGGGCTGAAGGCGACCATGGAGACGCTGCCGGTGTGACCGCCGAGGGTGGCCAGCGCGCGGGCGTGCGCGGGGTCGGCGACGTCCCAGAGGCGCGCGGTGCGGTCGAAGCTCGCCGTGGCGAGCGTGCGGCCGTCGGGGCTGTAGGCGAGGGAGTTGATGCCGTCGGCGTGGCCGGTCAGCGTGGACAGGGGGATGGGGCGGCTCAGGTCGGTGACGTTCCACAGCCGGGCGTCGTGGTCCCAGCCGGCGGTGGCCAGGATGCGGCCGTCGGGGCTGTAGGCGAGTGTGTTGACGCCTTCCGCGTCGGCCGTGAAGGCGCCCGCGCGGCGGGGGCGGCGGGGGTCGCGTACGTCCGTGAACCGCACGGTGGTGTCGAGGCTCGCGCTGGCCAGGGTGGTGCCGTCGGGGGAGAAGGCGACGGCGTTGACGTTGGCGGTGTGGCCGGTGAGCGTCGCGAGGGGGCCGGGGCGGGCGGCGGCGACGTCCCAGAGCCGGACGGTGCGGTCGTAGGCGGCGGTGGCCGCGACGGCGCCGCCGGGGCTGAACGTCACCGCCCAGACGGCGGCGTCGTGGCCGGTCAGGACGGCGCGCTGCCGGGTGCGGCCGGGCTCGGAGACGTCCCACAGGCGCAGCGCGCGGTCCTCGCCGACCGTCGCGAGCGTGCGGCCGTCGGGGCTGAAGGCCAGCCAGTGGACGCCGCCGGTGTGCCCGGTCAGCGCGGGATGGGGCAGGTCCCAGAGCCGGACGGTGTAGTCGTCGCTGGCCGAGGCCAGCGTGCGCCCGCCGGGGGCGAACACGGCCGAGACCGCGTTGCCGGTGTGGCCGGTGAACGCGGTCAGGGCCCGGGGCTCGTCCGGGTCGGTGACGTCGGTCAGGCGCACGGTGTCGTCGTGCCCGGCGCTGACGAGCGTGCGGCCGTCGGCGCTGAAGGCGACCGAGCGCACGATCTCCTGGTGGTCGCCGGCCCGCGCCCGCGCCCGTGCGCGAGTCCCGTCGACCTGCCAGAGGCGGACGTCGCCGTCGTTGCCCGCCGTGGCGAGCAGGCGCCCGTCCGGCCGGTACGCCACCCAGGCCACGGGCCCGGTGTGCCCGCGCAGGGAGGAAGCCGGCCGGCCGGGGCCGGCCAGATCCCACAGCCGGGCGGTGCGGTCGAAGCTGCCGGTGGCCAGCGTGCGCCCGTCCGGGCTGAATGCCACCGACACGACGGCGGCGCCGTGACCCCGCAGGCTCGCCGCGACCCGCGGCCCGGCGACGTCCCACACCCGGGCGACGCGGTCGTCGCCCGCCGTGGCCAGGAGCCGGCCGTCGGGGCTGAAGGCGACCGCGTTCACGTTGGCGTCGTGCGGCAGGACGGCCGGCGCCCGCCCGGGATCGGCGAGGTTCCACAGGCGTACCGTGTGGTCCCAGCTCGCCGTGGCGGCCAGCCGGCCGTCGGGGCTGAAGGCGGCGGCGTTGACGTTGCCGCGGTGCCCGGTCAGCACGGCCAGCCGGCGCGGCCGGTGCGGGTGGGTGATGTCCCAGAGCTGCGCGGTCCGGTCGCGGCTCGCGCTGATCAGGCTGCGGCCGTCCGGGCTCACCGCGACCGAGTTGACCCGGTCGCTGTGGCCGGTGAGGCGGGTGGCGTACGGGGTGGCGAAGACGCGCAGCAGGCTGTTGCGCGCGTCCTCGGTGGGCGACAGGCGGTAGGCGGCCAGGCTGAGCTGCGCGGACAGCGCCGGGTCCGTCTGGCGGAGCCGGTCGGCCGCTGCGGCGACCTTCTGCGACAGGGCGAGGTCGCGCTGGCGCGTGGCGGCCTGCTCGGAGCGGACGGCATAGATCGTGGTGGCCGTGGTCAGCATCACCAGTACGGCCAGCAGCGCCGTGAGCCGCCGCAGGCGCCGGGCCCGTCGCCGCGCCGCGGCCTGGTCCTCGGCCGCCGCGGTGGCGCTGACGGCCAGGAAGTCGCGTTCTCCCGGCGACAGGAGCGGACGGTGCGCGGCGGCCCATTCCAGGGCGACGGCCAGGCGGGTGCCGCGGTGCAGCGCGGCGTGGTCCCTGGACTCCTCCTCCCACGCCTCGGCCGCCTCGGTGATCTGGCGGTGGACGCGCAGGCCGTCGCGGTCCTCGGTGAGCCAGGCGCGCAGGCGGGGCCACGACTTGATCAGCGCTTCGTGCGCGATCTCGACGGCGTCGCCGTGCAGGGTGACGAGCCGGGCGCGGGCCAGCGCTTCGAGCACCTCGGCGGCCTTCGGGTGGTCGAGCTCGCCGCGCGAGATGCGGCGTCTGGTGTCCTCGGTGCCCTCGCCGAGCGCGGTGAGCCGGAGGAAGATCTGCCGGACCAGCGCCTGCCCGTCAGGGCCGAGCGCGTTGTAGACGGCCTCCGAGCTCTGGGCGACGGCGCGTTCGATGCCGCCGGTGGCCTCGTACCCGGTCAGGCTGACGGTGTTGCCGCGCCGGCGCCGCCAGGTCTCCAGCAGCGTGTGGGACAGCAGCGGCAGCATGCCCGCCTGGCCGGTGGCGTCGGCGACCAGCCGGGAGACCAGCGCGGTCTCGACCCGGTAGCCCAGGTCGACGGCCGGTTGCGTGATCGCCCGGTGGAGCTCTTCCGCCGTCATGGGGCCGACCAGGACCTGCGCGTCCTGCAGCACCTCGGCCAGGCTGGGGTGCTGGGCGCAATGATGGTAGAAGTCGGTGCGCACGCCGATGACCACGCGGGTGCGGTTGCCGGGATCGCCCGCCGCGGCCACCAGCGCCGCGATGAAGGCGGCACGCTCCGCGGGATCCTGGCACAGGGTGAACACCTCTTCGAACTGGTCGGCGACCAGCACGAAGTCCTGCTCCGAGCCCTCCTTGGCCACGACCTGCCGGGTCAGCAGGCCGAGGCCGGCGGGCCGTTCGCCCAGGTCCTTGTGCGGATCGCCGGGCGCGACGCCGAGCATCGCGCCCAGCCCGGTCGCGCACTCGCGCAGCGGATGGGCGCCCGGGGTCAGCACCAGCGCGGGCCGCCCGGCGAGCGCGGGCAGCAGTCCGGCGCGCAGCAGCGACGACTTGCCCGATCCGGACGCCCCGAGCACCGCGACGAACCGCCGCTCCGACACCATCGTCCGCACCCGCTCCACGAGCCGCTCCCGGCCGTGGAAGCGCTCGGCGTCCTGCTGCCTGAAGGCGGCCAGTCCGAGGTACGGCGCCGCCGCCTCGTCGGCCGGCTCCTGCGGGGTCAGCTCGTCGGCCAGCCCATGCCATCGGGCCTGCCATTCCTGGAGGTCCCCGCCACACGAGGCGACATAAGCCAGCGTCACCGACAAACTCGGAAGTTTACGGCCCCCGGCGGCCTCAGAAAGGGTGCTGGCCGAATAATGCGCGCGTCCGGCGAGTTCCCGGTACGACGGCGTCCCGGCCTTTTCCCTGAGTTTCCGCAGATCCGCCGCGAACCGCGATAACCCATTGTCAGCCGGGCCCAGCGGACGCTCCTGGCGAGGTATCGTCGCCCCCCTTGTCGATGGGCCAGCGGCATTCATTGTTCAGCGGTTGATGTTCGGTGTCCAGCGTGTGAGACCGAACAAGCCCTTTACTCCTATACAGGGAGGCGTCCGCGAAAGCCGGAACACCGAATCCGGAAAACGAGGGGAAACGATCATGAAGAGACTCGCGGTGGCACTCGTCGCCTTCGCCGCGCTGCTGGGGCTCGCCGCCCCGGCCCAGGCGGCCCCCGTCCGCGCGGCCGAGGTGTCGGCCGCCGCCCTGCCCACGAAGTGCGACAACATCGGCTGGGGCCCGAGCCTGGTGTGCATCGACATCAATGCCGGGGAGCGGTGGATCACCGTCTGGTACGACCGCAGGGACGGGGTCGGCCGCCAGTGGGTGCACGGCCTGTCGTACACGGGACCCGATGGAAACCACCAGGACGAGGGCGGTTTCTCCATCAACCCCGGTGAGCTCAAGGGATACCGCTGGTACAACGTGCCCACCGGCTCCGGTGGCTACGTGGGTTTCGTGCGCACGGACGCCGGCACGGACGACACCGGCACGCTCTGGATCTAGCGGCCAGGGGGCGGGGTTCCAGGAGGGGCCCCGCCCCGCGCGGTCAGCGGGCGCCGACCGTGGCGGCGAGCACCAGGCAGGCCGCGCCGATGGCGTGCGCGCTGTCGTCCCACGGCCGCACCGAGATCTCCAGGCCCGACAGGACTCCGCCCTCCACCGCGGGGCGGAACCCCGGCTCCAGATAGGGCCACAGCACATGGCTCTCACCGATGACCGTGAGGGCCCGTACCGCCAGCACGTTCACTATCCCGGCCGCCGCCCTGCCCAGCGTGGATCCCGCCTCGGCCATCAGGTCGCGGATGCCGGGCGTGTCGGCCAGCGCGAGCGCGTGCAGCTCGTCCACGGCCACCGCCCGTGAGGTCAGCCCCCGCTCCAGCGCCCGCGCGGCCAGCGCGTAGTCCGCGGCGTAGGTCTCCACGCAGCCGCGCCGCCCGCACACGCACGGCGGGCCGAACGGGTCGACGGGCACGTGCCCGAACTCCCCGGCCACGCCGTCCGGTCCCCGGTGCACCCGCCGGCCGAGCACGATGCCCATGCCGACGCCGCCGCCGACGGCCAGCACGAGGAAGTCGTCGTGGTCGCGCCCGGTGCCGAACAGCAGTTCCGCCGTGGTGCTGGCGCGCGTGTCGTTGTCGATCAGCACGGGCACCGGCAGCAGCTCGGCCAGGCGGGGGCGCAGCGCCAGGTCCGACCAGCCGAGGTGGGGCGAGAGCCGTACCACGCCCTTGGCGGGGTCGATCACGCCGGGCACGGCGAGCCCGACGCCGCGTACGCGCTCGCCCATGCCCGGCTCGCCGAGCACCTCCAGGCACATCTTGGCCAGCTGCTCCACGGGCTCGTGGCGCGGGTCGAAGGGCTGGGTGAAGCGGCGCACCTCGCTGCCGTTGAGCCGCATGAGCACGCCCACCACGTGGGTGTGGTGCACGCGCAGCCCGAGCGTGTACGCGGCGTCCGGCAGCACCTCCAGCGGCACCCGGGGCCGGCCGCGCCCGCTCACCTGGGGAGCGAGTTCTCGCAGGTAGCCTAGGTCGATGAGCCTCCGCGTGTGCTCGGTGACGGTGGCCGCACCGAGCCCAAGGCGGGCCGCGATCTCCGAGCGGTTGAGCGGCTCCCGCCCGAGCATGGCCAGGATCTCCGCCCTGACCAGATCTTCGCGCAATGTTCCTCCTGCCCCTTGACGTCCTCGGCCGACCAAGCCTAGGGTCCACGACCATAATAATTTCGTCGCCGAAATTAAGGAAACCACACATGAAGGGCTTTCTGGCAGCGGGGCTCGCGCTCGTCCTCGGAGCCACCGCCTGTGGCGGTGGCGGTGCATCTGGTACGGCGGGCGGCGCCAAGCAGGACGACGGCACGATCACCCTCGACTGGGAGATGTGGGCGGGCAGCGAGGACGAGAAGGCCCAGCTGGACCACCTCGCCAAGCTCGTCACGCAGCAGAACCCCAAGGTCAAGATCGCGCTGCGCACCGCGCCGTTCAACGACTACTTCACCAAGCTCCAGACGGAGTTCGCCGCCGGCAAGCAGGCGTGCATCGTCTCCATGCAGAGCCTGCGCCTCGGCGCCTACGCCGACCTCATGGAGCCGCTGACCGCTCCCGACGGGTTCGCGCCGGCCTCGCTGGAGGCGCTCAAGATGGGCGGCAAGCAGCTCGCCCTGCCGTACGACCTGGCCTCGATGCTCGTCTATTACAACAAGGACGCCTTCGCGAAGGCCGGGCTGCCCGAGCCGAAGGCGGGCTGGACGGTCGCCGACTTCGAGAAGGCCGCGAAGACCCTGTCGAGCGGCGGCAAGGCCGGGTTCGGCATGTCGTTCTCCGACCTGCACACGCTGTCGCTGCTGTTGTCCTACAACGGGGCCGCGCCGGTCACCCAGGACGTCAAGCTGCAGCTGGACAGCCAGCCGATGGCCGACGCCCTCACCTGGTACGCGGGCCTGGCCAAGAGCAAGGCCGGCAGCGTGCCCGCCTCCTCGGCCGAAGGCGGCTGGGGCGAGACGCAGTTCGTCAACGGCAACGCGATGATGGCCGTGGACGGCTCCTGGAACCTCGGCTCCCACATCAAGGACGCCAAGTTCGCCGTCGGCCTCGCGCCGCTGCCCGCCGGGCCGGGCGGCTCCAAGACCTATGTCGCCGGCTCCGGCTTCGGCGTGGCCAAGAGCTGCCCCTACAAGGCCGAGGCGATCAAGGCGGTCGAGACGCTGACCGGCAAGGACGCCCAGGCCTACCTCGCCGGTGTCGGGCGCGGCTTCCCCTCCCGCACCGAGCAGCAGGCCGGCTACGAGGAGTTCCTGGTCAAGCAGGACGCCGGCAAGGCCGCCGACGTCAAGGCCGCCATGGGCGCGGTCAGGGAGGGCCTGGCCGGCGGCACCCCGCTGTTCACCACCAAGAACTGGGACAACGTCAACAAGCTCATGGCCCAGTACTTCCTGCAGGTCTACACCGGGGCCCAGGCGCCCAAGGACGCCCTGGCCACCATCCAGCAGCAGGGAGCGCGCGGCCAGTGAGGACACGGGAGACGTGGAGCGCGCTCGGGTTCGCCACCCCGAGCGTGCTCGGCCTCGGGCTGTTCACGCTGTTCCCCGTCGGCATGGCCGTGGTCATGAGCTTCTTCGACTGGCCGATGCTGGGCGGCAGCGAGTTCATCGGGCTCGACAACTTCCGCTACCTGTTCGGCGAGGACCCCGACTTCCTGGCCGCGTTGCGGAACACGTTCGTCTTCACCGGCCTGTACGTGCCGCTGAACATCCTCCTCGCGCTCGGCCTGGCCTTCTGGATCAGCAACTCGCGCTGGCAGAACCTGTGGCGGGTGCTGTTCTTCATCCCGGCGATCACCCCGATGGTGGCCAACGCGGTCATCTTCAAGCTGCTCTTCCAGCTCGTCGGGACCGAGCCGAACCTGCTGGCCGACGGCCGTACGGCGCTGCTGTCGGTGGTCGCGATGAGCGTGTGGCAGGGCTTCGGCTACAACATGATCGTGTTCTCGGCGGCGATCAACGAGATGCCCAAGCCGGTGCTGGAGGCGGCCTCGCTGGACGGCGCCACCGGCCTGCGCCGCCTGGTGAGCGTGCAGCTGCCGCTGATCTCGCCCGCGCTGTTCTTCGCCACCACGATGACGGTGATCACCGCGCTGCAGGTGTTCACGCAGCCGTACATCCTCACGGCCGGCGGTCCCGGCAACGCCACCGAGACCCTCGTCATGAACGTCTACCAGGCCGGCTTCCAGTCGCGTGACCTGGGCCTGGCCGCCGCGGCGGCGTGGGTGCTGTTCGCGATCATCCTGGCCGTCACGTTCGTGCAGTTCCTCGGCCAGAAGCGGTGGGTGCACTATGAGAGTTAAGAGCCCCCTGAAGAGCGCCGTCTCGCACGCCCTGCTGGCCGCGGTCACGCTGGCCTTCCTCTACCCGCTGATCTTCGCGGTCGCCACCGCGCTGAAGCCGGCCGGGGAGACCTTCTCCGACCCCGGCTCGCTCGTGGGCTCCTCGATCCGCTGGCAGAACTTCGCCGACGTCTTCACCTACGTGCCCTTCCAGCGCTACATCCTCAACGGGGTGCTGGTCGCCGGCGTCGGCACGCTCGTGGTGCTGACCGCCTCGGCGCTGTCGGCCTACGCCTTCGCCGCGCTGCGCTGGCGCGGGCGCGACGGCGTCTTCCTGATCTTCCTTGCCACGCTGATGGTGCCGCAGGAAGTGCTGGTCGTGCCCATGTTCATCCTCATGCAGTCGCTCGGCTGGGTGGACACCTACCAGGCGCTGATCTTCCCGTGGGCGTTCACCGCGTTCGGCACGTTCCTGCTGCGCCAGTTCTTCCGCTCGGTGCCGCGCGAGATGCAGGAGGCCGCCCGCATCGACAGCGCCGGAGAGCTCCGCATCTTCACCCAGATCATGCTGCCGATGGCCCGGCCGGCGCTCGGCGTGCTCGCCGTCTTCACCTTCATCAACTACTGGAACAGCTTCCTCTGGCCGCTCATCATGATCAACGACGTGAGCGCGCGGGGCACGGTCCCGCTCGGCCTGCAGCTGTTCTTCGGGCAGAACGGCAACCAGTGGCACCTGGTCATGGCCGCCTCCATCGTCTCCATCCTGCCGACCCTGCTGCTGCTCATCGCCCTGCAGAAGCACCTGGTCAAGGGCATCGCCACCGCCGGCCTGGCCGGCCGCTGAAAGGATCGGTCTTGCTGCAGTTCGACCGCCGTGTCGGGCCCGACCTGGGCGTCACCTACCCGTCGCGGGAGGTTCCCGCGTGGTTCAGGGACGCCAAGTTCGGGGTGTTCGTCCACTGGGGCCTGTATTCGGTGCCCGGATGGGCCAGCCCCCGGCTGCCGGGGCAGAACGTGCCGGCGGAACTCGAATACAGCCATCACCAGTACGCCGAGTGGTACGCCAACACCGTCCGCATCCCCGGCTCGCCCGCGCAGGACTTCCACGAGCGCAGGTACGGCGTGGGCGTCTCCTACGAGGACCTCGCCGACGTCTGGACCACGGAGGCGTTCGACCCGGCCGGATGGATGCGCCTGTTCGCCGAGTGCGGCGCCCGCTACGTCGTGCCCACGGCCAAGCACCACGACGGCTTCTGCCTGTGGGACACCGCCACCACCCCGTTCAACAGCGCCCGCCGCGGCCCGCGCCGCGACCTCATGGCCGCCATGGCCGAGCAGGCCAGGGCCGCCGGGCTGCGGCTCGGCTTCTACTACTCCGGCGCGCTCGACTGGCACGTCTCCCACTTCCCGCCGATCCGCTCGCTCACCGACCTGTTCACGCTGCGGCGCAACGACGAGGCCTTCGCCCGCCACTCCTTCGAGCAGGTGGCGGAACTGGTCGAGCGGCACGCCCCCGACCTGCTGTGGAACGACATCGACTGGCCTGACTCGGCCAAGGCGGGCGGGCCGTACGGGCTGAGCGAGCTTTTCGAGCGCTACTACGCGCGCGTGCCCGACGGCGTGGTCAACGACCGCTGGGGGGTGGCGCACCTCGGCTACCGCACGCGCGAGTACCAGTCGGAGTCGCGCACCTCGCCGTGGGTGTGGGAGGCGACGCGCGGGCTGGGCCAGTCGTTCGGCTACAACCGGGCCGAGGACGAGCGGCACCTGCTCGGGCGCGAGGAACTCGTGCACCTGCTGGCCGACACCGTCTCCAAGAACGGCAACCTGCTGCTCAACATCGGGCCGCACGCCGACGGGTCGCTGCCGGGGGATCAGGTGGAGCGGCTGCGGTTCCTGGGGGAGTGGCTGCGGGTCTTCGGGGCCGCGGTCTACGGCACCCGTCCTTGGGTACGGCACGCCGAACCGGCCGGTCAGCCGGTGCGCTACACGCTGCGGCCCGATGGCACGCTCAACGTGATCGTCCTGGACCCGGGGGCCGGGGTGCTCACCCTGGCCGGGGACCTGGTGGAGACGGCGCGGGCCACGGGGTCGTGGGGGGAGGGGCCGGTCAAGGTGGACTCATCCGGAAATATCGAGATCCCCGGGGGTTTGCGGGGGTTGCCGGCGGCCGTTCTCACCGTGCGGGCGCCCTGACGTCAGGCCTGCCGTACCAGCTGCTCGGCCTTGAGGCGGGCGGCGGCCGCGGCGGCGCGCTCGCCGAGCTGCTCGGCCAGCGCGCCCTGCTTGAGCCAGTTGAACGGGCTGCACGGACGCACCCCGATGCGCTCGCTCAGCAGCACCCTGGCCACGTCCCTGCGGCCGCCGCGCAGCGCCGCCTCCAGCAGGGTCTTCTGCACGGCGTCACGCTGCGCGTGGCTGCCGCCGAACTCGTTGATCCGGTGCCGGATCGGATACAGCAGGTCCACCACCGTCTCGTACGCGCCGCGGCCGAAGGCGGCGATCGCCCGGCAGACCGGCAGGCCCACCCGGGCGGTCATCTCCTGGTTGGTGACCCCCGGGCGCGGCTCGGCGAGGTAGCGCTGCCGGTCGGCGATCAGCTGGTCAGCCTCCCGATAGCGGCCCGAGCCGGTGTAGGCCATGACGGCGTGCATGTCGTTGAAGGCGTAGAAGGCCTCGCCGGCCTTGGGCGTCCAGGCGTCGGCGAGGGCCTGCCAGCGCTCGTGCCGTACGTCGCCTTCGAGGTAGAGGCGCCACAGCAGCGCCGCCGCGTCCAGCAACTCCATCGCGCCCTGGCCGCCGGCGAGCACGGCGTCGTAGATCTCCAGGGCCCGCCCGGTGTCTCCTGCCTCCAGCGCGTACAGGGAGTAGTGCCACCAGTTGTGCACGTTGAAGAACGTGCCGGTGGACCAGTCGTCCAGCCGGGCGTCCATGTAGCGCACGCCCTGGCCGAAGCGGCCCTGCATCTCGTAGGTGTGCACGACCGCGTGGATGCCCCAGACGTCGCGGGCGTTGAGCTCGACCGCGCGCAGGCCCACCTCCTCCGAGCGGTCGTAGTGGCCCGCCTCCTCCAGCCCGAAGGCGTACATGCCCAGCACGTGCCCGTAGTGCCGGTCGTCCTCCGACCAGCCGGTCAGCGCGCCGCCGATCCGGTCGCGCAGCGAGCGGGCGTCGCCGGTGAAGAAGTCGACCTGATGACCGGCGGCCAGGGCGAGCGCGTCGCGCGGGTGCGCCTCGGTGATCGCCTGCAGCCGGGCCCCGCAGGTGCGGAAGTCGCCGTCCAGCAGGGCCTGCACCGCCTCCACGTGGGCCCGCTCGCGGGGGAGCAGGAGGCCCTCTCCGGCCCGCGCGCGGAAGGACGCGAAGCGCTCGCGGGCCGCCCTGGCGTCGTCCGCCTCGGTGGTGAGCAGCCCGAGGTAGGCCTGGAGCACGTGGCCCATCGCGAACCCGGGCTCCGCCTCGACGGCGGCCGCCGCGTGCCCGTCCACCTCGATCTGGAAGTGGAGCAGCGCGTCGACGGCCTGGTCGTAGTGCCGGACGGCGGCGCCGGAGCCCGTCGTCGCCAGTCCATGCTGATCCGTGGTCATGTCCCCTAAACTAGTGGGTATTACGGCGGGCAGAGCGCCAGGCCCGCGCCGATGTCGGCGAGGTCGGCGTCCGGCACGAACCCCGCGCCGGTGGCCGCGGCCAGCAGCCGGTTGGCGACCATCGAGGCGCGCGCGACGGAGGCGGGCGGCAGCGCGTCGCGCAGTTCCTCCCACCACAGCGCCGCGACCCCCGCCACGTGCGGAGCCGCCATGCTGGTCCCGTTCTTGGCCGACAGCCCGCCGCCCAGCCGGGCCGAGAACACGTCCTTGCCCGGCGCGCACACGTCGGCGAAGGTGTTGGAGAACCGGGTCACGTCCAGCAGCCCGTCCACCTTCTGCAACGCGCCCACGGCCAGCACCCCGTCGGCCGCCGACGGCAGCTCGGCCCCCACCTCGAACGCCGGGTTCACCTCCCGCATGCTCGAGTTGCCGGAGGCCGCGATGACCAGCGTGCCCTTGTCCACGGCCGAACGCTCGGCCAGCATCCGCATCAGCGAGTCGAACAACCGCAGGTTGGCCCGGTAGGCCTCCAGCGCCCGCGCCGTGGCCAGGAAGACCGGCAGCCCCTCGGCCACGTCCTCCTCGACGGCCTTGGTGAACGCGAACGACACCGACATCGTGATCACGTCCGCGCCCTCCCGCGCCGCCCACAGAATGGCCTCGAGCAGCGCGTCCGTGGTCCCGCCCCCGGAGTCCCTGATGACCTTCCCGATGAGCGCCCTCCCGATGCCCGGGGCGACGCCGATCCTGATGCCCTCCACCGGCCGTCCGAACACGGTGCCCGCCACGTGCGTACCGTGGCCGCGTTTGTCGCCGTTCCCGTCGCCGGTGAAGTCCTTCTGCACGAACTCCATCCCCGCGAACGCCGTGTGCCCCGCGTCGATGCCCGAGTCCAGCACCGCGACCAGCGACCCCTCGCCGGTCCTGCTGGAGCCCGGCGCCCCGACCGCCGCGACACCCCACGTGACATCGGTGGGGGCGGGCGGCTCGTCGCCGTCCACGTCGATCGGCAGGCCGATCGGCATCGTCGGGGCCAGAGCCGCCACACCCGGTTCCGCCGCCAGCGCGCGGGCCTCCCGCTTGCTGAGGTCGAGCGTCTCCAGATGCGGCTCACCGGGCCCGCCACCGGTCCGCCGCGCCTCCAGCGGACCCGCGGTGAACGTCCGGGTCAGGTCGCGCAGCACCGTGTATCTGTCGCCCATCACTTCCGCCTTTCCGAAGGTATGGGCACAGCCTGGGCGAGGACGGCGGTGGCGGCATGAGTAGCCCCTACTCAGCCCTCGTCAGGGGGGTTGCGCCGGTTTTCCGCCTACCTCGACGTCACGCGGGTGCTCAGGTCGGTGACCAGGCTGGTCACGCCCAGGGAGCCGAGTGCCTCCTCCACCGATCCGGCCGGGCGCAGGTCCCGCAGGTGTTCGCGCCACACCCGCAGGTCCTCGCGCCAGGCGTCCAGGTAGCGCACGCACAGCTCCGGCGTGATGCGGGTCAGCCGGCCGAGCGCCGCGCGCAGCGACTCCTCCATGGGCGCCCGCTTGGCCGCGTCCGCCTGGTCCAGGCGGGCGTGGATGTGCTCGATGAAGCTTCTGCGCCTGCGCAGGAACGTCCGCCAGTGCTCCAGGTCCGCCTCGCTCACCGGACGCCGGTCGTCCAGGAGCCAGAAGATGCCCTCGGCCAGCACGTCCCCGAACTCCTCGTCGCGGGCGCGCTCGGGGCTCTCGTAAGGATCGTACGGCGCCTGCCACATCTGGCCCGTCACCCCCAGCCGGGGCACTTCGAGGACGAAGAACCAGTCCTCGTTGTACACGTCGGGAAAGAAGGACCGCGCCCGCGCGGTGTCCACGACCAGCGCGCCGCTGCCGACGAAGGTGTCCTGGTCGCCGCCGACGTCGCGGTAGGCGTGGCAGACCACCGAGTTGTCCGGGTAGCCGGAGACCGACAGCGCCACCGCGCCGTGCTCGTCCAGCAGGGCGGCGGCCGAGCGCAGGTCGCCGGGGGAGGAGACCACGATGTCGTCGTCGAGGAAGGCGAGGTTGCGCCAGCCCATCATCCTGGCCAGCAGCAGCCCCGCGTTCCGCTTGGCCGCCAGGTCGCCGGAGCGCTGGAAGGAGTGGGGCAGGACGCGGGAGGTGGCGAAGTCGGGCAGCCGGAGCTGTTCCGGTCCGGGGAAGTCGGCGGCGATCACCCAGGGCAGGCGGCGGCGTACCGGGGCGGCGCCGGTGCGGGGGCCGCTGCACAGGGCGACCACGGGGCAGCCGAGCCGGCGGCCCAGGTCGGCGGCGTGGTCGAGGAAGGCGGGCGGGCGCGCCGTCGGGATGACGATGGCGTCGATCCGCCCCGTACGCGCGGGAGCGGTTGGGGAGGAGAGCAGCTTGCGATGTGAGCCGTGATGATCAGGTGACAAAGAAGCCTCTTTCCCACGAAGCTCCCATCATCGCAATGATGACGGGAACGGAGAAAGAGTCTTGAAGAGAATGTGACATCTGTCTGGTTTGCGCTCGCTTGTCCCGTCCTCGTGGAGGATCTCTTCGGTCGTCGGCAGCGGGGAGTGCTTCCACTTGCGGTAACCCAGGCGCAGATACAGCCGGTACGCCTGCTGGTTGTCCGGATCGACGCCGAGCGCGACGGTGGAGTGGCCGCGTTCGATGAGCTTCTGCTCGGCCACGTAGACGAGCATGGTGCCGAACCCGGTGTCGCGGTATTCGGGCAACAGGTCGAGGTGCATGAGCAAGGGCGTACCCGGAAGTCTGCGCCGCAGCCGCTTCTCCTCCGCCTTGTCCAGCCAGATGTAGACGGTGCCCACGGCCCGCTTCCGGTCCCAGGCGATCAGCAGGATGCCGTGGCCGCTCTCCTGCCTGGCCAGGGCGCGCTCGAAGTAGGGCCGCTGCCCGAAGGAGTCCACGAGGGCGGGGACGCCGGCCTCGGTGAGCGGCTCGAACCTGACCAGCCCGCCCTCGGGACGGGGGATGCGGACCGCGTACGGCGCGGCCGTACCGGGAGGGCCGCCGAGCTTGTAGGCGGCCGGACGCCGCTCGTGGTGGTGCACGGTCAGCTCCGGATGGCGCTCCCGCAACCGCTCGCACGCCCGCGCCGTCGTCAGCCCGGTCGGCAGCGTGCCGAGGTGGGCCTGCCAGCTTTTCCTGGCGTCGGCCCAGTCCTCCACGAAGCGGTGGCAGGCGCGCGCCTTGATGTTCTTGAGCTGCTCGCGGGCGGCCAGGAGCGCGGCCCGCGCCGCCGTCCTGCGCTCCCTGTGCAGGAGGTCCTCGACGAGCCTGCGGCGCCGGCGCAGCACCTCCCGCCAGTGGTCCACGTCCGCGGCCTGCCAGGAGATGCCCGAGTCGAGCAGCCACATCAGGCCCTCGCCGAGCACGTCGCCGAACTCCTCGCGCCTGGCCCGCTCCGGCGTGCCGTAGGGGTCGTACTCCCGCTGCAGCGCGGCGCCGACGCTCGCCGTGGGCCGGAGCGCGCCGTCGTCGCCGAGCAGATCGAACCAGTCCTCGTTGTAGACGGCCGGGTAGTAGGCCGGAGCCTTGGCCGCCGCCACGGCCATCGCGCCCGCCCCGGCGAAGGCGGCCTGGTCGGCGCCGCCGTTGTCGCGGTAGGCGTGGCACACCACCGAGTTGTCGGCAAAGCCGCCGAGCGTCAGCGCCACCCGGTCGAAGGAGCCCAGCAGCGCGGCCGCCACGGACAGGTCGGCCGGATCGGGCACCACGACGTCGTCGTCCAGGAAGACGACATTCTCCCAGCCGGTCATGGTGGCCAGCGCCATGCCGACGTTGCGCTTGGCGGCGGTGTCGGCGCGGCAGTCGAGCGGGGTGGAACGCAGGAACTCCGGGCCGTGGAAGGGAGAGGGCAGCGGCTTGTGCCGCGACAGCTCGATGGCGACCAGTTCCACGCCCATCTCGCCCAGCCCGCGCATGGTCCGCGCCGCCGAGGTGTAGCGCCCGCTCGACAACGTGACCAGCGGGCAGCCGAGCCGCTCCGCCACCGCCGCCGCGTCCCGCAGATACGCCGGCGGCCGCACGGTCGGCACGATGATCGCATCGACCCGCGCGGTCCCGGCGGGCCGCGGGGGAGACGCCAGGAGGTGCCGGTGTGAGCCGTGGTGGTGACGGCTCACCCCGCGTCCTCCGGCCACTCGTGGAGCACGTTGCCGGACAGGCGCCAGTCGGGGGTGAGCACGGCGCCGCCCATGACGAGGACCCGGGTGATCAGGCTGAAGCTCTCCTGCCCGGCGAAGCGGGTGTTGAGGTACTCGCTGTTGGCCTCGGCCAGGGCCGGATCGGTCAGCGCGCGCACCGCGCCGAGGGTGCCGCGCCCGAACATGCCGTTGCACATGGTCAGCGTGCCGCTCTGGTAGAGCGGGTTGGGGCCGCGGTAGAAGTGGGCCACGTCCTCGAGCAGGATCTCCCGCCCGTCGGCCCCCCGCTCCAGCGTCGGCGGGTAGTGCTCCTCGCCGACCTCGAAGTAGACGCGGCCCGCGTCCCACTCGGCCACCTGCTTGACCGGCATCGCGGGGTCGGCCAGCACGTCGGCGGTGCGCGGGTTGAAGTCGACGCCGCCGAGCAGCACGACGTGCCCGGCGAAGTCCTCGGTCGGCGAGACGGTGTCGACCCTGCGGCGGCGGACCGTGCTGGCCGGGTTGAGCGCGCGCAGGTGGCCGTGGAGCTCGAACAGGGCGTCGATGTCGGCGTAGGTGTAGAGGTCCATGTAGTCGGGATCGTCGGGGTCGACGTACTTGCTCAGGCTCGCGGTCAGGTCGGCCGGCAGGCTGCCGCAGATGATGGTGATCGGCCGCTCGTCGCGGAAGTCCCACGGGTTGGCGGTTGCGCCGGCCGGCTCGTGCACCGCGTCGTTGCGCAGGCTGAGCAGGTCGGCCCGGATACGCCCGCGCTCGGCGAGCTCCTCGGCGGTCAGCTCGGAGACCGGCAGCAGGCGCAGCGCGCCGTCCTTGATCGAACGCGGGGTGCAGAACAGGGTGGCGTAGTCGTCCAGGCGCGCCAGCGGAGGCGTCTTCGGCGTCGTGCCCGACTCCCAGGAGCTGATCAGCCCGGAGCTGAGCGGCCGTCCGCCCTTGGCCAGGGCCTCGCCCAGCATCGGCTGCGTGATCTTCACCTCCGGCCAGCGCCGGGTGCGGAGCGACTTCAGCCGTTGCGCCAGAACCCGGACGGCGTCGTCCATCGGTTCCATCAGGAAACACCCTTCATCTGAACTTCAGTCTCCAAGTAAACATCTACTGGCGTCCAGATGCGAGTAGTTCGTTTGGGCAGTTCACTGGCGTGCGCGTCATCGTAGAGCCATCGACCCCGCACGCGCAGGTTTTTCGCGCCGTCAGCAGGGGAATTCTCCCTTCAGGAGAAGAAGTGAAGATTAGGTAAAGGTTAACCATGAACACGTCACGCGCACCGCCCCGCATCGGTCAGACGCGGGCACAGCACCCCCTGCGATCACGCAGGCACTCCCGGGCCGGGGCAGACGATCTCCAGGAGTGCCCGCACTCGTAAGGCCCCATCGGCGCGTCAACCACCGGGGAACTCCATGACAACCGTAATCCTCCTCACCACCGCCAGCCCAGAGGGAGTGGCAGCGGCCCGCGGTCTGCTCTCACTCCTCGCGATAGCGTCCGTCTGGGCGATGCTCTTCGCCGTCCGCCAGGTGGCGAAGGCAGTCTCCTTCCTCCTGCGCATCGTTCTCGTCCTCATCGCCGCCGTCGCGCTGGGCGCGCTGGCCGTGGTGCTCCTCGCGCAGGTAGCCCTGGCCCTCGGGCCGTGAACCAAGGAGATGGGCGCGACCCCGCAGCGCCCATCTCGGGTGACGCCTACAGGCGCGCCAGCCTCGTATAGGAGTCGAGACGCTCGTCCAGGTCGTAGGTGTTCATCGTGACCAGCACCTCATCGGCCCCCGACCGCTCCACCAGGTCGTCGAGGGCCAGCGCCACCTCCCCGGCCGTCCCGTGGATCTGCCCGGCCCGCGCCTCCTCCAGATACCCCCGCTCCCGCTCGCTCATCTCCGAGGCGAGGATCTCCGCCGCCGGGGCAAGGGGCGGGAACGCGCCGCGCGTCCGTGACACCGCCGTCGCCCAGGCCTCCGGCACCTGCAGGTACGCCGCCGCTGCCGCCGTCTCGC
Source organism: Nonomuraea sp. NPDC050547 (assembly GCF_044457345.1). Taxonomy (NCBI): domain Bacteria; kingdom Bacillati; phylum Actinomycetota; class Actinomycetes; order Streptosporangiales; family Streptosporangiaceae; genus Nonomuraea; species Nonomuraea sp. NPDC050547. Next base: position 545,495 of record NZ_JBITGW010000002.1, read on the forward strand.
CGACCGCCACGTTCGCCGCCACCATCACGTACGGCCGCGCCGCCCACTCCGACGCCCGGAACGCGGCCCGGTAACGCCCGGCCGCCTCCGTCATCCGCGCGCCGTTCCCGATCACCATGGGCAGTCCGTGCTCGGCGGCGATGTCGGCGCCGGCCCCCATCGCCAGCACGAACACCTCCGGCCGCAGCCCCTCCGCCGGCTGCGCGTGCACGCCGGGATGGACCTGCTGCTTGCCGGTGAAGAAGCCGAGCAGTTCCTCCAGTCGCTCGCCGAAGTCGCCGGCGTCGGCCAGGCCGTGCCCCAGCGCCCTGCGGATGCCGCCGGTGAACCCCACGGAACGGCCGAGCCCCATGTCGACGCGCCCCGGATACAGCGACTCCAGCACGCCGAACTGCTCGGCCACGACCAGCGGCCGGTGGTTGGGCAGCATGACGCCGCCGGTGCCGACCCTGATGCGCGAGGTCGCCGCCGCGACGGCGGCGGCCAGCACGGTCGGCGCGGAACCGGCCACTCCGGGCACGCTGTGGTGCTCGGAGACCCAGAAACGGTGGTAGCCCAGCTCCTCCGCCTGCCGGGCGAACTCGATGGTGTCCCGCAGCGCCCGCGCCGGTTCCTGTCCGGCGCGGACGAGCGAGCGGTCGAGGATCGAGTAACGAGTCACCCTTGCTGTAACACCTGACGGCCGGAAAGATTTCCTACTTGCCGTACACGCCCACCGACCAGCGGACGGGCCGGTTGGGGTGGGAGCCGCCGTCCATGTGCAGCTTGAGCGTGACGGTCGAGGTCTTGCCCTTCGGCAGCGTGTGCAGCCCCATCGCCCAGGGGAAGTCACCCTGCTTCCAGACGGCGCAGCTGCCGTTGACGCCGGGGTCCTTGCCGTTGACGGACACGCTGAACCTGAGCCGTGAGGCCAGATCGCCGGTGCAGATCTTCTCCAGGCCGATCGCGCCGCTCGTGCGGAAGGTGACGGTGTCCTGCTCCGGCCAGGTTCCCGACTCGGTCTTTCTCAGCTTCATCTCGCCCAGTCGTCCGGGCAGGGCGCGCGGCTCTTCGGGGATCACCGGACGCGCGGGCGGGATCCACTCGTAGAAGGCGAGCGACCAGACGCTCCGCTCGATCTTCGGCTGGTCACACGGCCCGTTCTTCTTCGTCTGGACGCAGCCCTTGCCGGCGACCACGGGATCGATGACGACCTCGGCCTTGCCGGTGCCCTTCGGGACCTGGAGGCCGAGCACCTGCATCTCCTTGGAGCAGGCCACCAGGTCGTGCTGCGCGGGCAGGCCGGCGGCGGCGACCGACGGCGTGATGCTCCCCCGGACCGCGCCCGTGCAACTGGCGGCCAGGTCGATGGGGTTGCCGGTCAGCGGGACGGTCACGGTGACCTTCTTCTTGCCCGGGGTGACCACGGTCGTGGCGGCCACCTTGCGGTACTCGGTGCCGTCGGCGGCGACGAAGGTGCCGGGCAGCGTGGGCTTGGTGGCCGCCGTCTGGTCGGGCGGTTGCGCCGTACCCGGGAGAAGGGTGGCCGCGAGCACGACGGCGGCCGCGATCGCGCCGCCCGCCACCGCGGTCCTGCGCAGCCGCCTGCGGCGGATGCGGGCCTCGACCTGGGTACGGCGGGCCGGGTTGGGCGGGGGCGCGGCGGCACCGCGCTCCCGCAGCACCTTGCGCAGGTCCTGCACGGTCATCGCTGCAACTCCTTCACGATCGATTCGTCCACCCGCAACTTGGCCAGGGCCTTGGCCGTCTGGCTCTTGACCGTGCCCGGTTCGCAGCCGAGGGCCCGGGCCGTCTCGGCGACCGGCAGGTCCTCGTAGAAGCGCAGCACGATCACCGCCCGCTGCCTGGCCGGCAGCCGCCCGATCGCCCGCCACAGCGAGTCGTGCTCGTCGAAGCCGCCGGTGGCGTCGGGGTGCGCGGTCTCGGGCAGGTCGTGGCTGGGCAGCTCGCGCCGCCAGCGCCGCCGCCACCAGGAGGTGAAGGTGGTGACGATGACGCGGCGCACGTACGGCTCCGGCTCCTCCACCCTCGGCCAGGCGAACCACGCCTTGGCCAGCGCCTCCTGCAGCAGGTCCTCGGCCAGCGCCCAGTCGTGGGTCAGCAGGTAGGCGGTGCGGAGGAGGTGGTCCGAGCGCGCGGCCACGAAATCATGAAATAACGATCTGTCTGCCACCTGATGGCCTCTCGGGTCGTCGCCTGTCGACCGTACTGACGCATCGGGCGGCGGGCCCGGTTGCCCTGGGGCAGGATGGAGTTCATGGCGGTTCCGGCACGGCTGACATGGGCGGTGGACACCCTCGACGTGCGCCCGGGGGAGCGGATCCTCGAGATCGGGTGCGGCCGCGGCGTGGCCGCCGAGCTGCTCTGCGACCGGGGCGCGCGGGTGACCGCGCTCGACCGCTCCGCGACCGCGATCAAGGCGGCCGAGCGGCGCAACCGGCGCCACCTCGACGCCGGCCTGGCCGTCTTCCGCCTCGGGGCGCTCGAGGACGGCATCGGCGACGGCGGCTACGACAAGGTGTTCGCGGTCAACGTCAACCTCTTCTGGACCCGCTCACCGGCAGGCGAGCTCGGCCTCATCGGGAACGCCCTCACCGGGCGGGGCGCGCTCTACGTCTTCTACGAGCCGCCGGGACGCGCGGAGGAACTGGCGGAGAAGGTGGGCGGCGCGCTGGCCGCGGGCGGCTTCTACGTCACGACGATGCGCGAGGGCGACCTGCTGTGCGTGAAGGGCGAGGTCACAGCGCCCGCTTGACGGTGAACGGCACCAGCTCGCCCAGCCCGCGCACCGTGAGCCGGTCGACCGGGACCAGCCGGAAGGCGCGGTCGCCGGTCAGCTCCTCGGCGATGTCCGGGTCGGCGAGGATCGTCCCGGGGTGCGCCAGGGCGGTCAGCCTGCTGGCGAGGTTGACCGTGGTGCCGAACACGTCGCCCATGCGGCCGATGACCGGCCCCACCGCCAGGCCCACGCGCAGCTCCGGCATGCCGCGTACCTTGGCGTGGGCGGCCAGCAGCCGCAGCGCGATCTCCGCGGCGTCGTGCGCCTTGCCCGAGACGAACAGCACCGAGTCGCCCAGCGTCTTGATCACCCGGCCGCCGGTCGAGGTGACCACGTCGGCCGACCTGCCCTCGAACTCGTCGACCAGCGCGGCCAGCTCGATCTCGGAGATCTGCCTGCTCAGCCGGGTGAACCCGACGAGGTCGGCGAAGCCCACCGCCAGGCGTACCGCGGTCTTCTCCTGCTCGACCATGCGGCCGGCCGCGGCGGCGAGCTGCCTGCGCCAGGCGTAGACCAGCAGTTTCTCCAGGTCGGGCACCACCCGCCGGGCGCGGCGCGTCCACGCCCGGGGCCGGTCGGCCAGCGGGACGCCCGCCTGGTCGAGTTCCTCGGCGCCCAGCTCGGCCTGCGACTCGGCCAGCCGCGCGGTCGCCCGGCCCAGCGAACGGGCCATGAGCAGCACGTGGCCCTCGTCATACAGGCCCCTGCTCACCATGCCGAGCAGCGTGCGCAGGGCCTCGACGTCGGAGTCGGTGAACTCGACCGCGTCGTCGGCGACGTTGGCGAAGCCGAGCGCGCGCCAGAACTTGCGCGCACGATAGACGGGCACCCCGGCCATCTCGGCGACCTGGTGGCTGGTGTAACGACGGTGCTCGCGGAGGAACGCCTCCGTCAGCCCGTCCTCACTCGTCACGGCTGCAACCTAACACCCTGCCGGGCCGCTGGTCAGTCCAGGAGCGCGCGCAGGGCGGCGCGTTCCGCGGCGGGCACATAGCCGACGTAGTAGTCGTACATGGTCTGCCGCGACAGGCGGGCCGCCAGCGGTCCGTCGCCCGCCCGCACCGCGGCCAGGACCTCCTCGTGGTGGCCGATGCTCTGGCGCATCAGCCCGTCCTGGTCGGGCGCGGCGGCGATCTTCTCCTCGATCAGGTTCAGCACGATGGAGCGCACCACGTCGGTGCAGATCTGGATGAGCTTGTTGCCGCTGGCTCTGGTCACGGCGTCGTGGAAGGCGACGTCGGCCGCGCTGAACGCGTCGTAGCCGGTCTCGGCGGCGGCCCGCATCGCGGTGATCGCCGCGTCCATCTCCGCCAGCTGCGCCTCGGTACGCAGCCGCGCGGCCAGCAGGTTGGCCGCGGAGTCGAGCGTCATGCGGAACCCGACCAGCTCGCCCAGCGACAGCTGGTCCACCCGGGCCAGCGTGGTCATCGACTTGTGGAGCGCGGCCGGGGTGAACGGCAGCACCTCGGCCCCGTTGGGGTCCCCGGGCCGGGAGCGGACCAGCCCGCGGGCCTGCAGCACGCGCAGCGCCTCGCGCACGGTCGAGCGGCTGACGGAGAACTGCGCCATCAGGTCCCGCTCGCTGGGCAGCCGGTGTCCCGGGGTGAGCGTGCCGGTCTCGACGGCCTCCTCGATCTGCTCGACGACGCGCTCGTACGCGCGGACGGTGCGCACCGGTTCAAACCGCGGTCCGCCCATGGAAGAGCCCCCTTGACCCGAGCAGTTGAGGACTGGCAGTGTGCGTAGCCTACTGGTCCGACCAGTGCACTAGCCAGGAGGCTGTTGAACATGAGGCGAATCGGGACCATGATCGCCGCCGGCGGTCTCCTGCTGGCCACTGCCTGCGGAGGCGGCGGCCAGACGGGCGGGAACACGGCGGCGAAGCAGGAGTCGCTGTCGGTCGGGTTCGTGGCGGAACCGGCCAACCTCGACTTCACCGCGACCGAGGGCGCCGCGATCCCGCAGGCCCTGCTGGTCAACGTCTACGAGGGCCTGGTCAAGCTCGACCAGGACGGCAAGATCGTCCCCCTCCTCGCGGAGAAGTGGGAGATCTCCCCGGACCGCAAGACCTACACCTTCACCCTGCGCAAGGGCGTCACCTTCACCGGCGGCGCCCCCTTCACCGCCGACGACGTCGTCTTCTCCTTCGACCGCGTGAAGTCCGACTGGAAGCTGAAGATCAAGGCCCAGCTCGACGTCATCGACAAGGTGGAGAAGAAGGACGACACCACCGCCGTCGTCACGCTCAAGCAGCCGAGCAACGGCTTCCTCTACGCGCTGGCCACCCGCCTCGGCGCCATGTTCAGCAGGACGGGCGTCGCCGACCTCGCCAACAAGCCCGTCGGCACCGGCCCCTACCAGCTCGGCAGCTGGAAGCGCGGCGACTCCATCCAGCTCACCGCCAACGGCACGTACTGGGGCACCAAGCCCGCCATCCCCGGCGTCACGCTGAAGTACTTCAAGGACGCCACGGCGATGAACAACGCGCTGCTGACCGGCGGCATCGACGTCATCTCCAGCGTCCAGGCCCCCGAGTCGCTGCAGCAGTTCGCCGATCCCAACCGGTTCCAGACGGTCGAGGGCACCACCAACGGGGAGGTCGTGCTCTCCCTCAACAACGGCCGCCCGCCGTTCAACGACAAGAAGGTACGGCAGGCCGTACGCCACGCCATCGACCACAAGGCGCTCCTGGACACCGCCTGGGCCGGAAGAGGCCAGCTCATCGGCACCATGGTCCCGCCCACGGACCCGTGGTACGAGGACCGCACCGGCGACTACCCGTACGACGTGAACAAGGCCAAGGAACTGCTCGGCGGCAAGACCCACAACGTCAAGATGCGCATCCCCAACCTGCCGTACGCGGTGGCCGCCGCCCAGGTGGTCAAGTCGCAGCTCGCGCAGGTGGGCATCAACGCCGACATCGAGCCGCTGGAGTTCCCGGCCCGCTGGCTGGACGTGGTGTTCAAGCAGGGCGACTACCACCTGTCCATCATCAACCACGTCGAACCCCGTGACATGGGCATCTTCGCCGACAAGTCGTACTACTTCCGCTACGACAATCCCGAGTTCGGCAAGCTGCTCGCCGAGGCCGACAAGGGCACCGAGCAGGAGCAGAGCGACAAGCTCAAGCAGGCGGCCAAGCTGCTGTCCGACGACGCCGCCGCCGACTGGCTCTTCCTCTTCCCGAACCTCATCGTCGCGAAGAAGGGCGTCACCGGCCTGCCGAAGAACGCCATCGCCGAGTCCTTCGACTTCACCGGACTCGCCAAGCAGTGATCGTCTACCTGGTCAAGCGGCTGGCGGTGCTCCTGGCGAGCACCGCCGTCGCCGGCGTGGTCGTCTTCGCCTTCATGGCGCTGCTGCCCGGAGACCCGGCCGAGATCGCGCTCGGCGTCAACGCCACCCCGCAGGCCGTGGCCGAGCTGCGCGAGCAGTACGGCACCGACCGGCCGCCCGTCACCCAGTTCCTCGACTGGTTCGGCGGCCTGGTCACCGGCGACTTCGGCACCTCCTACGTGACCAGCTCGCCCATCGGCCCGCAGATCGGCGAGCGGCTGGCGGTCACCGCGGTGCTCGTGACCGGCGGCATGGTCATCGCGCTGCTGGTGGCGGTCCCGGCCGGCACCTTCGCCGCCGTGCACCACCGCAACCCGCTCGGCGCCGCGATCAGCGCCTTCAGCCAGGTCGGCATCGCCATCCCGGCGTTCCTGGCCGGCATCCTGCTGGTGTTCGTCTTCGCGGTGAAGGCCCAGGCGCTGCCCTCGGGCGGCTACGTGCCCATGGCGGAGGATCCCACGCGATGGCTGCTCGGCCTGCTGCTGCCATGGTTGTCGCTGGGCCTGGTGCAGGGCGCCGTCCTGACCCGCTACGTCCGCTCGTCGGTGCTCGACGTCATGCGCGAGGACTACCTGCGCACCGCCCGAGCCAAGGGCCGCGGCCGTATGGGCGCCTTGTGGCGGCACGGCCTGCGCAACGCCTCCATCCCCGTCGTCACCGTGCTCGGCCTCCAGCTGGCGACGCTGCTGATCGGCGCCGTGGTCGTCGAGCGCGTCTTCGTCATCCCCGGTCTCGGCGACCTGCTCCTGAACGGCGTGGCCGGCCGCGACCTCCTGCTCGTCCAGGGCGTGGTCATGGTGCTCGTGGTCGCGGTGCTGCTCATCAACTTCGTCGTCGATCTGGCCTACGCCGTCCTCGACCCCCGGCTGCGAGGCGCACGATGAGGGGCAGGATGAACGCCGGGCTGATCGTCGGCGGCACGCTGGTCGCCCTCGTGGTGCTCGCCGCGCTCGTCTCGTTCGTGTGGACGCCCCACGACCCGACCCTGGTCGACGCCGCCAAGAAGCTACGGGAGCCCGGCGGCGGCCACCTGCTCGGCGCCGACAAGTTCGGCCGCGACACCTTCAGCCAGCTCATGGTCGGCGCCCGCACCACCCTGTACGTCGGCATCGTGGCCGTCGGCATCGCCGCGCTGATCGGCGCCCCGCTCGGCATGGTCGCCGGGATGACCCCGCGCGGCTGGCTGTCGGAGCTGGTCATGCGGGTCAACGACCTCGTCTTCGCCTTCCCCGCGCTGCTGCTCGCGGTCATGCTCGGCGCCGTCTACGGGGCCGGCACGCTCACCGCGATGATCGCCATCGGCGTGGCCACCGTGCCCGCCTTCGCCCGCGTCGCCCGCGCCGCGACCATGCAGGTCATGGTCACCGACTACATCCTGGCCGCGCGGGCCGCCGGGCGTGGCCGGATGGCGATCGCCGGGCGGCACGTGCTGCCGAACATCGCCTCGATGCTGATCGTGCAGGCGTCGGTGTCGTTCGCCATCGCGATCCTGGCCGAGGCGGCCCTGTCGTTCCTCGGCTTCGGCACCCGCCCCCCGACCCCGTCGTGGGGGCGCATGCTCCAGGAGTCGCAGGAACTCCTCTTCTCCACGCCCCGCCTGGCCCTGTGGCCGGGCCTGGCGATCGCGCTGGCCGTCCTCGGCTTCAACCTCCTCGGCGACGGCCTGCGCGACTACCTCGACCCGAAGCTGAGGAGGATCAGGGAGCGGTGAGCGACCCAGTGAAACTGCTGAGCGTTGAGCGGCTCTCCGTGCGCGCCGGGGACCTCGAACTCGTGCGGGAGGTCTCCTTCGACATCGCGCCAGGCGAGCGGGTCGGGCTCATCGGCGAGTCGGGCTCGGGCAAGTCGCTCACCGCGCTGTCGCTCATGGGACTGCTCCCGGAGGGCGTCAGCGCCTCCGGCACCGCGGTCCTGGGCGGGCACCGGCTGCTCGGCGTGCCGGAGAAGCGGCTCAAGGGGCTGCGCGGCCGTACCGTGTCGATGGTCTTCCAGGAGCCGATGACCGCGCTCAACCCGCTCATGCGGGTCGGCGCGCAGGTGGCGGAGGTGATGACGCTGCACGGCCGCGACCGCGCGGCCGCCCGCGCCCGCACGCTCGACCTCCTGGACCGGGTACGGCTCCCGCACCCCGCCCAGATCGCCCGCGCCTACCCCCACCAGCTCTCCGGCGGCCAGCGCCAGCGCGTCATGCTGGCCATCGCCCTCGCCAACGAGCCCGGCCTGCTCATCTGCGACGAGCCGACCACCGCGCTGGACGTGACGGTGCAGAAGCAGATGCTGGACCTGATCGCCGAGGTGGCCCCGGCGCTGCTGTTCATCACCCACGACCTGGCCGTGGTGGCGGCGATGTGCGAGCGCGTCCTGGTCATGTACGGCGGCCGCGTCGTCGAGTCCGGCCCCATGCGCGAGGTCTTCACCCGCCCCCGCCACCGCTACACCGAGGGCCTGCTCGACGCCTCCCGCCTGACCCCGCGCGGCACCCGGCTGCCCACGATCAAGGGCAGCGTGCCGTCGGCCGGGGCGTTCCCCGAAGGCTGCGTCTTCCGCAACCGCTGCCCCTACGCCGACCCTCGGTGCGAGACCGAACCGGCGTTGACAGGAGAGGCCCATGGCTATGCCTGCTGGCACCCCGGTGATTGAGGCCCGCGACCTCACCCGCGTCTACCGCCGCCCGCGGACCTCGCTCACCAGGCCGGGCGAGGCCGTGCACGCGCTGAAGGGCGTCTCGCTGAGCGTCGCCCGCGGCGAGCGCTACGGGATCGTCGGCGAGTCCGGTTCCGGCAAGTCGACGCTGCTGCGGCTGCTGTGCGGGCTCGACCGGCCCACCAGCGGCTCGATCAGGTTCGCCGGGCAGGAGATCGTGGGCCGCCGCGACCTGCGCTTCCTGCGCAACGACCTGCAGATCGTCTTCCAGGACCCGATGAGCTCCCTCGACCCCCGCATGCGGGTCCACGACATCGTCGCCGAGCCGCTGGTCGCGCAGGGACTGCCGGTCGGCGCCCGGGTCGCCGAACTGCTGGAGGAGGTCGGGCTCCCCGCCGGTGCGGCCGAGCGCTACCCGCACCAGTTCTCCGGCGGCCAGCGCCAGCGCGTCGCCATCGCCCGCGCGCTCGCGCCCGCCCCGAAGGTGCTGGTCGCCGACGAGGCGGTCAGCGCGCTCGACGTCTCGGTACGCGGCCAGATCCTCAACCTGCTCGCCGACCTCATCGACGCGCACGGCCTCACGCTGGTCTTCGTCTCCCACGACCTGTCCGTGGTCAGGCACGTCTGCGAGAGCGTCGCGGTGATGAGCGAGGGGGAGATCGTGGAGAGCGGGGCCGTGGACGAGATCTGGGCCGGGCCCAAGCACCCCTACACACGCACGTTGTTGCAGGCCGTACCCACCTTGGAGGGACTTCTGTGATCGAGATCGACTCTGCGGGCGTGGTGGAGTTCACCCAGGCGCTGGTACGCGTGCCCAGCACCAACGACCCGGCGCGCGGGCGCAACGAGCTGCCCGCCGCCGAACTCGTCGCCGCGAAGATGCGCTCGTGGGGCTGGGAGCCGCAGATCTCCGAGGCCGCGCCCGGCCGCCCCAACGTGGTCGCCGTGGTCGAGGGCGGGCTGCCCGGACCGACACTCATGTTCGAGGGCCACACCGACGTGGTGACCGAGGGCGACCTGGCCGAATGGACCGTCGACCCGTTCGGCGGCGAGATCCGCGACGGCCGGCTGTGGGGGCGCGGCAGCGCCGACATGAAGTCCGGCCTGGCCGCCACCCTCTACGCGGTCCGCGCGCTGCAGCTCGCTGGACCGTTCCCGGGCCGGGTGAAGGTGTGCGCGCTGGCCGACGAGGAGGGGCTGATGCTCGGCGTCCACCACTTCGTGGACTCCGGCCTGGCCGCCGACGTGGACGGGGCGATCGTGGCCGAGCCCGAGGCAGGCGAGATCTGCGCCGTGGCCAAGGGCGCGCTGCGCCTGCGGGTGGACTTCACCGGCAAGATGGCGCACGGCGCGATGCCCCAGCACGGCCGCAACCCGATCCCGGCCGCCGGCGCGCTCATCGTCGCCCTCGGGGCCTACCAGGACGAACTGCAGAAACGTTTCCCGGAGCACGAGCACCTCGGCCAGGTGTACGTCACGCCCACCGTGGCCCGCGCGGGCAGCGAGGAGCAGGTCAACGTCATCCCGGTGGCGGCCGCGGTCTTCGTGGACGTACGGACCCTGCCGGGCATGTCGCACGCCGAGATCGCCGCCCGGGTCGGTGAGCTGGCCGCGTTCACCGGGATCGCCGCGGAGGTCGCCATCCTGGTGGACCGGCCCGCGGTCGAGGTCCCCGTGGACGACCCCGTCGTGGCCGCCCTCGCCGCGGCCCACCGCGCCGTCACCGGGCAGGAGCCGGTCTACGGCGGCGTGCCCGGCTCCACCGACGGCACCGTCCTGACCCACTGGGGCGGCGTCCCCTCGGTGGTGTACGGCCCCGGCGGCAAGTGGATCGCCCACCAGGCCGACGAGTTCGTCGAGGTGGCGGAGATCGTCCGGTGCGCCCGTGTGTTCGCCGAGGCCGCCCGCCGCTTCCTGACCCGGGAAACCGCGTGAAGCCGCTCACCTGGGAGACCCGCGTGAAGCCGGGGCTCGCCTGGGAGACCCGCGTGAAGCCGGGGCTCGCCTGGGAGACTCGCGTGAAGCCGGGGCTCGCCTGGGGGGTGGCGTGAAGCCGGGGCCGCTCAACGCGCTCACCGACGTTCCGGGCATCCGGGTCGGGCACGCGCAGCGCGTCGGCGGCGGTTATCGCACCGGGACCACCGTGATCCTGCCGCCGGTCGAGGGCGCGGTGGCCGGGGTGGACGTGCGCGGCGCCGCCCCCGGCACCCGCGAGACCGAGCTGCTCGACCCCCGCAACCTGGTCGAGCGGGTCCACGCCGTCGTCCTGACCGGCGGCAGCGCGTACGGGCTCAGCGCGGCCTGCGGCGTCATGGACCGCCTGGCCGACGCCGGGACCGGCTTCCCGGTGGAGGGCGGCGTCGTCCCGATCGTCCCCTCCGCCGTCATCTACGACCTGGGCCGGGGCGGCCGCTTCCGCGCCACCCCCGCCGCCGAGCTGGGCGCCGCCGCCTACGACGCCGCCTCGGCGGAGGAGGCGCGCAACGGCTCCATCGGCGCGGGCACCGGCGCGGTGGCCGGCGGGCTGGCCGGTGGCGTCGGCACCGCCAGCGCCGTCCTCGGCTCCGGCGTCACCGTGGCCGCCCTGGCCGTGGTGAACGCGGCCGGATCGGTCCTCGACCCCTCCGGCGGCCTGCTGGCGGGCGCCCGCTACGGCCTGCCCGGCGAGTTCGGCGGCCTCGGGCCGCCGTCCGCGCGGGAGGCGGAGGCCTGGCGGCCGGTGAAGGTCACCAGCTTCAACACCACCATCGGCGTCGTGGCCACCGACACCGCGCTGTCGAAGGCGCAGTGCGGCAAGCTCGCCGGAGTGGCCCACGACGGGCTGGCCCGCGCGATCCGCCCCGCCCACACCATGGTCGACGGCGACACCATCTTCGGCCTGTCCACCGTCGTCCGATCAGAACCGTCGAGCGCGGAGCTGCAGGACGTCCTGGCCGCCGGGGCCGACGTCTTCAGCCGCGCCGTGGCCCACGCCGTCCTGGCCGCCACCGGCCGCCCGGAGGCGCCCGCCTACCTCGACGTCTTTCCCAGTGCCCGGCTCGCGCAGGAGGAACGACCATGAACTGGCCGAGCGGACTGCCGGTGGGGGCGGGCTGGGCGCCCGTCCGGGACACCACCGAGATCGTCTTCCCCTACGACGGCAGCGTCGTGGCCGCCGCGCCGCTGGGCACGGCCGAGCTGGCCGCGCGCGCGGTGGAGGAGGCGCTGGCCGTGGCGCCCGCCATGGCCCGGATGCCCTCGCACGCCCGCCGTAGCGCGTTGACGGGCGCGCACGACGCGCTGGTGGCGCGGCGCGCGGAGTTCGAGCGGCTGCTCGTGCTGGAGACCGGCAAGCCACTGGTCGACTGCCGGGTCGAGGTGGCGCGGACGATCGTCACGCTGGCCACCGCCGCCGAGGAGGTGGCCAGGCTGCACGGCGAGACCGTCCCGCTGGACCTGCTGCCCTCCGGCGAGGGGCTCACGGGGTTCTGGACCCGGCGCCCGATCGGCGTCGTGGTCGGCATCACCGGCTTCAACTATCCGCTGCTCCTGGCCGCCCACAAGATCGCCCCGGCGGTCGCGGCGGGCTGCCCGGTGATCGTCAAACCGGCGCCCGCCACCCCGCTGGCCACGCTCTGGCTGGTCCACCTGCTGCGGGAGACCGGCGCGCTGCCCGCGGCCGCGGTTCAGCTGGTCACGGGTGACGTCGAGGTCGGCCGTACGCTCGTCGAGGACCGCAGGATCGGCGCGGTCTCCTTCACCGGCTCGGCGGCGGCCGGGCACGCCATCGCCCGCAACGCCGCACCGACCAAGGTCGTGCTCGAACTCGGCTCCAACGCCGCCCTGGTGGTGGCGGCCGACGCCGATCTGGAGGCGGCGGCGGACGCGGTGGTGCGCGGCGGCTACTACGCCTCGGGGCAGGCGTGCATCTCGGTGCAGCGGGTGCTCGTCGAGGAGCGGGTCAGGGACCGGTTCCTGCCCCTGCTGGCCGAACGCATGAAGAACGTGGTCACCGGCGACCCCCGCGAGCCGGAGACGCGGGTGGCGCCGCTGATCGACGAGCGTTCGACGGCGCGCGTGCTGGAGTGGGTGCGGGCGGCCGTGGACGCGGGCGCGAGCCTGGTGACCGGCGGGCGGCGCGCGGGCCTGGAGATCGTGCCGACGCTGCTGGCCGACGTTCCCGATGGTGTGGCCGCCTGGGAGGAGGAGATCTTCGGCCCCGTGGTGTGCGTACGCGCGGTGGCGGACCTGGACGAGGCCTTCGCCACCGTCAACCGCTCACGCTACGGGCTGCACGCCTCCGTCTTCACCACCTCCCTGGCCACGGCGTTCGCCGCGATCGACCGGATCGAGGCGGGCGGCGTCGTGGTCAACGAGGTGCCGGGCTTCCGCGCGGACAACATGCCCTACGGCGGCGTCAAGGACTCCGGCATCGGCCGGGAGGGCCCGCGCTTCGCGATCGAGGAGTTCACCGTCACCCGGATGGCGATCATCCGCCCCTGACCGTGCGGGCCGGGGGAGAACCCGGCCCGCACGGCTCCAGCCGTGTTCTAGCCGTGGGAGTCGGGGGAGGTGCGGGCCAGGCCGAAGCAGGAGGGCCCGTTGGGTCCGTCGAACCTGACGGAGTTGAAGAAGTCGCGGAAGGTGCTGAAGAAGTTCCCCTTGTCGCGGGGCCGGGTGACCGCGGAGCAGCCGCCGTAGCCGTCCTCGGAGTAGAGGTGGATCCACGAGTCGGTGCGGTTCCAGTCGGACTTGCCCCTGCTGCCCATGCCGAGGGCGGCGAGGCTGGGGGTGTCGCCCTGGATCTCGATGATGTCGCCGGTGCCGTCGAGCCCGGAGAACATGCAGTAGTAGCCGTCGCGGCAGCGGTCGTAACCGTCGGCCGCCTGGGCGGGGGTGCTGGTCAGGGCGGCCATGGCCACGGCCGCGATCGGGAGCGCCAACAGGTGAAGCTTCTTGCCCACTGTCCCTCCATACCTGAAACTTTCCTTCGACCCTACAGGCTGCGATCTTGGCGGTGAAGAGGGATCTTGCGGCGGGTAAGGAATTCCTGTCTAGGCTGGCGCATGATCACTCACGCGGTCTTAGCCGTGGCCCTGACGGCCACCCTCGTCCCCGCCGGCGGCGCGCCCGGCCCCCGCCTGTTCCGCAACCGCGACTCCGGGCTCTGCCTGACCTGGGGCACCCAGGTCTCGACCGGCAAGACGGTCGCCGCCACCGGCGACTGTGACCCCCGCTCCCGGTACACGCTGTGGAAGCGCACCGCACGCTCCCAGCTCGCCAACCGCACGACCTGCCTGTCCTCGCCGACCGGGCCCCAGGACGACCGCAGAGTCCTGGTACGGCGCTGCGGCAAGGCCGACCGGCTCGCCTTCACCCGCGTCCGCCAGGGCATGGACGGCGAGCACCTGCGGATCTCCTGGAAGAACGGCATGTGCCTGGCGAGCAACTACAAGGGCCACGTCTACCCCGGCCCCTGCTCGACCACCGCCGCCGAATGGGTCGTCGTCCGCTGGTCCATGGACTAGCGGACCGGGTCACCTGGTGCACTGGTCGGACCAGTCACTAGAGTGCTGACCATGACGAGCTACGAGAGGTTGTTCCGCCTGGACGGACGGCGGGCGGTCGTGATCGGCGCCGGCAGCGGGATCGGCAGGGAGTCGGCGCTGGCCCTGGCCGCCCAGGGCGCCGAGGTCGTCTGCGCGGACCGGGACCTGCCGGCCGCCGAGCGGACCGCCGAGCTGTGCGGCGCGAGCGCGTACGAGGTGGACGTGCTCGACGCCGCGGCCGTGTGGACGCTGGCCGCCCGGGCGCCCGCCGACGTGCTCGTCTTCACCGCCGCCACCAACGTGCGCAAGCGGCTGCTCGACTACTCCGGTGAGGAGTTCGCCCGCGTGGTGGACCTCAACCTGCGCGCCTCCTTCGAGGTGGTGCGGGCCTTCGGCGCCGGCATGGTGGAGCGCGGGCGCGGCTCGATCATCGGCTTCGCCTCCATCCGCGCCGCGGTCACCGAACCCGGCCAGGGCGTCTACTCGGCCACGAAAGCCGGGCTCGTGCAGCTTCTGCGCACCGCGGCGGCCGAGTTCGGGCCCTCGGGGGTACGGGTCAACGCGGTCGCGCCCGGCGTGGTCGAGACCCCGCTGACCCGCCAGATCAAGGAGAACCCGGCCTGGTACGACGCCTACGCCGCCAAGTCGGCCCTGGGCCGCTGGGCCCGCCCCGAGGAGATGGCCGGCGCCGTCGTCTACCTGGCCGGTGACGCCGCGAGCTTCGTCACCGGCTCCGTCCTGTACGTGGACGGCGGCTGGACCGCCGTCGACGGCCGCTTCGACCCGCCCACCTGAACCCTCGGACCCGCTCCGGTCAGACCCGTTCCAGCCGGGCCTGCAGCGGCCGCCCGTGCACGGTCTCGAACTCGACCACCGTGCGCGCTCCCGCCGGCCGCACGCGGCACGGCTGCCCGCCGGAGGCGCGCCAGCGGCCCGACAGCGTCACCCGCAGCAGGTGCGGATGGCTCGGATCGTCCAGCCAGCGGCGCGACCACGGGCTGTAGTGGCCGACGTAGCGGCCCCGCTCGTACTGGTCGGGGTCGATGCCGCCGTACAACCGCAGGTCGGGGTCGCACACGGCGAGCACGAGGCCATCCGCCTCCTGCCTGGTCAGCAGCATGGACGGTGTGTCGACCGCGCGCACCAGCCCCTCCCCGGCCGTCAGCCGCTCGAACAACGCGTACCCGGTGATGCCGCTCGCGCGGTCCGTCACGATGTGGGCGCCCTCGTCCGCCCGGTGCACGGTGTACGGCGCGCGCCCAGGATCGGCCATCTCGGCGGCGAAGGCGGCCATGCGCCCGGCGGTGGTGTCGACGACCATCGCGTACTCGTAGCGGGCGCCCCTGGGCGCGGTGCCGTGCCTGATCCAGGCGGTGGAGAAGTCACCGCTGGTCGGCGCCTCGGTGGCGTTGTGCCGGGAGGACTGGGTGGTGCGGGTGAGCGCGACCCGCTGGCCGGGGGCGAGGTAGTAGCCCACCCCCTTGTCGTCCAGCAGCCAGCGCGGCGACAGGTCGCGGGCGTCGTGGCCCCAGGGAACCTCGGCCCCGTCCATGAGCAGGGCGCCGGTGGTGCGGGTGGTCTGGAAGAGCGTGGTCTCGGTCTCGTCGCGGGCCTCGTCGTTGCCGATGCCGGTGCCGATCGCCACGATCCGGTCGCCGAACAGGAAGACGGACTTCCTGGCCCGGTGCGAGCCCTCGTACTTCGGATGCTCGCGCAGGTCCATCGCGAACATCCCGTCGCGGTCGTCGATGCTGTGCGCCCCCGCGAAGCGGGCGTCGGTGAGGAGCATCTCCTCGATCGCGCCGGTCAGGTCGCCCTTGAGGTCGTCCCAGGACCTGTGGATCGTGGTGGTGCCGGGGCGGCGGTTCCAGTCGTAGCCGTTGTGCGCGTAGCCGCTGGCGAGGTTGGTGCCCTTGTTCACCACCTGGATCTGGCCGTAGGTGTTGTAGCGGCCGTACCAGTTCGCGCCGACGTAGATCTCGGTGCTCCACAGGTAGCGGTTGTGGCCGCGTACCGTCACCTGCCACTCCTCGCGCCGGTGCACGGCCAGCGCGGCGTAGTTGAGCGCCCACGTTCCCGTGGGCGCCGCCTCGGGCTTGACGCCGCGCGCGGCCAGCCGTTCGGCGATCGCCTTCTGCTGCGGCGTCGGTACGGCCGGCAGCAACCGCAGGAACGCGGCGCCGATCTCGTCGTCCACCTGGGCCAGCCACTGGAAGGGCACCACCGACAACGCGGTCAGCCCGCTGGGGTTGCGGCCGCTGCACGAGATGGGCCACTGGGTCCTGCCCGCGTGGACGCGCTGGGCCAGCAGGGCTTTCTTGAGCCAGCCGTACGCCTGCGCGGACAGGCGGAAAACGCCGCCGTGCAGCAGGTAGACGATGGGCGCCAGGCCCGCGAAGCCGTCGCGCACGTAGTCGGGGAAGAAGCCGACGTGGTGGAAGGCGGTGCCGTCGACCTTGATGCCGTCCTGGATGCCGTCGGTGGGCAGGAGGGTGGCGCTGAGCCAGTCGCGCAGGACGCGGAGGTAGGCGACCTGTTCGGTGTCGCCGTCGCGCAGCAGGATGGTGGCGAGCATGCCGCGCACGGTCGTGTTGTAGAGGTCCATCATGCTGCCGCGGGCCATCCGGAAGCCGAAGCCGCGAAACATCCGGCCGAGCCCGGTCAGCCAGTCGAGGTCGGCGCGGATCTCCTCCAGCAGTCCGGCCTCGCGCAGGGCGTCGCGCATGAGGTAGGCGGAGTCGTAGTAGCCGCGCACGTCGTAGCCGAGGTGGTGGATGGTGCCCTGGCAGCTGCCCCGGGTCCAGCCCTGCTCGCGCAGGTGGCGCAGCAGCTTGACGTACAGGGCGGCGAGGGCGGGGCGGTCGGGCGGGCTGGCGTGGTGGGCCAGGGCGACGGCGCGCAGCAGGTCGGTGACGGCGCGCAGGGTCGCCGGGTTGACGAACGCCTTCAGCTCGGCGGCGATCTCGGCCGGGTAGATCTGCGCCTGGTAGGCGTGGACGGGCCGGCCGAGCAGGGCGGTGGCCTGGGCGGTCAGGCCGGGCACGTCGACGGTGACCGGGGCGACCAGGTACTCGTCGAGGTAGCGGGCGCGCAGGGCGTGGAGGTCGGCGGTCTCGGCGGCGGACGGCGGCGACATGTCCGGCTTTTTCGTCTTCAGTAGCTGGTCGAAGCGGTAGAGCGCCTGCCAGTGCTGGTTGTCGTACTCGTCGCCCTCGGGGGCGATCTCCGGCAGCTGGTGGTCGCGGCAGGGCGCGTCCGGGCGCAGCGGTACGTTGAGCATGAGCTGGTCGAGGTGCAGCACCCCGCTGCGCCGGGGCGCGACGATCCGCAGCGTGTCCATGTCCGGGTGCGGGCGGCCGCGCATGTCGTAGGCGTGGCGCAGCCAGGCGGTACGCCAGCCGGTGAACCCGAGCCGGAACTCGAACCAGACGTCGGTGCGCGCCCCCCGCCCGAACTCGAAGCGCACCACGTCGTCGGCCGGTTCCGTGTTGTGGATCCAGACGCAGAAGGCGTCCACGAGCCCCTGCCAGGCCTGGTCGTCGCCGAGCCGGTAGGGGTCGGGCCGCCAGCGCAGCGGGGCGCTGACCGTGATCACGTCCCGGCTGCCGTGCTCCCAGCGCAGGGAACGTGTGCCGCAGACCGCCACCTCGCCCGACAGGCTGAGCCCGGCTCCGGACAGCTGCGGCGGCACCGCCGTCTCCAGCAGGAACACCGGCGGGTCCATGGCCAGGGCGCGCTGTTCCAGATCCTGGAGCCCGGTGCCCGTCCGGGCGGCGGCGGGGAGGTGGGGGAGGAGTAAGGCGCTTGCCGCACCGGCCGCGATGGCGGATCGGCGGGTGATCTCGGGTGCCATGCGCGTATCCAATGCGAAATTTTTCTTCACGTAAAGCCCTGGCGGCGGCACATTCTGCCGCCGCGTGGCCGGGTAGTTGGGACCCCAAGTCGGGGACGAATTGACGGTGAGTTGGGACCTGTGGTCGGCTCGTTACTTATGTTTCTGATGGGATGATGAGAACCGTTTCCGGGGGATAGCTCTTCGATGTCGTGGCGTGTCCACACCACTACCGCGTTCCTGGCCGTCTGCGCGCTGGTCGTCGTACCGGTTCCGCCTCCGGCTTCCGCGCAGGTCAAACCGGTGATCACGCCGGTGCCCGAGGTGGTCCCGCCTCAGGACGCGGGCGGGAACGCCGTGAAGCGGCAGCCGTCCCCGGCCGTCGCGGCGGTTCCCGGACGGCCCGTGGGACCGGCGGCCCCCGAGGTGACCACACCTGCCGGGCCCGCGCTCATCGACGAGCTCAGCGCCGCCGCCGACCGGCGCCGCCATGCCGTACCGGATCTGATCCCGGACACCCGCCAGGCCGGGACGCTCACGCTGTCGCGCCCGCTCGCCTCGGTCACGAAGCTGTTCGACGGGCTCGATCCGCTCAAGGGCGTCCCGCTGCTCACCTACCGGCTGTGCGTGAAGACCGCCGAGATCGCCTGCTCGGCCACGCAGCCGCTGGTCAAGCCCGTGGTCGCCGACGTCACCGGCGACGGCGCGCCCGACCTGGCCGCGAACCTGGTGCCCACCGCCGGCGCCGAGGGCACGGTCGGGCTCGGCTTCACGACGCGGCGGCTCGGCGAGGAGCCGCTGGAGGCGACGGTCTGGGCGGAGTACGACGGCCGCGTGGCCATCGGCTTCTCCGGCGACCTCTCGCGCGCCGACCAGGGCACGTTCAGCGTCGACCTGGACGGCAAGAGCGTCAGGGCGAGCGTCAAGCGCACCGAGCCCGGCGACCGCGTCGCCACCATCGCCGGGTTGCCCGGCAAGAGCGCGGTCCGACTCACCCAGACGCCCGCCGCCACCCGCTTCACCGCCACCGCGCGGCTCGACCGCCCGCGCCTGGAGGTGACCAGCTCGGCCCCGGCCAAGCTGGAGGCGCTGGCCGTCAGCGGCGGCCAGACCACCCAGGTGGTCCTGGACGAGCTGCGCTCCCGCACCACCGTCGAGCTCGCCAGGGGCGCCGCCACCGAGGCGCGCTTCCGCTCCGGCGCCGCCATCGGCCGCGCCGAGCTGCGCACCTACGCCTACCGCGACGGCCGCCTGGCCCGCCTGGCCGAGATCGCCGTCGACCGCGTGCCGCCCACCTTCACCGCCCGCTACGGCAAGCAGCGCCTGTCCGTCGCCTCCGGCACGCCGCGGGCCCGCTCGGCGACGATCACCTACTTCGACCGCGCCGCCGACAAGACCGTGCTGAAGGCGGCGCTGCGCGGGCTGCCCGCGAGCGTCACACTCCAGCACGACCTCGCCGCCCACCGCGTCACCCACACCTCCAGCTCGGCGCTCGGCCGCTTCGAGGTCCTGCTGCAGCGCAACGAGGGTGCGATCGCCACCCCGCGCGGCGGCCACGTCACCATGATCAAGAACGGCGCCGCCGTCGGGGTGTCGGCCCTGATGAGCGGCCTGTCCGGCTTCGACGTCACCTACGGCGCCGCCCCCCGTGCCCACCTGAAGACCGGAGCGGGCGGCAACTCCTTCACCGGCGCCGCGAGCATCGACGGCACCCACCTGGCCCGCCTGGAGATCTCCAACACGCCCGCCGAGGTGGACGTCGCCCTCGACCCCGCCGCGCGGACCGCCGAATACACCGCGAAAGGCGTCATCGAGACGCTGCGGGCCGCGTACACGAACGTGAAGACCGGCCCGACCGTCGAGGGGACCGTGCGCGGCATCCGGGACCGGGTGAAGGCCACGTGGGAGCTGGGCGAACGATCGAAGGTCGAGGTCGGCACCGCCTCCAGCCTGCGCGGCATCACCCTGTACGCCAACCGGGCGCACGTCACCAAGACCCTGTCCCCGGACCAGAGCGCGAAGGGCGGAGCCGAACTGCGCGCGGCGGTCGCCGGGCTGCGCAAGCGGGTGACGCTGACGGCCGGCCCCACGTCCCTCACCTGGGACGCCGACGCCTCCGTCCGATCCGTCTCCGCGAGCGCCAGGGCCGCGGTGGGCGGACGGGACTTCCGCGCCGCCGCCGAGGTCAAGGACATGCCCGCCCGGTTCGAGGCGTCCTGGGGCCCGGACGGCTACCGCTTCGACGGCACCAGCGGTCCCGTCGGCGAGGCCGCCCTGGCGGTCACCAACCACGACGGCGCGCAGGCGCCCTCGGGACCCCACCTGGCCGCCCACTACGACCAGGCCACCGGCGACCTGGACGCCAGCGTGCGGATCAAGGGACTGCGGACGGCCACGTTCGCCCCCTCGGGCGAGGGCTTCGCCGCCGAGGTGCGCGGCGCGCCCCAGACCCTGGCCCTGGACGCCGACCTGTCCGTGGCCGACCTCCGCTACGGCGCCCTGGGCACCGTGGGCCCGTTCCCCGGCCGGCTGGCGGTCTCGGCGGGCGGCGGCAAGATCACCTACGCGGGCACCCGCCTGGACGTGAAGGGCCAGGTCTGGCTCGGCAAGTCCGCCGCCCTGCGCGCCCTCCGCCCCGCCCCCGTGCTCAAGGACGGACTCTCCCTGACCGCCGCCGGCGCCACCGGGGACGGGGCGTTCTGCGTGCCGGGCAAGGGGTGCTTCGGGGTGCGGGCGCATCTGGACCTGACCGGGCTGCCCGAGCAGGTCACCGTGGACACCGCCGCCAAGACGTTCGCCTTCTCCGGGTACCGTCCCAAGAGCCGCACCCTGCGCCTCTACCTCCACAGCACCGCCCTGGCCCAGGTCACGGCGTCGGCCACCCTGCGCGGCCTGCCGGAGCGGATCACGAAGCTGGACCTGGGCCCGTTCGAGGCGGGCAACGCGGCCTACCGGATCGAGCCCGCGGCCACGCTGGGCTCGCTCGACCTGCGGGCCGAGTCGGGTGACCTCAGGGGGAGCCTGTCGATCGATCCGGTGCCCGCGGCGGTGGCCGTACAGGGGACCTATGGGGCGCAGACCCGCGTCCGCGTGCGGAACTCCGCGGCCGTGCGGCGGCTCGCGGCCAAGGTGACGGTCAAGGGCAAGGGCAGCGGCGAGCTGCGGCTGGGCGACGTGCCGAAGACCTTCTCCGTGGACGCCGACGCGTCGGCCGCCGGGCTCAAGGTTCCCGCGGTCACCTACAAGGCGGACGCGGGGACGCTGGACGGCTTCATCGGGGTGGAGCGCGGGCTGGCCGATCCGAGCGGGAAGCTGGGTGACGTGTCGCTGTCCGTCAAGGACCTGGCGGCGGACACGACCGTCCGGCTGAACCCGGACCAGTCGCTCGACCTGGTGTCGCGGCCGAAGCCGACCGGGCTGCTGAAGGTGCGTGCCGGGCTCACCGTCGAGGCCGTGGCGCCGCAGCGGATCGCCGTCAGCAAGGAGGTGCCGCACGCGGCCGGGTTCCTCAGCTACCACGTCGGCGGCGCCTTCGGGCTGGGGCGCAGCACGGTCGACGACCTGTCGCTGGGCGTCAGGGGCCTGTCGTGGCTGAAGATCCGG
The DNA here is from genome assembly GCF_044457345.1 of Nonomuraea sp. NPDC050547. NCBI lineage: Bacteria > Bacillati > Actinomycetota > Actinomycetes > Streptosporangiales > Streptosporangiaceae > Nonomuraea > Nonomuraea sp. NPDC050547. The sequence continues at coordinate 567,216 of NZ_JBITGW010000002.1, forward strand.
CCGGGGAAGGTCCCGTTCGGGCTCAAGGCGCCGCCCGCGCTCGGGTACGTGACGCCGGGCTTCGAGGGCCAGTACGCCCGCCTGGACCTGCGGGCCGACGGCGTCGACCTGCGCCCGGACGTACGGCTGGACGTCAGGCTGAGCCGGAAGATCGGCGAGGACCTGTTCAAGGAGAGCGTGCGCCTCGTCCCGACCGGCGACCTGGCGCTGCGCCGCTACGACCAGCGCATGCGCCGCATCGGCGCCAAGCAGCGCATCAGCACCGCCGGGGTCCAGCTGGCCTGCCTGACCCTGGACGCCAAGCCGGGCTTCGCCGCGGGCGGCGCCAACGCCATCACGCTGCGCGGCGCCGACGGCCCGCAGATGGTCTCCCTGCTCGACCCCGGAGGCCGCGCGCCCGACTACGCGGTGGACCTGCTCACCCATTTCATGTCGCCGTTCCCGGGCGCGGACTGGCAGGTGGCCGGGGTGAAAGCCGGGAAGTGTGGCTGAGGAATGCCGGTATCTGACTTACTAGAGGGGGATGTGTCGCTGAGTCGCGGGAGCTGACCGATGAGCGAGCCGCTGCGCGTGGCCGGACGGGTCGTGCACGTGCTCCTGGACAAGCAGAAGGTACGGCTGGCGCGCGAGCTCGTCTCCGGCTTCGTGGCCGAGATCCCCTTCTACCGCGAGTTACCCGCGGAAGAGCTCAGCGACGACATCTTCCGCATCACCGAGGAGAACCTGCGCCTGGTGTCCAGACTGTTTCGCGAGCGGCGCCTGCCCAGGCCGGAGGAACTGGAGCCGTCCTGCGCCTCGGCCGCCCGCCGGGCCCAGGAAGGGGTGCCGCTGGAGGCCATCCTGGCCGCCTACCACCTCGGCGCCGGCCGCATATGGGACCTGGTGACGACCGACGCGCGGCCGGAGGAGGTGTCCGACGCGCTGGCCGCCGGCCGGATCATGCTCGGCTACACCGAGGCGGTGACCACCGCCGTCTGCGCCGCCTACCAGCAGGAACGCGAGAGCATGGTGAGCCAGGACCAGCACGCCCGGCACGCCGCCATCACCGCGCTGCTCAGCGGCGAGACCCAGGCAGGGGCCGGCATCCGGCTGGCCGCCCGCTACCTGGTGCTGGCGGTGACGCTCGGCGCCCATCCCGACGAGCGGTTCGGCGCGGTGGCCGGGCGGCGCAAGCTGCACCGCGTGCGCGACGCCGTCCAGAAGCACGCGGCCGAGCCGGTGCTGTCGCTGCTCGAACCCGCCGGCGGGCTCATCCTGGTGCCCGACCTCGACTGGTGCGCCGCGGCCGCGCTGGTCGCGGCGATGGCGCAGGCGGCCGGGGTCGAAGTGCGGGCGGCGGCCGAGGTCGCCGCGCCCGAGGGCGTGGCCGCGGCGGCGCGGCTGGCGCAGGAGGTGCTCGACGTGGTCCACCTCTTCCACCACCCGGCCGGGCTCTACCGGCTGGCCGACGTGCTGCTGGAATACCAGCTGACCCGGCCGAGCGAGGCGATGAGCGGGCTGGCCACCCTGCTCGACCCGCTCACCGACAACCCCGACCTCCTGCAGACGCTCACCGTCTACCTGGAGACCGGCCTGGACCGCAGGCGCACCGCCGAGCGGCTGCACGTGCACCCCAACACCGTCGACTACCGGCTGCGCCGGGCGGTCACCCTGACCGGTCTCGACCCGGTGGACCCGGCGCAGCTGCAGAGCATCGGGGCGGCGCTGGCCGCCCGGCGCGTCACGAACCGGCCGGGACCTCTGCCGGACTCCGCCGCCTGAGCAGGAAGCCCGCCGCGGCCGCGGTGAAGAACATGATCACCCCGTAGGTGGCCGAGGGGACGGCCATCTGCGGGATGGCCAGCAGCCCCATCGCCACCGTGATCGACAGGGTGGCGTTGTGGATGCCGATCTCCATGCAGGACGCGATCGCCTGCTCACGCCCCACCTTGAACAGGCGCGGCGCCCAGTAGCCGATCGCCAGGCTGAGCACGCTGAAGACCAGGGTGATGAGCCCGACGTCGCGGATGTAGCCGCCGATGTTGGCGCGCTCCTGCAGGACCACGCCGACGACGACCAGGAAGAGGATGATCGCCGAGGCGATCTTGACGGGCTTGTGCATGCGCTCGGCGAACACGCTGAACCGCGCCCGCACGAGCATGCCGATCGCCACCGGCACCAGCACCAGCGCGAAGACCTGCAGGCTCTTGTCGAACTGCAGGCCCAGCGCGCCCGATTCCGCGCCGAAGTAGCCGATGGCCAGGTTCGTCACCAGCGGCATCGTGAACACCGCGAGCACCGAGTTGATGGCGGTCAGCGTCACGTTGAGCGCGACGTCGCCGCCGAACAGATGGCTGTAGAGATTGGCGGTCGTCCCGCCGGGGGAAGCGGCCAGCAGCATCATGCCCACCGCCAGCACGGGCGGCAGGTCGAACAGCAGCACCAGGCCGAGGCACAGGGCCGGGAGCAGGAGGATCTGGCACACGAGCGCGATCACGCTCGCCTTCGGATAGGCCAGCACGCGGCGGAAGTCCGCCACGGTCAGGCCGAGCCCCAGGCCGAGCATGATGATGGCCAGGGCGATGGGCAGGAAGACGCTGGCAAGGCTCATAGAAGCGGGGTCCTGACTGTACGGGTGACGATGGCCGCGAAGTTCCGCATGCCGAGGGCGTTCGGATGGAACGGCGTGGCCGCCGACGCGGGGACGTAGGGCTCGATCCAGCGGACGCTGGATGACTTGCAGGGATCGTGGCCCTCACTCGGTGTCTGGAAGTCGACGAAACCGACTCCCTGTGCCGCCGCCTGCTCCCGGAGGGCCTGGTTGAAGTAGGCGATGGTGGCGCGGATGTAGTTGGCGTCGACGGCCAGCACCGGGACCCGGGGCCAGCAGCCGTTCCTGGGGGCGTAGGTGCCGTAGCCTACGACGAAGATCCGGGCTTGGGGAGCGCGGGCGCGGATGTCGCGGATCAGCTGGTCGAGGCGGGGGCGCAGGGCGTCGGTGCCGTCGCGGAAGCGGTCGCGGCCGTTGTCCTGGTACTCGTCGTGGCAGGGGTCGCCGGGCAGCAGGCTCAGGCAGTCCTCGATGAAGCCGGTCAGGTCGAGGTCGTTGGCGCCGATCTGGACCGTGACCAGGGTGGCGTCCGGGCCGACGGCGTCGAGCTGGGGCGGCACGCTGCCCAGGTCGGTGCGCTGCGACTCGTACATGTCCTGGATATCGGCGCCGGAGCACGTGACGTCACGCAGGGAGCCGCCGAGATCGCGCGATGACAGGTGGGCGTAGTTGCGGTCGGAGCGGAAACAGCCGAGCTGGGGCAGGATCTGGTTCGGGATGAGCGGGCCGGAGGCGGCCGAGTCGCCGAGCGCCACGTACACCTCGGCGGCCGCGTGCGCGGGCGGCGCCACGGTGAGGACGAGGGCGGCGGCCGTGCACAGGGTGAGTAATCGACGGATCATCGTGCGCTCCCTAGCGTCGGAACGGACCGGTGACTTCGTAGGTGATGCCGCCCGTGCCCGCCGTCTCGCCGCTGGTGCCGCGCTGGGAGGAGAAGTACAGGCGGCTGCCGTCCGGGGAGAAGGCGGGGCCGGTGATCTCCGAGCGCGACTGGCCGTCCAGGCGCATGATCGGGGCCACGACCCGGTCGGGCGTGATGACGTTGATCTCCATGTTGCCGCCGTCCTCGGCGACGTACAGGTCTCCGGCGCTGCTGCCGGTGATGTTGTCGATGCCGTCGAGCGAGCCGCCGCCTTCGTAGACGGTGCCGAGCACGTTGCGGCCGGCGTCGTAGAACCACACCTTGCGGTCGCCCTTGGCGGTGAAATAGCAGACGCCGCCCGCGTAGTGGCAGCCTTCGCCGCCGTTGAAGTGCAGGGCGTCGCTCACCTGGTGCCTGGTCTGACGCTCCAGTACGGCAGGGCCGGGATCGGGCACCCGCTTCCAGGCCGGCCCGGCGCAGAGCACGTCGAGACGGCCGCTCGACAGGTCGCCCCAGGTGTTGGGGACGAACCGGTAGAAGCAGCCGTCCGACTCGTCTTCGGTCAGGTAGATGACCCCGTGGTCGGGGTCGCAGGCGGCCGCCTCGTGCTTGAAGCGGCCCATGGCGTTGCGCGGCTGGGCGGAGCGCACGCCGTACGGGTCGGTCTCGTAGACCCTGCCGCGGAAGATCTCTTCACACGACAGCCACGTGTTCCACGGCGTGGCCCCGCCGGCGCAGTTGAGGTTGGTGCCGGACAGGATGCGGTAGGCGCGCTCCACCGACCCGTCGGCTCGGAACTTGAGGGCCGAGGCGCCGCCGGCGAGCGGGATCTCGGAGTTGGAGACGTAGATCCAGCCGGTGGCGTCGGGGAAGCAGGCGCCGCCGTCGGGCGCGGGATGCCATCGGGCGCCGCCGACGGTCTGGCCGGAGCGGGCGATGATCCGGCCGGCGAACCCGGCGGGCAGCGCCATGCCGTTGGCGTCGGGCGGGCCCAGCGGGCCGTAAGGACTCAGCCCCGCGGAGGCGTGGGCGGCTTGTTGCCAGAGTGATCCGGAGAAGGCGGCGGCGGAGACGGCGAGGAGGAACGTGCGTCGCTGCATGGCACACACCATGAGGCGGGCTCGCGGATCTGTGAATTGGGTGGGGCGGCAAACCTGGGGCGGGTTTCCTGTGACCCATCACAAAGGCCCTTGACGCCGGTGAAGGCCGCCTGGTCAGTCGACGCCGGGCGCGAAGAACCCCATCGACATCTCCTTGCCCGCCGCGACCTCTTCCGGGGTGGCCGTGCCGGACGCCGTGATGGCCGTCTCCCAGGCCAGCACCGACGCGAGGGAGTAGCGCTGGGCCTCCTCGGAGTTCGCCGCCTCGACCGGGTCGTCGCTCTCCTTGACCTCCCCGGCCAGGAACAGGGCGAGGCCGAGCAGGGCGCCGTCCCAGCCGGGGCCGACGGTGAACGCGCCGGCGCCGCTCTGGGCCATGGCCAGCGGGACGGTGTGCTCCAGGACCAGGTCGGTGCGCTCGTCGCCCGCGGGGCTGAGCCGTACCTCGATGACGCTGGTGGCGTCGCCGAAGGTGACCTTGTAGCGGGCGGGCGGCTCGCACTCCAGGATCTCGCCTCCCGCGTTGCCCTCCAGCTGGAACGTTCCGCCGACGCGCAGGTCGCCGCTGATCGGCATGAGCCAGCGCTTGATGCGGTCGGGGTCGGTCAGGGCCTCCCAGACGTCGTCCACGGCGGCGTCGTAGGTGCGGCCCATGATGACGGACACGCTCTCCTCGTCGCGGGTGACGTCGCGGCGGGTGGCGTTGATGTGGGCGGCGATGTCGATCATGATTCTCTCTTCTCGTCGGTTTCTTCCGCGGTCTTGCGGCGCTCCCGCTTGCCGCGGGCGAGTTCGGTGGCCAGGGCGTCGAGGTGCTGGGCCCAGAACCTGCGAAACGGCTGCAACCACACGTCGACCTCCTGCAGGGGGGCGGCGTTGACGGCGTAGAGCCGCCGCACGCCTTCTGCCCGCACGGTCGCGAACCCCGACTCCCGCAGCACCCGCAGATGCTGGGACACGGCCGGCTGCGAGATGCCGAACTCCGCCTGGATGACGGCGGTCAGCGAGCCGGAGGTCTGCTCGCCGCCGGCGAGCAGCTCCAGGATCCGGCGCCTGACCGGGTCGCCGAGGACGTCGAATGCGTGCACGCCCCCACTGTTGCAGCAACCGCTTATATTAGTCAACTCTTATATAAGCGGGTTAATTCGGTGGCGCCGCGCCCGTCCGCCGCGTACCGTCGATCACCTCCCCACCTACCACACGACCCGGACGGAACCGTGTCTCGTCGCCGTCCGATGGCTGCCCGGTCGCCGATCCACGTCGGCTCGACCGGCAGGGCCCGTGGGCTTTCGCCGCGACGGGCACTTTTGCCGTTCAGCCGGTCAGCAGCCGCCTGATCGCCTCGGGCGGCTGCACGCCGGAGACCGGCCGGGCGCCGTCGATCACCAGGGACGGCACGCCGGTGACCCCCTGGGCGGCGGCCCTGCGCTCGTCGTCGCGCACCTCCTCGGCGTAGGCGCCGCCGGGCAGGGGCACGCCGGGCAGCACCTCCTCGCGCAGCGCGTCCAGCACGCCGGGGTCGGCGACGTTCGCGCCCTCGGTGTGGTACGCGCGCAGCAGGCGCTCCACCATCTCCTCGCCCTTGCCGTGATCCTGGCCGAGCTTCCAGAGCCGATGGGCGTCGAAGGTGCTCACCGGCCTGGCCAGGTGCAGGTTGAGCTCCAGCCCGTCGGCCGCGCCGGTCGTCCTGATCAGCTCGGCCCGGGACGCGGCGCGCTCGCCCCACCACTCCCGCAACGCCTCCTCGGCCGTGGGCCCGGGAGTACGGCCCGCCCCGGGGTCGAGCTCGAAGCTACGCCACACGATCTCCGGCGGATCGGCCGGCCCCTCCAGCGCCCGGGACAGGCGGCGCTTGCCGATGTAGCACCAGGGGCAAAGGATGTCGGCGTAGATCTCAAGTTTCATGACGGCATCCTGCAACCTCAAGTGCGGTTGAGTTCAAGCCGGGCCGAGGTAGCCGGGCGGCGGCCGGTCACCGGCGGGCGTACCCGTCCGCCGCCCGGCCAGGAAGGAACGCAGCGCCTTCAGGTACGGCCCCGGCCGATCGGCGTAGACCGCGTGCCCGGCGCCCTCGACGTAGACCAGCCCGCCCGGCGGATAGTCCCGGATCGACGACCACGGCTGGAAGTCGCACGACCCCTTGACCACCAGCACCGGAACGCCGCTCGCGCCCGGCGGCTCGACGTCGCGCGGCGCCAGGCTCGCGTACCCGCCCGACCCGCCCGATCCGTGTGGCCGCGCCGCGGGCTTGACTCCGGGGCAGTGGTGGGAGGCGGCGGCCAGCGCGCGGGCGCGGTCCAGGCGGGCGTCCAGCTCGCCGTCGCCCGCGAAGGAGAGCGCGGCCCTGGGCTCCACGCGCAGCAGCGCGTGGGTGACCAGCATGCGGGCGTCGACGTCCGCCATCCGCAGCGACTCGCCGGGGGCCGGGAAGCCCAGCACGGTCGGCGCGGGACGCAGTGGGGCGGGGGAGGAGAAGACCACGCGCTCCACCCGGCCGGGGAAGGCGCCCAGATAGGCCGCTGCCAGCCGGGCGCCCTCGCCGTGGCCCACCAGCACGAGGCGCTCGGCGCCCAGCTCCTCGCGGATCGCCTCCAGGTCGGAGACGTCGCGCGGCAGGCCGTACCCGCGAGGGTCGAGCAGGTGCTCCGAGCGCCCGGTGCCGAGCGCGTCGTAGACGTAGACCTCGCGCCCGCCGCCCGCCAGCCGCCCGAAGAACGCGGCGTCCCCGGCCAGGTCGCCGCGTCCCTGCAGCACGACCACCGGCGCCGCGTCCGCCTTCCCGGCCGCCACCCGCACGTACGCCAGCCGCGAGCCGGTCGGCAGCTCCCACTCCCGCTGGCCCTCCACCCGGGCGGCGGGCGGCGGCGTGCCCGGCGGCTCGGTCAGCACCTGCGCGCAGACGTGCCAGACGACCACCGCCTCCACCGCGAGCAGCGCCACCGCCCGCACCCACCGCGCCCATCTGTGCGCCGGTCGCGGCACGCACAGCAGCAGCCCGAGGTAGAACACCGAGGCGAAGACGGCCAGGCCCGTGACGCTGAACACCTGCGGCCCGGCCATCACCGTCGCCATCCCGGCCAGCGTGGCCAGGCCGAGGACCGGTGACAGCAGCAGCACGGCCAGCCCGCAGACCAGCCGTCCCGCCACGCGTAACAAGCGCCTCACACCAGCCGAAACTACCGACTCGCGGCCGCTGTGGTGGGTGGGATAGCGGTTTCCGGGGTGAATGCGGTGAAATATCGGGAAACTCTACGAGAGGTTTGGTGACCCCCCATGCCGCTGTTCGACCTGCCGCTGGAACGCCTGCGCGACTACCGCCCCGAGCGCGACGAGCCCGCCGACTTCGCCGGCTTCTGGACCCGGACCCTGGAGGAGGCCCGCGCCTTCCCCGCCGATCCCGTCTACACGCCCTATGACCTCCCGCTCGCCGGAGTGGAGGTGTTCGACGTCCAGTTCTCCGGCTGGGGCGGGGACCGGATCAACGGCTGGTTCATCGTGCCGCGCGGCGCCGAGGGGCCGCTGCCGTGCGTCATGCACTACATCGGCTACAGCGGCGGGCGCGGCTTCCCCCACGACCATCTCCTGTGGCCGAACGCGGGCTACGCGGTGTTCGTCGTGGAGACCCGTGGCCAGGGCGGCGCCAGCCTCGGAAGTCCGGGCGCCACGCCCGACCCGCGCGGCGGCGCCTCCGCGCAGGCGCCCGGCATGATGACCCGTGGCATCCTCGACCCGGACGACTACTACTACCGCCGCGTCTTCACCGACGCCGTCCGCGCCGTCGACGTGGCGCTCGCCCACCCTCTCGTGGACGGCGCCCGCGTCGTGGCCTCCGGCGGCAGCCAGGGCGGCGGCATCGCGCAGGCGGTCACCGGGCTGCGCGACGACGTGGCCGGGGCCCTGATCGACGTGCCGTTCCTGACCCACTTCCGGCGCGCCCTGGAGATCACCGGCCGCGACCCGTACCAGGAGATCGTCCGCTATCTGGCCAGCCTGCGCGGCAACGCCGACCAGGTCTTCCGCACGCTCTCCTACTTCGACGGACTCAACTTCGCCGCCCGGGGGAACGCTCCGGCCCTGTACTCGGTGGCGCTCATGGACGACGTCTGCCCGCCGTCCACCGTCTTCGCCGCCTACAACCACTGGCAGGGCCCCAAGGAGATCACCGTCTGGCCCTGGAACCAGCACGAGGGCGGCGGCGGCTTCCAGCGCGAGGAGCAGGTGCGCTACCTGTCCAAGCTCTTCACGTCCTGAGGACGGGTGGGGCCCCGGCGGGCGGGGCCCCGCCCGCGGATCAGGCGGGCTTCTCCATCACGACGAAGGAGACGCCGCCCTGGTCGTCGGCGCCCGCGTCCAGGGACTTGTCCTCCAGGACACTCGCGGCCACCGGGTCGAGGTAGACGCGGGCGCCCTCGGTCTCGACCACCTCGTCCAGCGGCTCGGGCGCCGAGGCCAGCGTCAGGGTCAGCGATCCCGCGCTCTCGCCCTTCGACGAGATGCGGACGCCGCTCTGCGCCGGCTCCGGCGTGGTCGCGGTGAGATCCCGGATGGCCTGGGCTGCGGTAGGTGTCAGGGTGAGCACGACGGCTCCTCCTCGTTCTCGGCGTGCATGAGTTGCCTGCCCTTCCCGTTATCGCGCGGCCCAATCATCCTGACGAAAATTCTTTGCGGGTTGTGACTTCCGGGATCACGGCCGCTCAGCGGCCCCGTAGGAGATCAGCAACCGGGTGTCGCGCTTGTCGATCACCAGGCGGCCGGCGGGCGGCGCGGCGGCCGACGGCAGGTCCCAGGCCTCGACGCGCAGGCCGTCCGCGGCGGGGCGGCCCGCCTCCTGCCAGGCGGCGACGTGCGCGGCCAGGCCGTCGGCGAGCTCGGGCCCGCGCGGCCCGAAGCCGAGCGCGGCCAGCTCGTCGGTGAGCACCGCCAGCCCGCCGTCCACGGCCAGGCCCGAGGTCATCCTGACGCCCCCGTGGGCGACCGGCGCGGACGGCAGCAGCTTGGAGTCGCCGTAGAGCGTGCACCAGCGGGGATCGCGGATCGCCAGCCAGAGGCTCAGCCCGACGCTGACCTCGCCCATCCCGGCGCGCACGCCGGTGCTCACCTCGGCGACGGGCTCCGCCGCCAGGGTGCGTGCCACGTCGCCCACCTCGCGCGGCTGGGGCAGGAACAACGTGAGCCCGTCGGCCACCTGCCACAGCCGCTCCGGTCCCGCCGCGGCCCCACGCATCCGCATGAACCCGGCCGGCACCACCGAGACGCTGCTCCAGTGGCCCGGCGCGCGCTCGAACGCCGCGGAGACCTGCACCCCGCGCAGGTCGAGCGGGGCGACCAGCCGCCCGTCCGGCGCGAGCTGCGCCGCCCACGCGGGCGCGAGGTCCCAGACGCCGACGGTCGCGATGATCCGGTCGTACGGCGCGCCGCCGGGGAAGCCGGCCGCCCCGTCCGCGCACTCCACGCGGACCTCGGGGAATCCGGCCCCGGCCAGGTGGTCGCGGGCCCGCCGTACCAGATCGTCGTCGATGTCGACGGTGATCACCTGGCCGCTCGGCGCGGTCAGCGACCACAGCAGGGCGGCGTTGTAGCCGGTGCCCGCGCCGATCTCCAGCACCCGGTGGCCGGGCTGCACGCCGAGCTGGTCGAGCATCGTGGCCATGATGGCGGGCTGGGAGGAGGAGCTGATCGGCAGGCCGTTCTCGTCGCGCTTGGTGACGATGGGCTCGTCGCGGTAGGCCTCACGCGGGTCCACCTCCGGCAGGAACAGGTGCCGCGGCACCGTGCGCAGGACCCCGGCCACCCGCTCGCTCATCTCCACATGCTGCAGCAACTGCCGGACCATGGCCTCCCGCGCCTGCCTCATGGCTTGATTATCACGCCTGTCGCCCCTTCTGCTAGGAATGCGCTCGTGCTTACCGGAGACCGCGTGCGCATGCGCGCCATCGAACCGTCGGATGCCGTCTTCCTGCTGCGCTGGCACACCGATCTCGAGGTGATGCGCTGGCTGGAGGACCCGTACCCGCCCTCGCTTGCCGCGCTGACCCGGCAGCTTGAGGAGCGCAAGCCCGACTCCTACGAGAGCCTCACCCTGATGATCGACGACCTGGACGGGCGGACGGTCGGCATCTGCGCGCTGCGCGGCGCCGAACCCGAGACCGGCAACGCCACCCTGGACATCTACCTGGGCGAGAAGGACACCTGGGGGCAGGGTTACGCGACCGACGCGATGCGGGTGATCTGCCGCTACGGCTTCCAGAAGATGCGCCTGCACCGGATCGGCCTGACCGTCGTCGCCGAGAACACCGCGGCCCGGCGCGTCTACGAGAAGGTGGGCTTCGTCGAGGAGGGGCGCCGGCGCGAGTCGTTCCGGCGCGACGGAAAGTGGCACGACCAGGTCGTCATGGGGCTGCTGGAGGGCGAGCTGCGCTGAGCCCGAACGCGGCGGCGTTCTGCCGGGCCCAGGTGGCGAAGGAGCGCGGCGCCCGGCCGAGCACCCGCTCGACGTCCGGGCTGACCTTCTGCTCCTCGGCCGTCGGCTCGCCGAGGATGTCCAGCGTGCCGTCGGCCACCGCCTCGGGCATGAACGCGAGCATGCGGGCCCTGGCCTCGGCGCGGGTCAGCTCGGTGAAGGCCAGCTCCTCGCCCAGCGCGTCGCCCAGGGCCGCGGCCATCTGACGGGGCGTGATCAGCTCCGGCCCGGTCAGCACGTACGTCCGCCCGTCGTGGGCCGCGTCGCGCAGCGCGGCGGCCCCCACCTCGGCGATGTCGTCCGGATGGACGACGGGCAGTGGCACGTCGGCGAACGGCGCGAAGACCTCCCGCCGCGCGCGCACCGTCTCGGCCCAGGCATAGGCGTTGGAGGCGAAGCCGCCGGGCCTGATCACCGTCCAGCCGAGGCCAAGGGCCATGGCCTGGTCCTCGAAGTGCCGCATCCGCAGGCCGTGGCCGGGCGACTCGGGCCGGGTGGCGGCCGACTGCGAGGTCAGGACCACGATCCGGTCTACGCCCGCCGCCTTGACCGCCGCCATCACCGCGGCGTCGGCCTCCGGCGCGAGCACCGGCGGCGCCAGGAGGAACGCCGCCCGCGCGCCCCGCAGCGCCGGGCCGAGCGTGGCCGGGTCGGTCAGGTCGGCGGCGACCGTGCGGACACCCTGGGGCGCGTCGGCGGCGGTGATCCGGCGGGCGACGGCGGTGACCTCCGCACCCGACTCGCGCAGCGTGCGTACCAGCGCGCGGCCGACGTTCCCGGTGGCTCCCGTGACAACGAACATGAGGTTCTCCAGTGAGTTAGTTGGCTGACTGAAAAGAACCGTAGCACAGGCTCGCCGCTATAGTGAGTCAGGTGACTGACTCGAAAGGTTCCACGCGGGTGCGGGCCGCCGGCGCCAAGCGGCAGCGGCTCATGAGCGCCGCCGCCGAGGTCGTGCACCGGCAGGGCGCCGAGCGGACCACGATCGCCGACATCGCCCGCGCCGCCGACGTCCCCGTGGGCAACGTGTACTACTACTTCAAGACCAAGGACGAACTCGTCGCCGCCGCGCTGTCGGAGCACGCCAGGCGGCTGGGCGAGCTCACCGGCCGCCTGGACGAGCTGCCCGATCCGCGGGCCCGGCTCAAAGGGCTGGTCGAGGCCTGGGTGAGCCAGCGCGAGCTCGCCGCCCGCTACGGCTGCCCCACCGGCACCCTCGCCGCCGAGCTCGACAAGCGCGCGGAGGGCGGGCTCGACGCCGAGGCGGGGCGGGTGATCCGGCTGCTGCTCGACTGGGCGGAACACCGGTTCCGCGAGCTCGGCCTGCCTGAGCCGGACGGCCTCGCCCTCACGCTCGTCGGCGCCTACCAGGGCATGTCGCTCCTGGCCAACGCCCTGCGCGAACCCGCCGTCATGGACCGCGAAGGCGCGCGACTGCTGGCCTGGCTGGACTCCCTGTAGCCCTGGAGGCCCCGCCGTACCCTGCCCTCCACGGTACGGCGGGGCGCCGGCCTCAGCTCTCGAAGGCGGGCATGATCCGGTCGTGGATCAGCCGGAGCTGGGTGTCCACGTCGGCCACGTCCGGCAGGTCGCGGCCCATGAACTGCTTGACCAGCGTCGCGTCGGTCACCGCGAGGATCATGTGGTTGACCCCGGCCGGCTCGATCTCCCGCTTGATCTTGGCCACGCACTCCTCGGGCGTCCCGGCGATGGACAGGCGCTCGCCGATCTCCGGGGTGGTGAGCTCGATGGCGCGGGCCAGGTCCCCGGCGCCGAGCGCCTCCACCACGGGCTTCATCGCGTTGGGGTTGACGCCGTTGCGCTCCAGTTGCTCGGCCGGCATCGACGAGGCGTACAGGCCGACCATGCTGCGGGCGGCCTCCTTGGCGACGGCCGAGTCGGGGCCGGTGGCGAAGACGACCCAGGCGCCGATGTCCAGCGTGGACGGGTCCTTGCCCGCCTTCGCGGCGCCGGCGCCGAACTGCTCGACCAGGTAGTCGTAGGCCTCGCGGGTGTAGCTGAGGGCGTGGTGGACGCCGTCGGACAACTCGCCCGCCGCCTGGAAGGAGCGCGGGCCGCGCATGGCGCCGAACTTGACCGGCACCCGCTCCTGCACCGGCCGGGCGAAGGTGAACAGGCCGTTGTAGGTGAAGAACTCGCCCTGGTGGGTGATGGCGCCGGTGTCGAGCAGGGTGCGGACCACGTGGGCCGCCTCCTTGACCCGCGACAGGGGCTTGGAGACGGTCCAGTCGATGCCGTACTGGGCGAGGAGCCCGAAGTTTCCGCAGCTCAGCACCACTTCGGCGCGCCCGTCGCTGAGCTCGTCGAGCGTGGCGGCGGCCTGGGCGATGAGGGACGGCTCGCGCAGCACGACCGAGGAGACGCTCGGCCCGAACCGGATGCGCGAGGTCTGCCCGGCGGCGGCGGCGAACAGCAGCCACAGGTCCTTGTGCCAGGTCTCGTCGGCCGCGTAGCAGGCGTGGAAGCCCAGGTCGTCGGCGAGCTTGATCGAACGCAGGGAGTCGGTCAGCGGGTAGTCGGGGAGCATCACGTAGCTGAACTTCATGGGGAACCTGCCTTCTGGGGGATGGCGTCGCCGGCGGGGGCGGCGCCGTGCTCGTACGGCCGGGCGGCCACCAGATAGACCAGCCCGGCGGCGACGACCGCCACGCCGGACAGCAGCACGAGGTAGTCGTCGTACCAGGGCGCCCCGGGTGTGCGTGGCCAGACCATGTTGAGGATGGCCAGCGCGCCGTACACCAGGGCCGCGATGTTGACCGCGAGCCCGGCGGCGCCCAGCGTGAAGGGCCCGGACGGACGCCAGCCGCGCAGCCGCGCCCGCAGCGCGGCGAGGACGACCATCTGGAAGCCCAGGTAGATGCCGAGGACCGCGAATGAAATGATCTTCACCAGCGCGTCGGCGGAGATGACGGAGCCGAGCACCACGAGCGCGGGCACGACGGCCGCCACCAGCAGCGCGTAGGGCGGGATGTGGCGGACGGGGGAGAAGCGCTTGAAGATCCGGCTGCCGGCGATCATGTCGTCGCGGGCGTAGGAGTAGAGCAGGCGGCCGGCGGCGGCCTGAAGGCTGAGCGCGCACGACAGGAACGACAGCAGCACCACGCCGAGCACCACCCGCAGCCCGCCCTCGCCGAACGCGGCGGTGAGCACGCCGGTCACCGGGTCCGTGCTCGTGCCGCCGATCACCGCGGCGAAGTCCGGCACGGCCAGCAGCAGCGCCAGGCAGACGAAGGTGGCCGCGGCGCCGCCCACGTAGATGGTCATGCGCATGGCCTTGGGGATGCGCCGGGTGGGGTCGGGCACCTCCTCCGCGACGTCACCGCAGGCCTCGAACCCGTAGTACTGGAAGATCCCGATCAGCCCGGCGGCCAGGAAAGCCGTGAAATATCCTGACCCGCTGCCCGCCCCGAACGTGTCGAACAGCACCCCCAGCCCGTGATGGCGCTGCGTCAGCAGCAGCCAGCCGCCCACGGCCAGCGCCCCGGCCAGTTCCGCCGCGAATCCCACGATGGCCGCGACCGCCAGCGCCCGCGTCCCGGCCAGGTTGATCGCCAGCGCCACGCCGATGATCACCACCGCGCCCAGGATCGTGTTCCAGGTGCTCACCCCGACGCCGAGGAAGGCCGACAGGTACGGCCCCGCCCCGTAGGCCACGCTGGCGATCGTCACCAGGAGCGCCACGAGGTAGACCCACCCGGTCATCCACGCCCACCGCCGCCCCCACAGCCGCCGTGCCCACGGGTAGATGCCGCCGGTCAGCGGGTACTGCGAGACGATCTCCCCGAAGACCAGCGCCACGAGGAACTGCCCGGCGCCCACGAGCACCAGGCTCCAGATCATCGGCGGCCCGCCCGCCGCCAGCGAGGTGGCGAAGAGCGTGTAGATCCCGACGACGGGGGAGAGATAGGTGAACCCGAGCGAGAAGTTCGCCCACAGGCTCATCTCCCTGCGGAACTCCGAGGTGTAGCCGAGGTCGGCCAGGCGCCGGTCATCCGTCGAGCTCATGGAGCAGCTCCTCGCCCGATACCACCGTGTGCGCGAAGTGGCGGTGCATCCAGGCCAGGTGGCCGGCCCGGGAGTGGACCAGCCGCAGGGTGTCCCAGTTGGGGAACTCCTGCTGGAGGACGTGCTCGGTCATCAGCTCCGGCGCGACCTCGTAGACGTGCTCGAACCGGGTGATCGCCACATCGGTCGCCGGTACGGCAGGCGGTGGCGACATTTCATCCGACCGGCGATATTTCATGATGGTGCTCCGTATGCCTGGTCGAGCAGGTACTTGCCCGGGTTCATGATGTTGTTGGGGTCCAGCGCCCGCTTGATCTGGAGCATCACCTCGAAACCGCCGCCGAGCTCCTGTGGCACCAGGTCCACCTCGCCCTCGCGGCACGAGCCGTGGCAGGCGCTGATCGACCCGCCGTGGGCCAGGGCCACCGCCGCCAGGTCCCGCTTGGCGCGTACCCAGGCCGCCCACGCCCGGTCGTCCAGGCGCTGCTCCCAGATGCCGATGTCGATCTCGGTCAGGTAGTCGGCGCCGGTCGCGCCGTTGGTGTAGGCGAACATGCCCCAGTCGTCGAAGACGTCGCTCTCGCGCCGCAGCCGGTCGGCGATCTCGTGCCAGGCCAGGCGGACCGAGGGGAGGTTGGTGTAGTTGATCGAGGCGTCCTCGCAGTGCCAGCTCATCGGCGCCACCTGGCCGGACTTCGTGCGGCCGTGCAGCGGGGTGGCGTAGCGGTCGTGGCGGGCCGCCCAGTCGCCCTGGGAGATCTCGTCGCCCAGGTAGCGGGCGCCGGCGTCGCGGGCGATGCGCATGAGCCGCCTGCCGCCCGCTTCCACCTCGTCGGCGTAGCCGTACAGGGCGGCGCAGACCAGGGCCTTCACCGACGACGGCTGCGGGATGTAGGCCTCGTCGTCGCGGCGCAGGTAGGCGACCTTCCACTCGTCGAACAGCACCGCTCCGGCGAACGTGGCCACCCCGGCGCGGGCCAGCAGGCCGACGCAGCGGTAGGCGTCGGCGTAGTCCGCGAAGGCCCAGAAGGGGGAGAACTCGGCCTCCGGCTTGGGGAAGAGCTTGAGCGTCGCCTCGGTGGCGATGCCGAGCGTGCCCTGATGGCCCATGAAAAGGTGTTTGAGCTGGTAGCCGCTAGACGATTTCGTGATTTTTCGGCCTATGCCATCCCCTACGTGGATGACCTGTCCGCTCGGCAGCACGTGGTCGAAGCTCAGGACCAGGTCGCGCGTGTGCCCGTAGCGGGAGCCGATGAGCGACCAGCCGCTCGTGCCGATCCGGCCGCCCACCAGTGAGCACGGGTAGGAGGCCGGGTCATCCGGATAGATCAGATCGTGGACGGCCAGCCGTTCGTTGAGCTTGAGGGCGTTGATGCCGGTGCCGACCGTGCAGGTGCGGTTGTCCAGATCAAGATCCTTGATGTGGTTGATCCGCTTCACGTCCACGAGGATGCCGCCCCGCAGCGGCACCGCCCCGTCCGTCAGCCCGGTGCCGCCGTCGCGCGGCACCACCGGGATCCGCAGGCGGCTGGCCAGCTTGAGCACCTCGGCCACCTCCTCGGTGCTGCCGGGCAGGACGACCAGGTCGGGCAGCCGCTCCGCCCAGCGGTGCACGGGGAACGGCGCCGGCACGCGAGCCCGGTTCAGCCGGTCGGCCTTCCCGGTGAGCACATGCCCGTCGCCGAGGATCTGGCGCAGCTCGCCGAGCACAGGGTCGCTGAGCGCGGTGACGGTCATGACGGCACCGCCCGCCGTACCGGAAAGAGGGTGATCACGGCGCCACCCCCAGGGAGAGCGCGAGCAGCTCGAACAGGTCCACCACGTCGATCGAGCGGGCCCTGCCCGCCTCCGACAGCGGCCGCTCCGACCACGGGCAGGCGCTCACCAGCGTGTCCACCCCCAGCTCGGCGGCCTTGTCGATGCGGCTCGCGCTGATCCGCGCGGTCAGCTCCGGCTTCTCGATCGGCAGCCCGCCGCCCGCGCCCGAGCAGTACGACCATTGGGTGACCCGGTCCACGTCGGTGAAGGTCAGCCCGGGGATCGCCCGTAGCAGCTCACGCGGCTCCCGCCAGACGCCCTTGCGCTTGTTGAGGCGGCAGGGGTCGTGGTAGGTGACGCTGCGCTCGACGGGGACGTGCGGCGTGAGCCGTCCCTCCCGGACCAGCTCCGCGAGCAGCTCCACGACCAGCACGATCTCGATGTCGTAGTCGTCGCCGAAGTACGTGGGGTAGTCCTCGGTGAAGGTGATGTAGTCGTGCGGGTCGAGCACCAGCACCCGCCGCACGCCCGAGGCCCGCCAGTCGTCGAGGTTGTGGCAGGCGAAGCGTCTGGCCTGCTCCTCGTAGCCCATCTCGGCGGCCGGTCCGCCGCAGCACCACTGCTCGTTCATCAGCCCGAACTTGTATCCGGCCAGGTTGAGCATGCGGGCCACGGCGCGCGGCACGCTCGTCCGGTGGAAGGCGGCCTCGCAGTCGACGAACAGGATCGTCTCCCCGCCGATGGCCAGCTCCAGGCCCTCGGCCCAGTCGCGCACGCGCTCCTGCCCGGCGGCCTCGGTGACGGGCTCGTGGGAGCGCTCGTCGGTCTCGGTGTTCCAGCGTCGCCAGGCGTCCTGGTGGACGTCCTGCGAGACGGCCAGCGCCCGCGCCGCCTTGACCAGGTCGACGGTCCGGGTGCGGAAGCGGTAGAAGTCGCCGGTGAACAGGGAGTTGGGGCAGCGCAGCTCGCAGGCTCCGCAGCCGGTGCAGTTGACGTAGTCCGCCGCCACGTCGGAGATCTCCAGCTCGCCCTTCTCCATCGCGACCACGTTGGCGTGGAAGGCGGTGGGGCTCCAGGACTCGTTCCGCGTGACCTGCATGACCGGGCAGACCTCGCGGCAGAACTTGTGGCCGGAGGAGAAGCAGTTGTAGGCGGCGTCACGCCACTCTTCCGCAAACCTCTTGTCGGGGAACCTCTTGTCGGCGTCGGGCACGGGGGCCTCCCAACGATTCGGGGTTGCGCTTAAAACTATGAGTTCATATTTCAAAAGGCAATATGCTGGTGCCCGTGACCCAGCTGCCGGTGTCGGCCGTCTTCGCCCCGCTCGACGACGGATCGGGCCGCGTGGAGGTCGTCGTGCGCCGCCTGGCCGAGGCCATCGCCCTCGGCCTCGTCGCCGACGGTGACCAGCTCCCCTCGGAGCTGGAGCTGGCCGGAGCGCTCAACGTCTCCACCGTCACCCTGCGCGCCGCCCTGGCCGCCCTGCGCGAGCGCGGCCTGGTCGAGACGCGGCGGGGCAGGGGCGGCGGCACGTTCGTCCGCGGCCCCGCCGACCCGTCCGCCGCCCGCCTGCGCCAGCGCCTGCGCGAGCTGAGCAGCTCCGAACTCCGCGAGATCGGCGACTACCGCGCCGCCATCGCCGGAACCGCCGCCCGCCTGGCCGCGCTGCGCGCCTCAGGGGAGAACGTCCAGCGCCTGCGCCAGGTCGTCGTCAAGCTGGAGGAGGCCACCACGATGGGCGAGCGCCGCCGCGCCGACGGCCGCTTCCACATCGAACTCGCCGCCGCCGCCCAGTCCGTCCGGCTCACCCGCGCCGAGATCGACATCCAGGCCGAGGCGGGCGAACTGCTCTGGCTCCCGTACGGCGAGGCCGTCGACCCCGCCGAGGTCGTGCACAGCCACACCGCGGTCATCGACGCCGTCGCCGCCCGTGACGCCGAGAGCGCCAGACGCCTCACCGAAGCGCACATCGACAAGGGCGTCCAGCGTCTGATGGAGTTCCATTGGCGGCTCGTCGCGACAGCGGGAGGTGACGATGGAGGATCCACGCGTTGACCGGGTGGCCGACCGGGTTCACACGATCATCGAAGACATCTTCAGCTCCCTGGAGGAGATCAGGACGGCCGCCGTCGCCTGCTACCGGCCGGAGCTGTCCACCTCCGACCTGGTCGCGATCCGGCCGCAGATCTTCGGCTGCCTGCGCCGTTCACCGGACGTGCTGGCCGGAGCCGGGCTCATCCTGGCCCCCGGCGTGCTGGCCGACCGGCCGCGCTGGCTGGAGTGGTGGCAGGCGCCCGACCCGACCTTCCTCGACGTCGATCTCAACCCCGACAGCCTCGACTTCTACGACTACACCGCCGCCGAGTGGTTCGCGGTGCCCGAGCGCACCCGCCGCCGCCACGTCGTCGGCCCGTACGTCGACTACGGCGGCACCGACACCTACATGCTCACGCTCACCACGCCCGTCGAGGTCGAGCGGCGCTTCCTCGGTGTGGTCGGCGCCGACGTGCGAGCGGCCCGCTTCGAGGAACTGCTGCTCGGCGTGCTGAGCGCCTGCTCGGCCGAGGTGGCCCTGGTCAACGCGGAAGGCCGTGTCGTGGCCGCCAACTCCCCGCGCCGCCCGTCCGGCTCGCTGCTGCCGGTGACCGGCGGCGACCCTCTGCCCAGCCTGCCCTGGCGGCTGATGTCCCTGGAGACGATCACGCACGCGGGGTAGCAGAGATTACACCTGGAGGGAGATTATCGCTCCGGTACATAAAAAATAGACGTTAGCGGTTTTCGGGTTTTACCGCCGCTGCGTACCATTGCCGTTGGAAGGGCCTCCTGCCTGCAGACGTGTGCACCGCTCGGCCGACAGGAGGCCCGACCACCGCTAGAGGGAATGGATCACCCAGACGATCCAGACGACCGCTCGGGCCGTAGACCAGGTGATCCGGCCGATGGCGAGAATGTCCTTATATCTCGACGGGCGACCGTGACGTCCCATTTTCCACCTCCCTTCAGGATAAGAGCACACTCAAGGGAGATGGTAATGCCATCTAGGCGGGTTTGAATGCCTCTCGGGTGAGGATTAATCCACCCCAATAAAGTGGCTTTCTGATGGGCGTGGTGAATGCGCTCAATTCCCGCGAGAATCGTGAAACGCGGCATATATCCACAATTCCGCCATCAGACCCCGGACGCCCGGCACCGTCCTCGAAGCCAGGGCGCGGCGGATCACCTGGCGAAGGGTCACCGAGGCGGTAGGCATGGGCGGACGCGCGTCCGCCGGGCGGCGGGCCGGGCGGTTCGTGCTCAGGACCGGCGGCTAGGGCGCAACTTCCAGGTAGTCGAGGTTGGGGCCGCCGTTGGGTGTGGTGGCGGTGGCTCGGATGACGTTGGAACCCGCGTTCAGGGGCAGCGTGAGCGTCTTCGTCTGCCAGGTGGTCCACGCGCCGGTGCCGGGGAAGTCGTGCACCGTGCCGGCCACGTTCATGCGGCGGTTGGCGGTGGTGCCGTTGGCGTAGCGCAGGCGGACCGTGGCCGGGCCCGTCGTGGCGGCGGTGACGGTGAACTCGACATAGCCACCGGTGGCGTTGTCGTAGTTGACGAACCCGGTGCCCGAGTATCCGGCGTGGTTGGACTCGACCACGCCACGCGAGATCACCGCGTTCTCGGCCTCGTGGCGGCCCTGCGGCGGGGTGCTCGCCCACGAGACCTGGGGCGAGCGGTAGAAGCCGACGCCCATGACCGCCCAGCGTGGCGCCTGCGCGCCCAGGCGGGCGCGGAAGGCGGTCCAGCTGTGCGTCGACCAGGGCGACCAGCCCAGCTCGGCGATGGCGGGCAGGCGCGGGAAGGCCATGTACTCGATGTGCTCCTCGGTGACCAGCGTCTCGGTCCACAGCGGCGCCTCGACGCCGAGCACGGCGGAGGCGGGCACGCCGCTGAGGTGGCTGCCGGGGTTCCACTCATAGGCGGTCTTCACCTCGATGAGCGCCGCCCAGTCCTGCCCGAGCGGCGTCGAGGCGGTGTACTTCATGTCCAGGTACGCCTTGTTGGCCGGAGACATGATCACCTTGGCGCCCTTGGCCACGGCGTTCGTGATCAGGGAGTCCGACGTCGTCGTCCCCCAGTACTGGGCCACCCGGCCGGGAGAGTGCTGCACCGCCGGCGCGCCGATCTGGTGCCAGCCCACAACCGCCTTGCCGCGCCCGGCCACCATCGGCTGCACCCGGTTCATGAACGTCGCGTACTGCGCGTCCGGCGTCGCGTCCGCCTCGTCGCCCCCGATGTGCAGGTACGGCCCCGGCGTCAGCTCGGCCAGCTCCCTGACGAGGTCGGCCACGAAGGTGTAGGTGACCTCCTTCGTGGCGCACAGCGAGCTGAAGCCCACGCCCGTCCCGGTGTACAGCGGCGGCGCGACGCCATCGCAGTTGAGCTCGGCGTAGGAGGCCAGCGCGGCGTTGGTGTGGCCGGGGACGTCGATCTCCGGCACGACCGTGATGTGCCGCTGGGCGGCGTAGGCGACGATCTCCCGGTACTGGGCCTTGGTGTAGTAGCCGCCGGGCCCGCCGCCGACCTGGGTGCTGCCGCCGTACGTCGCCAGGCGCGGCCAGGAGTCGACGACGATGCGCCAGCCCTGGTCGTCGGACAGGTGCAGATGCAGATAGTTGATCTTGTAGAGCGCGATCCTGTCGATGTGCCGCTTGACGGTGGCGACCGGGTGGAAGTGCCGGGCGACGTCGAGCATGGTGCCCCGGTAGGCGAAGCGGGGATGGTCCACGATGCGCCCGCCCGGCACCGTCCACGGCCCCGGCCGAACGCTCGCGCTCTCCACCTGGGGCGGCAGGAGTTGCCGCAGCGTCTGCACGCCGTTGAACAGCCCCGCCGCCGTCCGTGCCCGGATCGTGACGCCGCTCGTGGCGACGTCGAGCTGGTAGCCCTGCTCGCCGACGCTCGGGTCCGCGCCGGACAGCAGCAGCGACACGCTGCCCTGGCCGCCGCTGCGCAGCGGCAGCGCGTACCCCGTGGAAGGCCGTAGCAGCCCCGCGAGGTAGCCGCCCACGCCCGCGTCGTCGCTGGCGATCGTCGCGTCCGCGGCCAGCGTGTACGGCGTGGCCGCCGCCTGGACCGACACCGGCGCCGGGATCACGTCCCCGAGCGCCTGGGCCGCGCTCACCGAGGCGACCAGGCCGCCCGTTCCGGCGGAACCGGTCGGCAACGTCCCCAGCGCGGCCAGCAGCACCCCCGCCAGCAGGGTGCGCGTGGCCAGCGTGCCGATCCTGGAACGGCCCATGACGGTCCTCCGCGGATGCTCCCGGTTAATTGTTAGTAAGCTTTACTTCCCCGAGTCGTCCGGTCAAGACACGAACCCGCGCCCGGCACGGTCGGCCCGCAGCGCGTCCAGCCGCTCGAAGTCCATGACCCGCACGCCGGCGCCCCGGGCGTAGTACTCCGCCGGCCGCGCCGGATACGGATCGGCGAACCCCGTCACCCCCGCGCACGGCGCCCCGTGGTAGCTGGCGCCGTGCTGCCAGTCGCTCACCGCCACGTACGTCATGAACTCATACGCCCTGGCCACGCTCATGTGCTGCCACAGCGCCCGCGAGGGGTCCGGCGAGCCCCACTGCGTCACCGAGAAGGCCGGCACCAGCACCGCGTCCACCGGCGCGGCCAGCCGGGCCGAGTACCACAGGTCCGCGCACACCAGCACCCGCACCCGCCGCCCCGCCAGCTCGAACGTCTGCGACGGCCGCCCCGGCAGCACTCCCGCCCGATGCTCGACCCCGTAGGGATGCGCCTTCTCGTACTCGGCCACGACCCGCCCGGCCGGATCGGCCACCACACCCCGGTTGACGCTCCCGCCCTCGACGGCGTCGTAGTGCGACCCGCCCACCACGTACGCCCCCGCCCGCCGCGCCAGCCCGGACACCCGCTCCAGATACTCCGCCCTCGGTAACCGCGACCCGGCCAGTTCCGGCAGCACCACCAGGTCGCTCTCCTCCAGCAGCTCGTCCGCGGCGTCGAAGTTGTCGTGCCCGTCGGGCGACCAGGCGGCGGGCGCGATCATCAAGACCTTCACCCCGTCATCGTCGCAGCCACCCACACCACGGGTGCCGCGGGGTGGCGTCTGGGAAGCTGGGCGCATGACGGAATTTCAGGAAGTGGTACGGCGACGGCGCATGGTCCGCAACTACGACCCCGGCCGCCCCGTTCCGGCCGAGATCCGCGAGCGCATCCTCGGCAACGCGCTGCACGCGCCCTCCGCCGGGTTCAGCCAGGGCTGGGCGTTCCTGGTGCTGGAGGAGCCGCAGGACATCGAGCGGTTCTGGAAGCTGTCCAGCGACGAGGCCGACGAATGGGGCAAGGGGCTGCGCCGCGCCCCGCTCCTGATCATCCCGCTCTCGCACAAGCAGGCCTACCTCGACCGCTACGCCGCCCCCGACAAGGGCTGGACGGACAAGGACGAGAACCGCTGGCCGGTGCCGTACTGGGACATCGACACCGGCATGGCCTCTCTGCTCATGCTTCTCACCGCCGTGGACGAGGGACTCGGCGCCTGCTTCTTCGGGGTCCCGCCGGGTGAGCGGACGGCGCTGCTGAAGGAGTCGTTCGGCGTGCCCGACGCGTACACCCCGATCGGTGTGATCAGCGTCGGCTACCGGGCACAGGACAAGGCCTCGCCGTCCTTGAAGCGCGGTCGCAAGCCCACCGGCGAGGTGGTGCACCGCGGCGCCTGGGGCCGCCACTGACCCGGGTGCCCTCCCCGGGCCCGCCCGGGGAGGGCACCGGAGAGCTTTCAGCGCTTACGGCGGCGCTTCACGAGCGCCCGGATGGTCAGCAGCAGCACGACGGCCACGATCTGGCCGCCGAGCACGATGCGGTTGACGTCGACGACCGGCTGCCAGCGCACCTCGCCGTCCTTGATCACGAAGACGCCCGCCGGGGCGGCCCCGAAGCCGAAGCCCCCGCCGGAGCCCTGGCCGGGGTGCTCGCCGCCCTCGGAGGTGCCGGATCCGCCGCCCCCGCCCTGGCCGACCTTGGCGACGGGGATGACGGTGACGTCGCCGTGCCGGACCGGCTCGCCGAAGACCCGCTTGACGGTCGCCGCGTCCTTCGTCCTCTCCACCAGTTCCATGATGTCCATCCGCCCAGACTCTCACCCGGTCGCGGAAGGTCAATCGAAGGTGGTGGAGATCTCGTGCCAGCGCACCATGCCGGCCGCCGCCGCGGGACCCCACGTGCCCTTCTCGTACGGCAGCGGCGCCTGCGGCAGGTCGAGCACCGGCTGCACGATCCGCCACGACTCCTCGGCCAGGTCGAAGCGGACGAAGCGCCGGGGGTCACCCGACACCGCGTCGGTGAGGATGCGCTGGTAGGCGGCCTCCATGGGCCCGAGCACCTTGGTGAAGTCGACGCTCACCGGCACCTGCCGGGTGGCGTCGCGGCCCGGCTCCTTGGCCAGCAGGTCGAAGGTGACTCCCGCGTCGGGCTGCAGCCGGAACCTGATCAGGTTGGGCTTGACCTCGCCGTGGAACAGCGTGACCGGCGGCATGCGCAGCTCGGCGACGATCTCCAGGTCGGTGGTGGGCAGCGCCTTGCCGGAGCGGATGTAGAAGGGCACGCCGGCCCAGCGCCAGTTGTCGATGGCGGCGCGCATGGCCACGAACGTCTCGGTGGTGGAGCCGGGACGCACGCCTTCGGTGGCGAGGTAGCCGGTGTACTGGCCGCGTACGACGTCGGCGGGCTGGATGTCCTGCACGGCGCGCAGCACGCGCCACTTCTCGTCGATGAGCGCGCGGGCGTCCTTCGAGGGCGGCGCGTCCATCGCGAGGATGGCCAGCAGTTGCATCAGGTGGTTCTGGACGACGTCGCGGATGGTGCCGTTGGCGTCGTAGAAGGCGCCGCGGTCGGACACGTCGAAGCTCTCGGCCATGGTGATCTGGACGTTGCGCACGTAGTTGCGGTTCCAGATGGGCTCGAGCAGCATGTTGCCGAGCCGGAAGACGAGCAGGTCCTCCACCGGCTCCTTGCCGAGGAAGTGGTCGACGCGGCGCAGGTGGTCCTCGTCGAAGTACTTGAGCAGCTCGGCGTTGAGCTCACGGGCCGAGGCCTGGTCGTGGCCGAACGGTTTCTCCACCACGAGCCGCGCGTCGCGGTGGAGCCCGACGCCGGCCAGGCCCTGCGCGACGGCGCCGAACAGCGCCGGCGGCACCGCCAGGTAGTGCACGAGGAAGCCCGCGCCGTCCACCTCGTCGCGGATGGCCGCGAACGTGGACTCCTCGCGGTAGTCGCCCGCCACCAGCCGCAGGTTGCCGGCGAACTTCTCGAAGGCCGCGTCGCTCGCCCCGCCGCAGGCCTGGCGGGCCCGCTCGCGCAGGCCCGCCAGGTCGAGGTCGGTCTTGGCGACGCCGACGATGGGCAGGTCGAGCACCCCGTCGGCGGTCAGCCGGTAGAGCGCGGGCAGCAACATCTTGTAGGCCAGATCACCGGTGATCCCGAACAGGACCATCGCGCCCGCACGCGTCATGTCAAATGCGCCTTCCTCTAAGTTCCCGGTACTTCTTTACCAGCTGGGCGGTGGAAGCGTCGGGGAACGCCACAGGCGGCTCCTCCGAGGTCAGAAGGGGCTCCAGGCCGAGCGCCATCTTCTTGCCCAGCTCGACGCCCCACTGGTCGAAGGAGTCGACGCCCCAGATGACGCCCTCGACGAAGACGATGTGCTCGTAGAGGGCGACGAGCTGACCGAGGGTGTACGGGGTGAGCTTCGGCGCCAGGATCGTCGAGGTGGGGCGGTTGCCCGGCATCACCTTGTGCGGGACGACCTCGGCCGCGGTGCCCTCCGCGGCGATCTCCTCGGCGGTCTTGCCGAAGGCCAGCGCGGTGGTCTGGGCCAGGAGGTTGGCCGTGAGGATGTCGTGCATGCCCGCGGCGTCCTCGAACGGCTCGGCGAAGCCGATGAAGTCGGCGGGCACGAGCCGGGTTCCCTGGTGCAGGAGCTGGTAGAAGGCGTGCTGGCCGTTGGTGCCCGGCTCGCCCCAGAAGATCTCGCCGGTGTCGGTGGTGACCGGCGTGCCGTCGGCGCGCACGGACTTGCCGTTGGACTCCATCGTCAGCTGCTGCAGGTAGGCGGGGAAGCGGTGCAGCCGCTGGCTGTAGGGCAGCACGGCCCGGGTCTGGGCGTCGAAGAAGTCGTTGTACCAGATGCCGAGCAGCCCCATCAGCACCGGCATGTTCCGCTCGAACGGCGCGGTGCGGAAGTGCTCGTCGATCGCGTGGAAGCCGGCCAGCATCTCGCGGAAGCGCTCGGGCCCGACCGCGATCATCAGTGACAGGCCGATGGCGCCGTCGTAGGAGTAGCGGCCGCCGACCCAGTCCCAGAAGCCGAACATGTTGGCGGTGTCGATGCCGAACTCGGCCACCTTCTCCGCGTTGGTGGAGACGGCCACGAAGTGCTTGCCGACCGCGTCCTCGCCCAGTGCCGAGACCAGCCAGTCGCGCGCCACGCGGGCGTTGGTCAGCGTCTCCAGCGTCGTGAACGTCTTCGAGCTGATCACGAACAGCGTCGTGGCCGGGTCCAGGCCGCGCAGGTTGCCGTGGATGTCGGCCGGGTCGATGTTGGAGACGAACCGGGCCGTGATCCCGGCGTCGGCGTAGTCCTTCAGCGCCTCGTAGGCCATCGCCGGGCCCAGGTCGGAACCGCCGATGCCGATGTTGACCACGGTGGCGATGGGCTCGCCGCTCGCGCCGCGCCACTCCTTCGCGCGCACCCGGCCGGCGAAGGCGCTCATCTTGTCCAGGACGGCGTGCACGTCGGCCACCACGTCCTGGCCGTCGACCACCAGCTCCGCGTCCGCGGGCAGGCGCAGCGCCGTGTGCAGCACCGCCCGGTCCTCGCTGACGTTGATGTGCTCGCCGCGGAACATCGCCTCGATGCGCTCGCTCAGCCCGGCGCGCTCGGCCAGCCGTAGCAGGAGGTCGAAGGTCTCGTCGGTGGCGCGGTGCTTGGAGTAGTCGAGGTAGAGGTCGCCGGCGCTCACGCTCAGCCTCTCCGCCCGGCCCGGGTCGGCCGCGAACAGCTCGCGCAGGGTGGTGCCCGCGATCTCCTCGTGGTGCTTGGCCAGTGCCGTCCACTCCTGGCTCTGGGTGATGTCGCCGCTGTTCATGTGTCCTCCTCGGGCCGTCAAACCGATCACATCGTCCCGTAACGCCGTACCCAGCCTGACCATTTCCGCGCATGGCGCAGAAGACTCTTTGCCGTGCTCAGTGCGACTCCCTGGCCACGGACGAGCCACTCGAACCGGTGAGGAAGTCCAGGTCGCAGCCCCGGTCGGCCTGCAGGACGTGCTCCACGTAGAGCTTCTCCCAGCCTCTGGCCGGGCGGGCGAAACCGGTCGTGACCGGCTCGCGGGCGGCCAGGTCGGCGTCGGGCACGTCCACCCGCAGCGTCCTGCCCGGCACGTCGAGCACGATCGGGTCGCCGGTCCTGACCCTGGACAGCGGCCCGTCCGCGGCGGCCTCGGGCGCGACGTGCAGCACGACGGTGCCGTAGGCGGTGCCGCTCATCCGCGCGTCGCTGACGCGCACCATGTCGCGCACGCCCTTGGCCAGCAGTCTGGCGGGCAGCGGCAGGTTGCCGACCTCCGGCATGCCCGGGTAACCCTTGGGGCCGCAGCCGCGCAGCACCAGCACGGAGTCCTCGTCGGCGTCCACGGTGTCCAGGCGCGTGTGCAGGTCCTCGACGCTGTCGAAGACGATCGCCCGGCCGCGGTGGCGCAGCAGTTCCGGCGAGGCGGCCGCGGGCTTGATCACCGCGCCGTCCGGGGCCAGGTTGCCGCGCAGCACGGCGATGCCCGCGTCGGGCAGCAGCGGGTCGGTGCGCGGCCGGATCACGCCCGCGTCCCAGATCGGCGCGTCGCCGAGGTGGTCGGTGAGCGGGCGTCCGGTGACGGTGCGGGCCGCTGGGTCGAGAAGGTCCTCCACCTGATGGAGTACGGCCCGCAGCCCACCCGCCCTGAACAGGTCGTCCATGAGGTGCCGCCCGGCCGGCCGCAGGTCGGCCAGCAGCGGCACCCCGGCGCCGGTCCGGTCGAAGTCGTCGAGGCTCAGCTCCACGCCGAGCCGCCCGGCGATGGCCAGCAGGTGCACGACCGCGTTGGTGGAGCCGCCGATCGCGGCCAGGGTGACGATCGCGTTGAGGAAGGAGGGGCGGGTCATGACCGTACTGGGCCGCCGGTCCTCCCGGACCAGCTCGGCCGCCAGCGCGCCGCTCGCGTGCGCGCGTTCGAGCAGGCGGCTGTCGGCGGCGGGGGTGCCCGCGGTGCCCGGGACGGTCATGCCGAGCGCCTCGGCCACGCAGGCCATCGTCGAGGCGGTGCCCATGGTGTTGCAGTGCCCGCGGCTGCGGATCATGGAGGACTCGGACTCCAGGAACGACGCGCGGGTCAGCGTGCCGGCCCGCACCTCCTCGCTGAGCCGCCACACGTCGGTGCCGCAGCCCAGCGGCACGCCCTGGAAGTGGCCGGTCAGCATCGGCCCGCCGGGCACGACCAGCGCGGGCAGGTCCACGGAGGCGGCGGCCATGAGCAGCGAGGGGATCGTCTTGTCACAACCGCCGAGCAGCACGACGCCGTCCACGGGGTTGGCGCGCAGCATCTCCTCGGTGGCCATGGCGGCGAGGTTGCGCCAGAGCATGGCCGTCGGGCGGACGTTGGTCTCGCCGAGCGAGACGACGGGCAGGTTCAGCGGTACGCCTCCGGCCGCCCAGATGCCGGCGGCGACGCTCTTGGCCACCTCGTCGAAGTGGGCGTTGCAGGGGGTGAGGTCGGAGGCGGTGTTGGCGATGGCGATCTGGGGGCGTTCGAAGGCGTCGGCCGGGGTGCCGCGCCGCATCCAGGCGCGATGGATGTAGGAGTTTCTGTCGTCGCCTGCGTACCACCGAGCACTGCGGAGAGGCATCCCGGCAGCTTAGCGCCCACATGATCGGGATATATAAGACATATCCCCCCTTAAGGGGAGGTATGTGATGCGCCGGTTCATCCTGTTCGTGGCTTCGCTGGCCGCCGCCGCACCGCTGTCGTTGTTCGCCCTGGCGCCCGCGTCCGCCGCCTCGTCGTGCGTGTACGAGGTGGCGCCGCCGTACCCGGCCAACCTGTGGATCAGGTCGGGTCCTGGCACGCAGTACGAGCGCGTGGGCGCGGTGCGTTACGGCGAGACCGTCGAGGGCTCCTGCGGAGGCGGCCGCGCCTGGATGCGCGTGTGGACCGGCGACTCCGAAGGCTGGGCCTACGGCCCGTACCTGGAGCCGGTCGACTACGACTACTAGAGCGCCTCCAGGACCGTCGCGTTGGCCAGCCCGCCCGCCTCGCACATCGTCTGCAGGCCGTAGCGGGCGCCGCGCTCGCGCATGGCCCCGACCAGGGTCGTCATGATGCGGGCGCCGCCGGCCCCGAGGGGGTGGCCCAGCGCGATCGCGCCGCCCTTCACGTTGACCTTGGCCGGGTCGGCGCCGGTCTCCTGCTGCCAGGCCAGCACCACGCTCGCGAACGCCTCGTTGACCTCGAACAGGTCGATGTCGTCCAGGCGCAGCCCGGCCCTGCGCAGCACCTTGCCGGTGGCCGGGATGACGCCCGTGAGCATGAGCAGCGGATCGGAGCCGGTCACGGCGAAGGAGTGCAGCCTGGCCAGTGGGCGCAGGCCCAGGCGGGCGGCGTTCTCGCTCGTGGTGATGAGCAGGGCGGCGGCGCCGTCGTTGATCGGGCTGGAGTTGCCCGCGGTGACCGACCAGTCGATCTGCGGGAAGCGCTCGGCGTGGCCGGGGTCGGCGAAGGCGGGCTTCAGTCCGGCCAGGATCTCGGTCGTGGTGGCGGGCCGTACCGACTCGTCGTGGGCGAGGCCGGCGATCGGGGCGAGCTCGGCGGTGAAGTCGGCGGCGGCGGCCTTGGCGTGGGAGACGGCGGAGAAGGCGTCCATCTGCTCGCGGCCGAGCGACCACTTGGCGGCGATCAGCTCGGCGCTGACGCCCTGGGGCACCAGGCCGCCGGGGAACCGCCCGGCCACGCCGGGGCCGAACGGGTCCTTGCCCGGCGGCACGTTCGACCACATCGGCACCCGGCTCATCGACTCCACGCCGCAGGCCACCACCAGGTCGTAGGCGCCGGCGATGACGCCCTGGGCGGCGAAGTGCACGGCCTGCTGGGACGAGCCGCACTGGCGGTCCACCGTCACGGCGGGAACCGAGTCGGGGAAACCCGCCGACAGCCAGGCGTGGCGGGTGGTGTTCATGGCCTGCTCGCCGACCTGGTCGACGGTCCCGCCGATCACGTCGTCGACCAGCGCGGGGTCCACTCCCGAGCGCTCCACCAGGGTACGCAGCGTGTGGGCGAGCAACTCGACCGGATGGACCCCGGCCAGGGCGCCGTCCGGCTTGCCCTTGCCGATGGGGGTGCGCACGGCCTGCACGATGACGGCGTCACGCATGGAGCCCTCCCGCTGTTAGTTGGAAAACTGGACTTACTGTAGACCGGGTTCGTCTGGTTTTCCAACGCACTGCCGTACCCTGGGATGATGACGACGGCACGGCCCTGCACGATCGCCGACGCCCTCGCGGTGGTCGGCGAGAAGTACTCCCTGCTCATCCTGCGCGAGGTCTTCTTCGGCGTGCGCCGCTTCGACGCGATGGCGCGCAACATCGGCGCGCCCCGCGACATCCTGACCGCGCGGCTCAAGCGCCTGGTCGAGGCCGGGCTGCTGGAGAAGGTCGCCTACAGCGAGCGCCCGCCGCGCTACGAGTACCGGCCGACGGCGGCCGGGGTGGAGCTGCAGGGCGTGCTGCACCTGCTGCGCCAGTGGGGCGACCGGCACCTGCCCGGCAACCCGCCGGTCGTCTTCTCGCACACCTGCGGGCAGGAGCTCGACCCGGTCGTGACCTGCCGGGGCTGCGGGGAGAGCGTGGCGCCGGGCTCGCTGACGGCGGACTTCAGGGCGCCCGGATGGGGCGCGTCCGGCGCCCGCTGACCCCGCCGGAACGGGCCGGAACTCCGAGCGGCCGTCCGGACCGGCCGTGCTCGCCCAGACCGCCGAGGACCTGGCGCTCGACCTGTTCACGCCGGCCTTCGTCACTACGCTGACGGCGGATCCGCGCCCGGCGTAACGCCTGTCCCGGCCGTCCGCCCCGCCAGTAGCGTCGGGCGCATCATGATCGAGCTCCTCAAGGACGGCACCTACCTGCGCTACTGGCTGGCGGTGGTCATCTCCTTCCTCGGTGACGCGATGACCCGCGTCACGCTGATCTTCCTGGCCGGCCGGCTGACCGACAACCCGGTCGTCATCTCGCTGGTCGTGCTGTCACAGCTGCTGCCCTCCGGGGTGCTCGGCGCCTTCGTCGGCCCGCTGGCCGACCGGCTGCCCACCCGGACGCTGCTCATCGGCGCCGACCTGGCCCGGGTCCCCGTCGTGCTCGCCATGATCCCCGCGCTCGACTCGATGGGGCTGCTGCTCGCGCTCATCCTGCTCGAAGGCGTCGGCAAGGCGTTCTTCGAGACCGCCAGGATCACCGCCATCCCGAGGGTCGTCGGCGGACACGACATCGCCTCGGCGGTGGCGTTGTTCCAGAGCACCAACCAGACGGTCCACATGATCGGGCCCGCGCTCGGCGGCCTGCTCGTCGCCCTGGGCAGCGTACCGGTCGTGCTGGGGCTCAACGCCGCGACCTTCGTGGTCTCGGCCGTGCTGCTGGGCAGCCTCGGCGTGCTGCGCGAAGGGCCGGTCGCGCGGGCCGCGGCGGAGCCGTACTGGCAGGCGCTGCGGGCCGGGGTCAGCGGCGTGCTCGCCATCCCGTCCCTGCGCTTCCTGCTCGCCTTCCTCGTCCCCGTCACGCTCGTGACCGGCCTGTTCACCACCGGCTTCAACGCCCAGCTCCTCACCGTCTTCGACCTTCAGGCCATGGAGTACGGCACCGCCCAGGCCCTGTTCGCCGGCGGCTCGATCGCCGGAGCGCTCCTCGGCCCCGCCCTGATCCGACGCTACGGCTCGACGCCCCGGACGCTGGTGGCCACCGTCACCCTGTTCGGCCTGGCCCTGCTCACCCCCGCACTCCTCGGCGGCAGCCCCGGGCTTGCCGTGATCGTCGGCTGGTGCCTGGTCGTCGGCCTCTTCGCCAGCCTCTTCCAGGTGCCGCTGGCCAACACCATGCTCAGCGACCTGCCCGAGGAGCTGCGGGGCAGAGGCGTGGGGCTGCTCAACACGGTCATGGTCAACTTCATGCTGGGCGGGGTGGCGCTGGGCGGGCCCGCGGCGAGCGCGTTCGGGGTTGCGGGGTCGCTGGTCGCCTCGGGGGTCGTGCTGCTGATCGCCTGCGCGGCGTTCCTGCCCGCCGCCCTGCGGGCCCGGCCCGCCGTACCCCGGGAGGGCTGAGATACCTTGACCGCCGTGACGGAACCCCTCCTCGACCTCGTCCGCCCGCACCCCGTGCCTCACGCCGGCTCCGAGGGCGGCGCCGCGCTCCGGCTGGTCGTGCGGGTGCCCTGCTGGGCCGGCCGCCTGGGCCTCGGGGGAGTGGCGGAGATGGAGGCGGCCGTCCCCGCGTACGGGAGACTGGGATGATGATCGACCTGCTGACGGCCGCGCCGGGGCCCGAGTTCCACATTCCCGGCTCCACACTGCCGGTCCGCCTGGCCCGTCTGCACGGCGCCACGTCCGTGGTCCGCTTCCCGGCCGGGTGGGAACGCCGCCCGCGCGGCCACTATCTGGCGGGGGAGGAGTTCGTCATCCTGGCGGGCGCCCTTCACGTCTCCGGCGTCACCTACGCGCCCGGCCACCACGCCTGGCTGCCCGCCGGCACGCTCCGCCACGACTCCGCCGCCCCGGAAGGCGCGGTGGCGCTGGCGCGCTTCGCCGGCCCGCCCACGTGGGTGCCGAGCCTTCTGGACGAGGCCGACGGTCCCACGGTGCGCACGCCGCTGGAGAGCGTGGTCATCCCGCCGGGCGGGCTGGCGCTCTCGCCGCTGTCGTGGCTGCGGGACTCCCCGGTGCCGCTGCAGGGGAGCGCGGAGATCGTCACGGTGGGCACGTGGACGTGGCAGCTGTCAGCTTTCATGCCCGAGGGACGGGTGCTGGTCCGCGCCTGAGCCGTGGAGCCCCAGCGCGTGGCGGAGGAGGGCGCGGATCTCGGAGTAGGGGATCGGGTTCTCTTCGAGCAGGACCCCGGCGCAGACGCCGTCCGACGCCGCGACCAGGGAGCGGATGAGGATCGGGTCGTCGGTGTACTGGCGGGCCACCTCGGCGACCGTGGCCCGCCAGTGCCCGGCGACGGGGCGCAGCGCCGGGCGGCGGGTCGCCAGCAGGGTCAGCTCGCGTTCGGCCAGCGCGCGGGCGCGGCCGGGGCCCGCCGCGTCGGAGATGAGCTGGGCCAGGCCGTCCACGCCGTCGCGGCCGTCGTCGATGATGGCGCGCAGCTGGCGGGCGTACTCGCCGGAGGCCGCGGTCAGCGCCGCGACCAGCAGGTCGTCGAGCGTGGCGAAGTAGTAGAGCGCCAGGCTCGGCGGCGCGCCCGCCTCGGCCGCGACCGAGCGATGCGTCACCCCGGCGACGCCCTCGCGCTCGATCACCCGGAGCGTGGCCTCGATGATCTCCCGCCGGCGCCGCTCTCCTCTGGCCTTGCGCCCGTCCGTGCCGGCCACGGCCTCGTTCAATGCCGTCCTCCCGTGTTAATTGAACGTGCGTACAACAAGTTACCGTAGGCTGGTCCCCATGGAAAACGTGATCATTGAACCCCAGACCGGCCGGGCGCTTGAGGTGGCGCGCGGCAGCCTGATCGAGGTCGTCGACCTGGAAGGCCGTCAGGTCGGTGACATGTGGGCCGTCGACGGCGCCGCTCCACACCGCTGGCTGTCCACGGCCCACACCCGCGACCGGCTGGAGCGCCTGTTCCCGAAGACCGGCGAGGCGTTCAGAGACCAGGCCGGCGAGCCCATGCTCGAACTGGTCGCCGACACCTCGCCGGGCCCGCACGACATGCTCTACCCGCCGTGCAACGCCCCGTTGTACGAGGCCGAGGGGCTGTTCGGGCACCCCAACTGCCACGACAACTTCCTGGGCGCGGTGTCGGCGGCGGGCCTGTCGCTGCCGGTCGTGCCCGATCCGGTCAACCTCTTCCAGAACTCCCCGCCGCGGCCCGACGGCTCCCTGCCCGTCGGCACGGCGGCCTCGAAGGCGGGAGACAGCGTCACCTTCCGCGCGCTGCGGGACCTGTGGTTCGTGCTCACCTCGTGCTCGGTGGACAACTGGCCGACCAACGACTACGTCTGCACGCCGCTGGCCGTACGGGTCACTCGCTGATCGGCGGGCCGATCGGCTCGGTGTAGCAGAAGAAGACGATCGGACGGCGCTCGGCCGGATCGTCCCCGGCGTTCTCGCCCAGCGACTGGTAGCGCATCACCAGGTCGTCGAGTTCTTCGTCGAAGCGGCTCAGCTCCCGCGCGGTCAGCCGCATCGGGCCCTTGCGGGCGAGGGTCGAGGCGTCCTGCCACTCGGGGGGCCAGGTGTGCATGCCGTTCACCCACTCCCGCATCCGCTCGGCCGTGGCGTCGATGAGCTGGAGCATCGTGGCCCGCGAGGCGACGCGGCCGACCGGGTCGTCGGCGAACTCCGAGGGCGTCATCGACACGCTCTCGGTCGGCACCAGGCGCCACCAGCGCTCGCGCCGATCGCGCGCCAGCTCGGGCACCTCCGTCACCAGCCCGTGCAGCGCGAGCTGGCGCATGTGGTAGCTGACGACGCCCACGGGCTGGGTGAGCCGCTCGGCGAGCATGCCGACCGTGGCCGGGCCCGCCTCGTGCACCAGCAAGAGCAGCCGCATCCGCAGGGGGTGGCTGAGCGCCTTGAGCGTGCCGGCGTCCTTGGGACCTAGGTGGCGGCGAGCCTGTTCCATGCCGTCACCCTACTGGAAAGGTTGTACAAGGATTCTTGTACAACTATTGTCGTCGACTGTGCAGCCGTTGAGAAAGAACCTCCGCTTCCAGCTGTTCTGGCTGGGCTCGGCCGCCTCGGGACTGGGCTCGACCCTCACCCTGCTGGCCTACCCCCTGCTGGTCCTGGCGCTGACCGGCTCACCGGGCCAGGCCGGGCTGATCAGCGCGGTCAGCCTGGCGAGCGGGATGCTCTTCGCGCTGCCCGCCGGCGTGCTCGTGGACCGCTGGGACCGGCGCCGCGTCCTGCTGGGCGCCGACCTCGTCCGCGCCGCCACGATGGCGAGCGTCGCGCTGGCCGCCGTGAGCGACAGCCTGGTCCTGCCGCACCTGGTGGCGGTGGCCATCGTGAACGGCGCCGCCGGCGCGATCTTCGAACCCGCCCACGCCGCCTCCCTGCGGACCCTGGTGCACAAGGAGCAGCTGCCCGGCGCCTACGCCCAGGAACAGACCCGCCAGCACGCCGCCGAACTGGCCGGGCCCCCGCTCGGCGGCCTCCTGTTCGCCGTCGGGCGGGCGTTGCCCTTCGTCGTCGACGCGCTCACCTACGTGGTCTCCTTCGTCTGCGTGGCGCTCGTGCGCGTACCCCGGCGGCCGGAGGAGCAGGCCCCGCGCCAGAGCATGTACCAGGGGATCGCCGAAGCCGTCCGCTGGATGTGGGAGCGCCGCCTGCTGCGCGCCGTCTGCGGCCTCGTCCTGGCGGTCAACCTGGCGTTCAACGCGACCACGATCCCGCTGATCGTCCTGGTCGGTGCCCCGGAACAGGTCGGCGTCGTCATGGCAGCCCTGGGCGTCGGCGGCCTGATCGGTGCCGCGATCTCCGGCCGCCTCATCAAGTCGCTGCCCACCGGCGCGCTCATGCTGGCCGGGTGCTGGTTCCTCACGGTCGCCCTGCCGTTGATGGTGCTGCCGCTCGGCTGGTACTGGCCCGCGAGCGTCCTGTTCGTCACCGGCCTGGTCGCGCCGGCGCTGAACATCGCGCTGGTGGTCGAGGTCGCCAGATCTGTCCCCGACCACATGCAGGGCCGCGTCCAGTCGCTGCTCAACGTCGCCACCATGGGCGTCACGCCGCTGGCCCCGCTGCTCGGGGGAGTCCTCACGCAGTACGCCGGGCCCGTCACGGCCATCCTCGTGATCTGCGGCTACCTCGCCGTCTGCTGCGCCGTGGCCACCCTCTCCCCGACTCTCCGCCGCACCCCGGCCATGACCGAGTGACCACCCCGCGGCGCGGCCCCCGGCCTCACCGCCCCGGCCATGACCGCGCCGCCCACGTGCCCAGGGGCGGCACGGGCGCCCGGGGGCCCGCCACGCTGCCCGGAGCCCGTGATGGTGATCCCCGGGACACGGTGCATGGGGGTCACCATGCCCCGGGGGAGCTGGGCGGGAGCAGTACCGGCTAGGAGACCGTGACGCCGAGCAGATGTCCGAGGCCGAACGTGACCGATGCGGCCGCGACGCCCAGGGCGAGCTGGCGCAGGCCGCCCAGCCACCACGGCCGGGCCGTCATCCGCGCCACCACCGCCCCGAACCCGAACAACCCCAGCAGGCTCAGCACCACCGCCACCACCATTCCGGAAGCCCCGAACAGGAACGGCGCCAACGGCACCAGCGCCCCCACCGCGAACGCGCCGAACGACGAGGCCGCGGCCAGGTACGGCGAGGGAAGATCGTCAGGATCCACGCCGAGTTCCTCACGAACATGGACGCGCAGGGCCTGCTCCGGGTTGACCGACAGCCCGGCGGCCACCTTGGCGGCCAGATCGGGTGCGAGGCCGCGGGCACGGTAGAGGGCGGCGAGCTCGGCCTGCTCGCCTTCCGGGTCGCGGGCCAGCTCACGGCGCTCCACGGCGATCTCGGCACGCATCAGCTCGGTCTGGGACTTCACCGACGTGTACTCGCCCGCCGCCATCGAGCACGCCCCCGCGACCAGGCCCGCGAACCCGGCCAGCACCGCCCCACGCCCGGCCCCCGCCGCGCCGACCACTCCGGCGATCAGCGCGAAGTTGGACACCAGCCCGTCCATCGCCCCGAACACCGCCGGTCGCAACCACCCGCCGGTGACATCGCGGTGGTGACGATGTCTCTCTGGTGAGTACGGCGCGGCCAGCTCGACAGTCATGATTTCCTCCACATGATGACACCTTGTCGCCAAACCTAGGCATATTTCAGGAAGATCCGCAACGAAGGGGAGGCTAGCCTGACCTGCGGGAAGACCTGATGGTGCCACCATGACGCGAACATCTTCCCGAAAACCGGCACACCCGGCGCACGGAAGGGGAAGACCGCGAGCCCGCGACGCCGGGTGCAACCCGCAGGACTTTCGGGGCGCGGAGAGGCGGTCACGGGGCTGCCTGGCCCGGAAGCGAGCTCGCCCCCATCGCGCGATACGGCGATGAGGGCGAAGGCGCGTCGAGCGGGCCCGGGGCCGCCGAGGGGCGGGCCCGGGGGCGTGGGGGTGGGTCAGGCCGGGGCGGGGATGGCGTGGAGGTGGGGGCCGGGGGTGGGGGTGGGGATGAGGCGGCGGCAGTCCGCTATGGCCGACTCCAGCAACGTTCGCAGCACCTGGTCGGGATGGGGGATGCACGCCTGCACGATCCCCACCACCGACAACTGCACCGCGTTCGGCGCCGCGTACCGGCGGAAGCCCTTTTCGGTGATCCGCGCCGCCCGGCTGAACCTGCGTGCCTCGCGCGCCGTCTGCGGGACCTGGTCCATGGCCCGCCGGCTCGCGGCCGACAGCTGACCGGCCGGCCGCCCGTCGAGCCGGGCGAGCATCTCCTCGGCGGCCAGCACGGAGACGGCCAGCGCGAGCTGGCGTTCCGCGGCGGCCACGGGCAGGGCGGTGGTCGCGCAGCGCAGGGCGATCGTGGCGTCGACCCGCAGGTCGTCGCTGGACAGCCCGATGATGGACGGGACGAGTTCGGCGAGGCCGTTGCGGTTCTCGTCGCCGGTGTTGTCGTTGACGAGCCGGGCGAGCGCGGCCAGCAGCGGGTGCGTGCAGGCCGGATGGTCGCTCCAGCGCTCTCCTGCCAGGTAGGAAGCCAGTTCCATGAAGCACGCGCCGCGTTTCGGATTGCGGTGCCTGCCTCGCGACAGAACCGGCATGTGGTCGAGGTGGTTGTCCACGGATGCTCCACTACTCCACGTTCGCCTGTCTTTCCAGTCTGCGCTCCTGTCGCGCGAGATGCCAGTGGTGGGAGGTCTTGGCAACGGAGTCAACTCGCTTGACAGTGATGGTGGGGAGTGATCCCATCAATACGAGTTAGGAAGTTTTCCTAACTATCACCCCCCATCGAGGAGGATCCATGCGCGTGTTAGCCGGCGCGCTTGTGGTGGCGTTACTGATGAGCGTGGTGGCGGCCGTGCCTGCCTCGGCCGCGCCGACCCGCCACGAAGCGGAGAACGCCACCATCTCTCAGGGCCTCGTGGAATCCAACCACGCGGGCCACTCCGGTGCCGGGTTCGTCAACGGCGACAACGTGGCCGGAAGCTACACCGAGTTCACCGTCACCGCCGCGGCCGCGGGCCAGGCCGAGATCGCCATCCGCTACGCCAACGGCACCGCCGTCAACCGGGCCGCCGACGTCGCCGTGAACGGCACCGTGGTCTCCGCGGCCCGCGCGTTCAACGGCACCGGCGCGTGGTCCACGTGGGCGACCTCCACGCTCACCGCACCCGTGAGCGCGGGCGCCAACAAGATCCGGATCACCTCCACCACGGCCAACGGCAACCCCAACCTGGACTACGTCGACGTCGAGGTGGCCGCGCCCAGCTCCGACCTGCAGGCCGAGGACGCCACGATCGTCCAGGGCGTGGTGGAGTCGAACCACGCCGGGTTCACCGGCACGGGCTTCGTCAACTACGACAACGTCGTCGGCTCCCACGTGGAGTTCACGGTCAACGCGCCCACCGCGGGCAACTACGAGGTGAAGTTCCGCTTCGCCAACGGCACCACCGCCGACCGGGCCATGGCCATCACCGCCAACGGCGGCGCCGCCCAGAACGTGAGCTTCCCCGGCACCGGGGCCTGGACCACGTGGGTGGAGAAGTCCGTGACCGCCTCGCTCATCGCGGGCGCCAACAAGATCAGGGCCACCGCCACCACCGTGAACGGCGGGCCGAACCTCGACCGGATCAGCACCACCGTGCCGCCCGACCCGGAACCGCCGACCGCGCCGGGCAACCTGCGCGTCGTCGGCGAGGTCCGCCCGAGCGCCGTGGACCTGGCCTGGGACGCCTCCACCGACAACGTGGGCGTCTCCAGCTACGTCATCTACAACGGCGGCAACGTGATCAAAACCGTGGGCGGCAACCAGACCACGGCCACGGTCACCGGCCTGACGCCGAACACCGGCTACGTGCTGAGCGTGCTGGCCTACGACGCGGCCGGGAACGGCTCGCCCGCCAGCAACAACGTCCCCTTCACCACCCCGCCGAGCGACGACCACCAGGCGCCGACGGTGCCGGGCAACCTGCGCGCCACCAACGTGGCCGCCACCAGCATCACGCTGGCCTGGGCCGCCTCGACCGACAACGTCGAGGTCACCGGCTACCACGTCTACCGCGACGGCACGAAGTTCGCGACCGTGCCCGACCTGACCGCCACCGCGGACGGGCTCACGCAGAACACGCAGTACTCCTTCCAGGTCGAGGCCTTCGACGCCAACGGCAACATCTCGGCCAAGAGCCCCGCGCTGAACGTCAGGACCTCGA
Organism: Nonomuraea sp. NPDC050547; assembly: GCF_044457345.1. NCBI lineage: Bacteria > Bacillati > Actinomycetota > Actinomycetes > Streptosporangiales > Streptosporangiaceae > Nonomuraea > Nonomuraea sp. NPDC050547. Next base: position 606,670 of record NZ_JBITGW010000002.1, read on the forward strand.
CGCAGGCGACCGGCGGCGACCCGGTCTTCGACCGTGACGTCACCCAGCTCGACCTGCCGTGGGGCATCGCCTTCCTGCCCGACGGCAGCGCGCTGGTCGCCGAGCGCGACCGGTTCGAGATCGTGCGGGTCACGGCCACCGGCCAGAAGACCGTGGTCGGCAAGATCACCGAGGCGGTCGGCACCGTCGGCGAGGGCGGCCTGCTCGGGCTCGCGCTGTCGCCGAACTTCGCCACCGACCGCTACGTCTACGCCTACCACACCGCGTCCGGAGACAACCGGGTCGTGCGCTTCACGTACGAGAACAACGCCATCGGCGCCCGCGAGCCGGTCGTGACCGGCATCAGCAAGGCCAAGTTCCACAACGGCGGCCGGATCAAGTTCGGCCCGGACGGGATGCTCTACATCACCACCGGCGACGCCCAGACGAGCAGCAGGGCGCAGGACCTCAACTCGCTCAACGGCAAGATCCTCAGGGTCACGCCGACCGGCGCCGGCGCTCCCGGCAACCCGTTCCCGAACGCCCCGCGCGTCTACAGCCTCGGCCACCGCAACCCGCAGGGCATCGCCTGGGACTCCCAGGGCAGGCTGTGGGAGTCGGAGTTCGGCGACGGCACCTGGGACGAGCTCAACATCATCCAGGCGGGCAAGAACTACGGCTGGCCGACCTGTGAGGGCACCTGCGGCGACAGCCGGTACGTCAACCCGGTCAGGACGTGGAGCGTCTCCAGCGCCTCCCCGAGCGGATTGGAGATCGTCAACGACTGGATCTACATGGCGGCCGTGCGCGGCTCGCGCCTGTGGGTCATGAAGATCACCGGCAACACGACCGACACCCCGCGCGCCTTCTTCAACGGCAACTGGGGCCGGCTGCGCACCGTGGTCAAGACCCCCGACGGCGGCCTCTGGCTGACCTCGACCAACAACGACAAGAACGGGGGCACCCCCAGCACCATCGACAACGACATCGTCAGGCTGAAGTTCGCCGGCCCGCCGTTCGCGCTGACCAGTACGGCCTTCGCGAACAACGGCACCATCCCGGCGCGGTTCACCTGCGCGCAGGACGGGGTGTCGGGCAACGACATCTCGCCGCAGCTGGCCTGGTCCGGTTCGCCGGCCGGCACGCAGAGCTACGCGATCACCTTCATCGACACGGCCAACGGCGGCAAGCACTGGGCGATCTGGGACATCCCCGCCGCCAAGTCGTCGCTGCCGGAGGGACTCGGGCTCGGGTTCGAGGTGCCGAACCAGGCTCCGGCCAAGCAGAAGGCGATGAGCAGCGGCAACAAGTCGCTGCAGTACTTCGGGCCCTGTCCCGGCGGCTCGACCCACACGTACGAGTTCACGCTCTACGCGCTGGACACCGCGACGCTGCCGGGCGTGACCTCCGGCTCGTCGGTGGCGGCGGTGGAGACCGCGATCCTGGCCCGTGACCTGGCTTCGACCAAGCTGGCGGGCAACTCGAACGCGTCCACCCGCTGACCTGAGCGACAAGGAGGGGCCGGAGGCACTCGCCTCCGGCCCCTCGAAACATCGGAGGAGTGGGAAGCGATCTCACATAAGAGATCCCATCTTTCGCGGGAAAGGGTCCCCATGCACAGAACGACGCTGGTCATGATCTTAGTGGCCGGCATGCTCGTCTGGCCTGGCCAGACGGCATCCGCGGCCTCGGTCGTCTACGAGGCCGAGAGCGCGGCCATCGGCAACGGCGTGGTGGAGAGCAACCACGCGGGTTTCTCCGGCACCGGTTTCGTCAACAGCGCCAACGCGGCGGGCGCGTACGTGGAGTTCACGGTGAACGGCACCGGTGACACCAACCTGGCCTTCAGGTACGCCAACGGAACGACTGCCGCCCGTCCGGCCACGCTCACGATCAACGGATCCGCCATCGAGACCTTGCGGTTCGAGGGCACCGGCGCGTGGACGACGTGGAACAACGAGACCGTCGCCGCCGGCCTCGCCCAGGGCGCCAACAGCGTCCGTCTCACCGCCACCACCGCGGCGGGCCTGCCCAATGTCGACGCCCTGACCGAGGGCGCGCAGGACGGGGGCGGCACCGGCCCCATCGCCGACCCGATCCCGCAGAACCCCATCCAGTCCGGCCTCGGCCTGGTCCTCACCGAGTACGCCCAGTTCCCCAAGACCGACCCCGTGCCCTCGCCCACCGACTCCCGACTGCGCCGCCATGCCCGGATCAACCACCTGGGCCAGCTCGCCGACGGCCGCAGGTACGTCCCCGACCTCAACGGCAGGCTCTACACCCTGCCCGCGGGCGGCGGCGCACCCGGCGTGTACCTCGACCTCAGGGCCGCGGTGGGCGGTGACTTCTTCTCCGGCCGCGGACTGGGCAGCGGGTTCGGCTTCGTCGCCTTCCATCCGGACTTCGCGGCCAACGGCCGCTTCTACACCGCGCACAGCGAGGCGTTCCAGGCGCTGAGCACCCAGCGCGCCGACTGGACGCAGTCCGGCGCGGTCGTGCAGAGCGTGGTCACGGAGTGGACCGCGAGCGACCCCGCGGCGCCCGTCTTCAGCGGCACCCGCAGGCAACTGCTCCGCCTCGGCTTCGGCACCTACATCCACGGGATCCAGCAGATCGACTTCAACCCCAACGCCGCGCCGGGCAGCCCCGACCACGGCCTGCTCTACGTGGCCGCCGGCGACGGCGGCAGGGGCACGAGCGGCACCGTGCCGCAGGCCCGCAACCAGCCGTTCGGCAAGATCCTGCGCATCGACCCGCGCGGGAGCGACAGCGCCAACGGCCGGTACGGCATCCCGCCCGGCAACCCGTTCGCCGGCCGGCCGGGCACACTCGGCGAGATCTACGCCCTGGGCATGCGCGACCCGCACCGCTTCAGCTGGGACCGCGGCGGCAGCGGCCGGATGTTCCTCGGGCACATCGGCGAGCACGACATCGAGGCCGTCTACGACGTGCGGGCGGGCGACAACTTCGGCTGGAGCGAGCGCGAGGGCGCCTTCCGCTTCGACCGGAACGAGCCCTGCTACCTCTACCCGCTGCCCGCCGACGACAGCCGGTTCGGCTACACCTACCCGGTCGCCGCCTACGACCACAACGGCCCGCCCGGCTGCACCGGCGACCTCGGCCGGGCCATCGCCGGCGGCTTCGTCTACCGCGGCGCCGCGCTGCCCGCCCTTCAGGGCAGGTACCTGTTCGGCGACCTCGTGCAGGGCTGGATCTTCGCGACCAGCGAGACCGAGATGACCCGCGGCGGCACCGACCTCGCGCCGCTGCACCAGCTCAAGATCTACAACGCCGCCGGCAACCAGGTCACCATGCAGACCCTGGCCGGCACCTCCCGCGTGGACCTGCGCTTCGGCATGGACCGCGCGGGAGACCTGTTCGTGCTGTCCAAGGCCAACGGCAAGATCTGGAAGGTGACCGGCACCCGCTGATCACCAGACCAGATGGAGCGCCTCCGGGGCGCGGTGGATCAACGTCGGCGCCATCGTGACCTCGGGGCTCTCCAGCCGGATCCCCGGCAGCCTGCGGATCAGCTCCTCCAGCGTGATCCGCAGCTGCTCGCGGGCCAGCTGCGAGCCTGGGCAGCCGTGCACGCCGTGGCCGAAGCCGAGGTGGCGGGCGGGCGGCCGGGTGATGTCGAACCCTCCGGCGCCGTCGCGGCCCGCGGAGCCGTAGGAGACGAAGACCGCGTCTCCGGCCGTCAGCTCGGTGCCGGCGAAGGTGAGCGGGCGGGTGACCGTACGACGGAAGCCCTGCACGGGCGCCTCGAAGCGGGCGGTCTCCTCGATCGCGGCCGGGATGAGCTCCGGGCGCGCGCACAACGTCTCCCACTGCGCGCGGTCCCGCAGCAGATGGTGTACGGCGGAGCCGATCAGCGCGGTCGTGGTCAGGTGCCCGGCCAGCAGGAGGTTCTGCAGGTTGGAGACGATCTCGTTGCGTTCCTCGGTGGTCAGCAGGGCGGTGCCGGGGGCCAGCGCCCGCACCATCTCGGTCGTCAGATCGTCGCGCGGCTCCTTCCTGCGGGCGCGGGCGTAGTCGTCGAGCAGGTGCTGGAGCCGGACGATGTCGCGGGCCGCCGCGGCCTGCTCGTCGTCGGTCATGGGCTGGAACAGCAGGTCCTCGGCCCGGTTCCCGGCTTCGACGGCCGGGCGTACGTCGGCGGGGTCGAGGCCCATGAGGTGGCCGATGACGTCGGCGGCGAGCGGCCGCGCGTACGCCGACATCCACTCCACGCGGCCGTCGGCGGCGAAGGCGGCGACGAGCTCGGCGGCGCGGCGGGCGATGAACGGCGCGGCGGTGGCGACCCGCGCGGGCGACAGGCCGCGCGCCAGCGGCTTGCGCAGGCGGCGGTGCTCCTCGCCGTCTCTGCTCAGCACCGCGGGCCGCCCACCGAAGCCCTTGACCAGCTCGCTCAGCGCGGCGCGGCGCGGCAGGTGGTCGGGCCGGAGCGCGCCCTCGGAGGAGAAGTCCTCGGGGCGGCCGAGCACCTCGCGCACGTCCTCGTACCGGGAGACCAGCCATGCCTGCAGCTCGGGGACGAAGGTGAGACCCGGTTCGCGCCGGGCGGCTTCGTAGGTGGGGAACGGGTCGCGGTACAAGGCCTGGAGATCCACAGGCCCCATCTTCGCCCAGACCTCCCCATCTCGGACGATGAAATTTTCTTTTAGTTCACCCCTGGGTCTTGAAAGTTATATCCGCGAGCGATTGAGTTCGGGGCGTGATCACCCTCAATGTCGTGGCCGCCGCGGCCTTGGTGTTAACAGCGGCGCTCGATCCCCAAGCCCCCATCGAGGACGCGCCCCCCGCGTCGTCCTACCCGCCCGCCTCCACCCTCCTCGCGGCCCCCGCCCCGAAGCACCTGGAGACGGCCAAGAAGACCCGGCCGGTGGCGCCCGGCATCACCTTCACCGCCTTCGACCGCTACGACGCGGCCGGCTGGCTGCGCGCCGACGCGCTGTCGGCGGACCTGTCCGGCGGCGTCAAGGCCGGCTACCTGAACTCGGGCGAGGTCTCCAAGACCGAGCCGCTGTCCGGCCCCGCCAAGCGCGCCCGCGCGGTCGCGGCGGTCAACGGCGACTTCTTCGACATCAACCGCTCGGGCGCCGCGCTCGGCATTGGCGTCCAGAAGGGCACGCTCGTCCAGTCGCCCACCAGCGGCTGGAACAACGCGGTCGCCCTGACCGGCGAGGGCGTCGGCCGCGTGCTCAAGATGTACTTCGAGGGCAGCGCCACCCCGCAGGGCGCGAGCTCCGGCAGCCCGATCGCCCTCACCCAGTTCAACCAGCTCATCCAGAACGACGGCGTGGGCCTGTTCACCCCGCTGTGGGGCAGCCACCCGCGGGCCCGCGCGGTCGAGGGCGCGGCCAAGGTCACCGAGGTCGTCCTCACCGGCGGCGCCGTCACCGAGGTCCGCACCACCGCAGGCGGCGGCCCGATCCCGGCCGGCACCACGATCCTGCTCGGCAGGGACGCCGGGGCCGACGCCCTCGCCGCGCTCAAGCCCGGCGACAAGATCGACGTTCGGTACCAGCCCAAGCCCTCCGACGGCGGCCAGGTCGAGACCGCCATCGGCGGCAACTACGTCCTGGTCAAGGACGGGGCCGTCCAGAACTCCACCGACCAGGCGGCGCACCCCCGCACCGCGGTCGGCTTCTCCGCCGACGGCAGGAAGATGTACCTGCTCACCGTCGACGGCCGCCAGGCCGACAGCCGCGGCGTCACGCTGAACGAGCTGGCCGCCATGATGATCGAGCTCGGCGCCCACAACGCGCTCAACCTCGACGGCGGCGGCTCCTCCACGATGCTCGCCCGCGAGCCCGGCGCCGCCGAGCCCCAGGTCGAGAACAGCCCCTCCGACGGCGGCGAGCGCCCCGTCCCCAACGGCCTGGCCCTCTACGCCCCCGAGGGCAGCGGCAGGCTCAAGGGTTTCTGGCTGGAGACCGCGAGCGACCCCGCCAAGGCGCCCGGAGTCGGCCCCGTCGCCGGTGGCCGCCCCGACCGCGTCTTCCCCGGGCTCTCGCGGCGGCTGAGCGCCGCCGGTTTCGATGAGACGTACGGCCCCGCCACCGGCACCCCGAGCTGGCGCTCCAAGCCGGCCGTGCACGGAGTCGTCGACCACAAGGGCGTCTTCCGCGCCCTCGTCCCCGGCCAGACCACCGTCACCGCGGCCCGCGGCGACGCCAAGGGCACGCTGGAGCTGACCGTGCTCCAGCCGCTGGCCCGCCTCGGCGCCACCACCGACCGGGTCGGCCTGGCAGCCGCGCAGGCCACCGGCACGTTCGGCCTCGTCGGCTACGACCGCAACGGCAACTCCGCGCCCATCGAGCCGGGCGACCTGTCGCTCGGCTACGATCGCGCGCTGTTCGAGGTCACGCCCAGCCCCAACGGCTTCTTCACCGTGAAGGCCAAGCAGGACAAGGGCGCCGGGCTCATCACCGCCAAGGTCGGCCGCATCACCACCGCCGTGCCCGTGACCGTGGGCACCGAGGAGCAGAGCGTCGCGACCTTCGACGACGCCGGCTCCTGGGCCTTCGCCGCCGCACGGGCCACCGGCTCGCTGTCGGCCGCGCCCGGCCAGAGCGGCGGCGGGCTCAAGCTGGCCTACGACTTCACCCAGTCGACGGCCACCCGGGCGGCGTACGCCAGCCCGCCGCAGCAGATCGTGGTGCCCGGCCAGCCGCAGGCGTTCGGGCTCTGGATCAACTCCACGGGCAAGGGGGAGTGGCCCTCACTGGAGTTCTACGACGCCCAGGGGCAGTCGCAGATCCTGCGCGGGCCGTACCTGACCTGGACCGGGTGGAAGTACGTGGAGTTCCAGGTGCCGCCCGGGGTGTCCTACCCGCTCAAGCTGCGCCGGTTCTACGTGGCCGAGACGAAGGCGGACGCCTCGTACACCAACGAGATCCTCATCGACGGGCTCGTGGCCAAGGTGCCGCCGCCGGTGCAGGCGCCGCCGGCGGAGAAGATCGCCGATCCGGTGGTGAAGGCGTCGGTCGAGGCGATGCCTTGGCGGTTCGCGGTCATGTCGGATGCCCAGTTCGTGGCGCGCGACCCGGACAGCGACATCGTGCGCAACGCCCGCCGTACGCTGCGGGAGATCAAGGCGGCGAAGCCGGACTTCCTGCTGATCAACGGCGACCTCGTGGACGAGGCGTCGCCGGCGGACTTCGCGCTGGCCAAGAAGATCCTCGATGAGGAGTTGGGCGGGGAGCTGAAATATCAGTACATCCCGGGCAACCATGAGGTGATGGGCGGCAAGATCGACAACTTCCGGGCGGTCTTCGGCGACACCTACCGCAGCTTCGACCACAAGGGCACCCGGTTCGTCACCCTCGACACCTCGCGGCTGAACGTGCGCGGCGGCGGGTTCGACCAGGTCGCCCTGCTGCGCGAGCGGCTCGACGCCGCCGCGAAGGACCCGGCGATCGGGTCGGTGGCGGTGCTGTTCCACGTGCCGCCGCGCGACCCCACGCCGGGCAAGGGCAGCCAGCTCGGCGACCGCAAGGAAGCGGCGCTCGTGGAACAGTGGCTGGCCGACTTCCAGCGCGAGACCGGCAAGGGCGCCGCCTACATCGGGGCCCACGTCGGGACCTTCCACGCCTCCCGGGTGGACGCGGTGCCGTACTTCATCAACGGAAACTCCGGCAAGAACCCGGCCACCGCGCCCGACGACGGCGGCTTCACCGGCTGGTCGCTGTGGGGCGTCGACCCCGTCACCCCGCGCGAGGCCGAGCACGTGCGGCGCAACTGGTTCGTGGACGCGCCCGCGTGGATCGGGACCCAGGTACGCCCGCACGTCGACGAGCTCACGCTGACCGCGCCCGCCACCGTGGCCGTGGGCCGACCGGCGGCGGTCACCGCGGCCGTCAAGCAGGGCGCGCGCCAGGTGCCCGTGGCCTACCCGGTCTCGGCGTCGTGGAGCGGCTCGCCCGCGCTGCACGTCGGCGCCCGCTCCGGCGTCCGGCCGTGGCACAAGGCCGTGCTCGACCCCGCGACCGGCACCCTGACCGCGCTGCGGGAAGGCTCGATCGTGGTGGCCGTGACGGTCAACGGCGTCAAGCGCGAGGCCACGATCGCCCTGACCGCCAGAGCCGCCGCCTGACCCCTGACCTGATCTCGACCTCTGACCCCGACCCCGATCCCGGCCTCTGACCCCTGATCTCTGACCCCTGATCTCTGACCCCGACCCCGTTCTCGACGGCGACAAGAACGCCCGGCGGCCGCGGCCGCCGGGCGTTCTCCGCTGTTTCGTGACAGTGCGTATCAAGCGATCATCAATCGCGATTCGCTAGGTTAACCGGCCATGACCCGACTGAGTCCGCGTCTGGGACCGCTCACCCCCCGCCAGCACTGGCGCAGAGCCCGGCTCCAGGCCTACTCGTGGCTGCTGACCGGCGCCTACCGGCTCGGCGCCATGCACCCGGCGGTGTGGAAGTTCGTGGCCCGCTCCTACCATCCCGCGCTCGACCGGCTGGCCGCCCGGCACGCCCGCGTGGCCTGCCAGTTCGCCGCCGTGGACGTGCCCGCCTACCGCGACTTCCTGCGCGAACGCGGGGCCGGGCAGGCCAGGCGCCTGGCCGACTTCCCCGAGACCACCAAGCAGAACTACGCCGGCGCCTACGACGAGCGCAGCCGCTGCCAGGAGGGCCGCCTGCACCGGCCGGGCGTGATCGTGGACGAGTCATCGGGTTCGAGCGGCAAGCCGTACAACTGGGTGCGCGGCCCGCGCGAGCTGAAGGGCATCTACCGCAACGCCGCCGGCTACATCGAGCTGGTCTTCCCCGGCCGCCGCCTGTTCGTGATCAACGCGTACTCGATGGGCGCCTGGGCCACCGGCACCACCACGGGCACCGCGATGGCCCGCATCGCCATGGTGAAGAACACCGGCCCCGACCTGGAGAAGATCGCCGACACCCTCGAACACTTCGGCCCCGGCTACGACTACGTGGTGGCGGCGTACCCGCCGTTCCTGAAGCACCTGCGCGACCGCCTGGACGCGGACGGCTTCCCCTGGACGGACTACCGCATCCGCGGCATGGTCGGCGGCGAGGGCATGACCGAGGCGCTGCGCGACTACCTGGAGGAGCGCTTCGAAGAGGTCCGCTCGGGTTACGGCGCCAGCGACCTCACGATCGGGATGGGCGCGGAGACCGGCTTCACGGTACGGCTCCGCAAACGCCTGGCCACCGACCGCCACCTGCGCGAGACCCTGCTGGGCCCGGACGAGCAACGCCTCCCCATGATCTTCCACTACAACCCGCTGGAGACGTTCCTGGAGGTCAACGACTCCGGCGAACTCCTGTGCACGATCAACACCAAGAGCTGCCTGCAGCCCAAACTCCGCTACAACGTGGGCGACGAGGCCCTGCTGAGAACGCTCCCCGAGGTCAAGCGCGCCCTCGGCGCCGACTACGCGGGCATGTGGACCGACGAGCGCATGAACCTGCCGCTGCTGTTCCTGTTCGGCCGCAAGGACTCGACCATCTCCTACATGGGCGCCAACCTGTACCCGCAGGACGTCGAATACGGCCTCTACCAAGGCAACCCCTACGCGGCCTCGATCGCCCGCTTCTGCCTGTCACTGGAAGAACTACCCGGCCTGGAATACCGCCCCGTCATCAACATCGAACTCCGCGAGGACGCCACCACCGACCACGAGGCGCTGACCGACATCTGCCGCAAGGGCGTCGTCGCCCACCTGAGCCACGTCTCCCGCGACTTCGCCGAATCCCTCAAGGAGGACCCGACCGCGGCCGACCTCCGCGTAAAACTCTTCGAACCCGGCGAAGGCCCCTTCGCCGGCTTCACCAAGATGAAGAACGTCTACCTCGTCTGAGCTTGTCGACCTGGATGGCACCCCAGAAGCGCTGCCCCGGGTGGCCGGGTCGCCGGCCGTCCAGCAATTGCTGCCGTTGTGTCGAAACACGGTGCCCCGTCCTTCTCCCGCTTCGGCGGGGAAAGGCGGGGCGTCTTCGCGTTGTACGGCTACGCTTCCAGTACCACGGTTATCCGGACCATTAGCATGACCGGCCAGACCCAACATGACGCCCTTAGACTCCCCCCAGGAACGCCTCCGCCCGACACCTGGGGGCCGCTGAATTCCTCGCAGGAGCTCTTGGGAAATCAGGGTCTGGCGAACGCGTGCAGATTCCCGTTCGTGCCGCCGCAGTACGTGGTGCCGAAATCCTTGACCTGGATGCGGTCATTGACCACGGTCATTGATCCAGGGAAGGATCGGTGCACGGGATATACGACGGTCGAGTTGGCGAACAGCTCGCGCGCCGGGAAGTACGTCTACTGGCCGTTCGCCCCGACCATGGCATGGTGGATGGTCAGCGAATTCTGTCTCCAACTCGCACCGCCTTTGATAGGCGGTCGGTCAGTGTGCGCGTGCAGCTTGCGGATGCAGGGTCAGTTGTAGGACACCCACAGGTCGTATCCGTTGGCGCGCGGCCTGCAGGAATACCCGCTCGCCCCGTTATGGCGGACGTAGTCCTGGCCCACCGCCGAGCAGTTCTGCCGGGTGGAGAACCATCCCACGTACTCCTCGGAGATCACGGCTTGTGCGGAGCTCGTGTCGTTGCCCTGCGCCGAGGCGGGAAGCGCGGGGGCCAGGGTCAGGCTGAGGCCGGTCAGGAGCGCGGCCAAGTACTTCACCAGGTGCGGTTGCATGATCTTCTCCTCGGGCTCGATGAATCACGTAGATGGTGCGCCGCTCGGCCACGAACACGGGGGTCGGTGTTGTGGAGCTGATCGATCAAGCGCTGATCAATGAAGCGTTCACGGTCCACGCTAGGAAACGTCACCTGGCCGGCTCGACGTCTTTCACGCGTGCTTGAAAGACCCGCGTCATAGCAGTTCTGCCGTTCGTCTCGGCAGGGTGTGTTGTGGGTGTCCGGCCGACGGCTCTGCGCCCCGCGACCGGACATGGCCCTCGCCTGCGCATCATGGGCTGCCGCAAGATGCGGAGTTTCACGGTGTGCGGTACCCACCTCGGGTTCGTCACGAGCGAGAAGCAGTGCACGCAACTGCTGCAGACGGCCAACACCTGGGCCTCCCGGGGGCCGCTGATCATCTCAGGCGACATGAACCTCAGGTGGGACAACGACGATGAGCAGCGGAAACTCAAAAACTGCATGCGTAACGTACCCGGCTTCACTCGCAAGAGCGACGGCAACCGGCAGCACGTGTTCACCCGCAACGGCGGCTGGGGCTTCCTCGCCACCGGTGCCACCGGGACGGTCTCGATGGGCCCATGGAGCGATCACGATGCCTTCTGGGCGGACCTCAGGCCGTGAGGATGAGCCCTCCGAGTGAGGGGTACGCCGGCCGTTCACGCAGCCGTGAGGAAGAGCCCGCCCCCAGTGGGGACGGGCTCTTTTGACGTCGGTCAAGTCCGACTTCGATCACGCCCTCCGGGACCCTGGAGGGGTCCATAGGGCACCCCCTGAGCCAGTGAGGCCGCGGTGAGCGCGGCCTGCGAGCCTCACGGCCATGGACCTGGTGACACAAGACGGTGTGACCGGGAAAGACGATCGGAGAACTCATGTCCATCTGGAAACGCGGTCTCGCCCTCGCGGGGACGGCCTTCACCATCGCCGCCGGCCCCGCCCTGCTGGGCTCGGCACCGGCCGCCGCGGTGCCGGCCACCGCCCCGTCGAGCAGCGCCGCAGGGCACTGGAGCTACAACGGGTGGTATTACCCCGACATCTTCGGTGAGCGCGCATGCCACAGGGACGGTCGCCGATCCGTCCACCCCTACGAGTGCAGGTTCGTCGCTGGGAGTGTCCCCCAATGGCAGCTGTGGATGTGGATCAACTGGTAATGCCCATCACTGTGGTTCTGGTGGTCCCGGCGGGATGAGGCGTACCGTGACTGGGCCTGGCTAGCGAGTGCCCGCCCCTGATGCAATCGAGGTGGGCGCTCGGCTATCGCGGTGCCCGCCCACATCATCGAAACCTATCGAACGCACATTCGATATGTGTGTACGGTGACCTGCATGGAGGGCACCCACCCGCCTCGACGTCATCGCCGCGCTTCACCCCGTGCGCGTGGCGGCCGAAGGCGTGAATGACGTGAGCCGGCAGGCCATGGGCGACCTGCCCGGCCGGCCCACCCTCGAAGCCGTGCGCGAAGCGCTGGCCCGAGTGCAGCGCCTGGTCGACGAGGGCGCAAGGACTGAGACGGACACGGCCTGGCGTCTCGCCGTGTCGCTTAGCTTGTCGGTTAACCTCTCGTCGGCCAGCTGTGATCGTCATCATCCTTCGTGGTGCGCGGAGTCCTAAGACCCAGGGGGAGCGAGAGGTCCGATTCACGCCAGCAGGGATCCGGGATGCCCGAAACACTCGGATCATGAGCACGATAAGGACGTCAGAGGTCCAGGTCGGCGAGGATCAGTCAAGGTCGCCGCGAGCTGCGGACGCGTGGACGGTGATGGAGAGGTTTTACGCGGCCGAGGCCGCGTACGTGGCTGCGGGTGGTTTCGGTGAGGCCGGCTATGAACCCGTAGCTGCTCTGCTGGACCCGGAGGTGGTGCTTCACCAGGCTCCAGGACTGCCGTTCACCGGGACCGGGATCTGGCGTGGACATGAGGAGATGGAGCGATTTCTGGCCGTCTTCAGTGAGGTCTGGGAGTCGATGGAGTTCCTGGAGCAGGAGCATTGGGGGGATGCGAACACCGTCGTCGTGCGGAATCGGGTGCGGTTTCGGGCCCGATCCACCGGCAAACAAGTCGACACCTTGATCGTGCAACTGATCACCGTGCGGGATGGACGCATGCTGGAGTGTCGTCCGTTCTACTGGGATCCCCAGGCCATCGCTGAGGCTTGTCAGCCCGATAGCGATGACACGTGACCAGGACGGGCGATCCAGAGGGGTTCACCACTCCCTGAGCGTCTCGCCCGATCTTCGCGTTTGCCGCATCCGGCAGCTCAGGTAACGTATCGCGCATAGCGGATTGTGGCTATCGCGATACGGTGTGTCGCCGTGACGTGGGAGGGTCACCGTCTCATCTTCGGGCTCGTGCAAAGTCTCCGAGGCGAGGCGGTGACCGCGATGTCCACTCTGGCACGCGTGACGGCAAGTCGAGCGGATAGCCCCGCTACCGGCTCCGACCAGGGCGGCCTGACCACGCTGTCGGGCTTCCGCCAGGAGTTCTACCAATGCCTGACCGCGGGCGCCGATGAGCTGTTCGAGCTGGCCGAGGCTGTGCTGTGCACCGACGGGCCAGTCAAGACGCTGGTGGACCCGGCATTGGCGCCGGAGCACCGGCGTGGCCACGGTGCCCTGTATGACGGGGCCAACCACGGCCGCATCGAGATCGGCCGCTTGCGCCGGTCGCTGGCCGCGCAGCCGTTACCACGCGCTGCCGACGGGCGGATCGTGCTGGCCGCCGACGTCAGCCCCTGGCTGCGACCAGACGCCGCGACCAGCCCGGACCGGTCGTTCTGCCACACCTACGGCCGCAGCGAGAAGACCAAGCACCAGATGATCCCCGGCTGGCCGTACTCCATCGTCGCCGCTTTGGAGATCGGTCGCACCTCCTGGACCGCGCTGCTGGATGCGAGCCGTCTGGAGCCCGGCGCCGACCTGGCGCAGGTCAGCGCCGACCAACTGCGCCAGGTCGTCGAGCGCCTGATCGAAGCGGACCAGTACACCGACGGCGAACCCGCCATCCTCATCGTCCTGGACGCCGGCTACGACGTTCCCCGCCTGGCGTTCCTGCTGGCCGACCTGCCCGTGGAGATCCTCGGTCGGATGCGCTCCGATCGGGTGATGCGCCGCCTAGCTCCCTCCCGCGAAGAGTTCGACCGGGCCCACCCCTATGGCGGCCGCTACCCCAAGCACGGCGCCGAGTTCGTCTTCGGCCACCCCGCCACCTGGGGCGATCCTCACGCACAAACCGTCACCGACACCACCCGATACGGCAGCGCGACCGCGATGGCCTGGGACCGGCTGCACCCCATCCTGACCCACCGGGCCGCCTGGCAGGACTCCCCGGCGACCTGCCCCTCATCGAGGGCCCCGTTATCCGGCTCCAGGTCGACCACCTACCTTCCGCCGCGACCCCAAGCCGCTGTGGCTGTGGTGGTCGGGCACCGCCGTCACCGAAGCCGACGTCGACCGGCTCTGGCAGGCGTTCCTGCGGAGATTCGACCTGGAGCACACCTTCAGGTTGCTCCAGCAGACCTTCGGCTGGACCAAGCCCCGCCTGCGCAACCCACGCGCCGCCGACACCTGGACCTGGCTCATCCTGGCCGTCCACACCCAGCTCCGCCTGGCCCGCGGCCTGGTACACGATCTCCGCCGCCTTTGGGAGAAGCCTCTGATGGAGACCAGACTGACCCCGGCTCGGGGTTGGCCGGGGGTTTCGGAACCTGCGCACGAAGACACCGCTGATCGCCCGTGCGCCCAAACCCTCCAGCCCCGGCCGTGGACGACCACCCGGCTCCAAGAACCGGCCCACACCTCGCCACGGGGTCGGCCTGCTCCTGGTCACCGGCGAGCTCTACAAACGCCCAGCTCACCACCGCAAAGGCACCAAACCCCGCCGCTCCACCTGACTGGCTACGCTCAGTCACAGCCCGGCATGTCTATGAAGTCCCAAACGCGAAGATCAGGGGTTAAACGACAAGCTTAGCTTGTTCTTTGTCCTCCGGATTGTTGTGCTGGGCAGGGTTTGATCGTTTCGCGGACAGCAAGACGGCCTTGAGTGATCATGTGCGGTGTCGAGTGGCTGCTGATCACTACAAGGCCGTGAGGGTGAGTCTGCTGAACGATGCCGCTGGTGTCGAGTCCTCCAAGGAGCTGTCCCGCTTCCGCAACGACGTCTACGCCTGCCTCAAGGCGCGAGCCGATGCGTTGTTCGAGCTGGCTGATGCGCTGTTGTGCGAGCCGGGGCCGGTGCGCTCGCCGGTAGATCTGACCTTGTCGCCGGAGTACCGGCGCGGGCATGGCGCCTTATACGGCGCGCTCAACCACGGCCGGATTGACGTGGCACAGCTCCGTGAGGTGCTGGCCGGGCTGCCGTTGCCGCGCTGGCCGGACGGGCGGATCGTGCTGGCGGTGGATGTGTCTCCGTGGCTGCGCTCGGACGCACCTTGCTCGGCCGAGCGGCTGTTCTGTCACGTGTACGGCCGGGCCAAGAGCGCCTCGCAGTTCATCCCGGGCTGGCCCTACTCCTTCGTGGCGGCGCTGGAGATGGGCCGCACCTCGTGGACGGCGCCGCTGGACGTGGTGCGGCTAGGGCCGGCCGACGACGCCACCGCCGTCACCGCCAACCAGCTCCGCGGCGTCATCGAGCGACTGATCACCGCCGGTCAATGGCGCACCGGGAACCCGGACGTGCTGATCGTGACCGATGCCGGCTACGACATCACACGCCTGGCCTACGTCCTGCGCGACCTGCCCGTCGAACTGCTGGGCCGTATCCGCTCCGACCGGGTGATGCGCCGCTCGGCACCCTCACGCGAGGAGTTCCTGCTAGCCCACCCCCGCGGTGGGTGCCCGCCCAAGCATGGTGGCGAGTTCGCCCTGGCCGACCCCGCCACCTGGCCCGAACCCGCGGTGAGCACGCTCACCGACACCACCCACTACGGCAAGGCCGAAACCCGCGCCTGGGACCGGATCCACCCCCGGCTCCACCGCGCCTGGCTCGACCACGAGGGTGCGCTGCCGCTCATCGAGGGCACCCTGATCCGCCTGAAAGTCGAGCACCTGCCCGGTGACCGTGACGCTCCGCCAGTCTGGCTCTGGTCCTCCAAGACCGGAGTCACCAGCACGGGCGTGGATCGATGCTGGCAGGCGTTCCTGCGCAGATTCGACCTGGAACACACCTATCGCTTTTGGAAGCAAACCCTCGGCTGGATTCGGCCCAAGCTTCGCGCCACCCAGGCAGCCGACCGCTGGACCTGGCTGCTCGTCATTGCCCACACTCAGCTACGCCTCGGCCGCCACCTGATCGAGGACCTGCGCCACCCCTGGGTGAGACCCGTCCCGCGCGGCCAGCTCACACCCGCCCGCGTCCGGCGCGGGTTTCGGAACCTCCGCCCGCTCCTCGCCCAACCTGCCAGCGCACCCAAACCCTCCAGACCCGGCCCGGGGCGCCCACCCGGCGTCCCCAACCGCCGCCCCGCGCCCCGCTACGGCGTCGGCAAGACCGTCAAACGCGGCCGTACTCTCGCAGCACTACAACAATCCGGACAATGAAGAAGAAGTTAGGCGTGTGAACATCCCGGCGCAGCCGAGTCGATTTCGTGCTCGGCCGCGCCGACGTGCCTGTGAGGTAGCGATCAGTCGGCCCGGTTGTCGGGGTCGGACCTCGTTCCCGTGTCGAACCTCGCCGTCACGGGCATGGTGCTCCAGTCGCTCACCTCATCGCCCCTGTCGACGCGCAGCAGCTGTGCCTGCATGGCTTCCATCAGCTGGTCGGCGCCGGGCAGGAACTCCGGGCCGTTGACGAAGTGCATGACGGCTCCGACGACGTCCTGTCTGTCGTCCTCGTCGAGGTCCTCGGCGTCGAACGGCCTCCAGCCCGTCGCGGTGGCCGCCGCGAGAAGGCGAGCGGGGTCGTGGACGTGCACCTCCAGCAGGCTGATCGTGCGTACGACCGGCCCTGGGAAGGCGTCGAGGCGGGCGTCGTGCGGTGTGCGGCTCTCAAGGTCGCCACCGAGGCCGGCCGAGTCGCGGCGGCCGCGCCGCAGGGACTCCCACGTGGCGGCGAGTTCGGGGGTGTCGGCCCAGGTCCCGTTCACGACATCGGCCAGCGTGCGTCGGAAGGAGGCGGCGGGCGCGTCGGGCAGAGCCGCTGCGATCCGCTCCGACTCAGCGCGGGCGGCGGGGCCCAGGCCGTTCTCCAGCACCGAGGAGAGAAGGTAGGCGGCGTGCTGAGCGAGGGCGGGGTCGGTGCAGGTCAGTACGGCATGCAGGGTCGCGGGCTGGCGAGAGCGCTCGACGAGGGCGTACACCCTGCTCTTGGCGCGGGTGTGCTCGCAGTGGAAGGCGCGAGGGACGGCAGAGGTCATGACGGGTTCTCCATCAACGTGAGGTACGTGGGAAACCGCTGGTGGGCGCGGTACGGCCACGCCCCCTGACGGAGAAGTCCTGCCCGCTGGTGCTGCTGGTACGGCCAGCTGCCCGGTTCGGTGTTCGCATCGTACCGCTTGGGTGTTGTTTCGGGTGAATACGCGTCGACTGGACCACCCGGGGTTGAATCGGTCGCAGGGGTGGGCTCGTGCGGGTGAGCGCGTCGCTCAAACGAATCGAACCACAAGACCTCGCAACAGGGAGCTGAGCAGGTCGACCACCCAAAGGCGTTGTTCGTTGTCCAGACGAGCGCAACGGTTTGGTGGATAAAGAACAAGCTTAGAGCCTGTTCCCAAGCTTTTGATCTCGGGGTTGTGCCGGTCCGGCTGCCGGCAACCGGAGTTTTGGATGATCGGGGATCCCGTCAGGGTGGTGCTGGCTATTGTCGTGGCATGTCCGATTCCTTCGATCAACTGTTCTTAGTTCCCGGCGATGGCGTAGCGGAGCAGCCTTCAGATTCGGTCCCAGGCTTGCGATACATCCCCGATTGGCTGGCTCCACCAGCCTGTGAGTCCCTGCTGTTGATCATTGACGCCACCAGCTGGTCGACACATTTGCGGCGTCGGGTACAGCATTACGGCCATCACTACGACTACGTCCGACGTGGCATGGCTCGGAACTCCGCGAGCGCAACCGCCCCAGCACTGCCATCCTGGGCAGGAGAGCTGGCTGCACGCCTGGTCCGCGAAGGAATCATGGATCAGGAAGCAGACCAGGTGATCGTCAACGACTATCAGCCCGGGCAAGGCATCAGCCCTCACGTCGACTGCGTGCCATGCTTTGGCCCAGTCGTCGCTGCCGTATCCCTGGGCTCTCCTTGTCTTATGGACTTCACCCACTCCGCGGAGAAGAAAAAGGTCTCGGTAGGTCTTGCCCCGGGCAGCCTCTGTGTCATGACGGGACCCGCCCGATACGCCTGGCGTCACAGCATCGCGGCTCGCAAGAGCGATCCAGGCCCTACTGGACGGGTCGCTCGTGGACGACGTGTGTCAGTGACGTTCCGGACGGTGATATCGCCTCCCATCTGAGAGCGGGTCGCCGAACCTGGAAGTGATCGCGTAGCCTCGACGGCGGCTATAAGCC
This sequence comes from Nonomuraea sp. NPDC050547, assembly GCF_044457345.1. Classification (NCBI taxonomy): domain Bacteria; kingdom Bacillati; phylum Actinomycetota; class Actinomycetes; order Streptosporangiales; family Streptosporangiaceae; genus Nonomuraea; species Nonomuraea sp. NPDC050547. Next base: position 624,814 of record NZ_JBITGW010000002.1, read on the forward strand.
CGGAACGCTGGGAGCAGGATGTGGCGCTGTCCGGACTGGTGGCCATGGTGAGCGTCGCGTCAGTGTGGGGGTGTGACGGTCGGGGAAGAGCGTTACTGCCCGACCTGCGGGACGTCGTTACCAGGGTGGATGCGGCGGGATGCCCGTTTCTGTTCGGACCAATGTCGAGCTCGACAGCGGTGGTTGCGGGTGCGCACTCGGCGTCGGGTTGAGGCGATCCGGGACCCGTCGCCGGCGCGGCGGGTGGTCTGCCGGGAGTGCGCGGGATTCTGGGTTGAGGGCGTGGATCATCCGGTGGGGACGATCTACTTCTCGGCCGCGTGTCGGACGCGGGGGTGGCGACGCCGCAGAGCCGATGAGGAAGGCGTCACTGTGACGGCCTTCTCGTCGGATCGTTGATCACGCATTGTCCGAGTATGGCGGGGCGGCGAGAACTCTCTTTCCAGGGTATTGTCACGCACTGTGGTGAGGTGGAAACTTCGCGCTAGTGGCCGGTTGAGGCGCTGGAGCGAGGAGGGACGCGAGGAGCACCATGGTGGGAAGGTTGACCCGCGAGCGCTATGACGAGCTGGTCGCCGACGGCCTGAAGCAGATCGCGGCCCAAGGCCAGATCCAGCTTCGCCTGGGCGACTACGCGCTGGAAATCGAGCCGATGAACCCGCACGGCGGACAGGCCAGCCCGGACGCGGACTGGATGTCGGTACGTGACTCGCTGGCGCTCTACGCTGAGGACCTCGACATCACGGTGAGCACCCTGCTGAACCACCGGTGGGTCGCCTCCCGCTGGCCCAAGCCGCATCGCCAGGACGATGTCTCCTACAGCGTGCATAAGGCGTTGGCCGCCATCCAGGACGAGGCCGAACGCTACGCGCGGATCCTCCATCCGGCCTCTGCATGAGCGCAGCGGCCGCCGGCGCTGGACCCAGGACGCCGCCAGACGCGTAGTCGGCCAGCGGGTCAACCACCCGGTGTCGGAGCAGGAGAAGGTCAACAAGGTGCCGGACCTGCTGGCCGATGGGCAGGTCGCCGCCCAGGTGGCTACCGACCTGCTGCGCCAGCCCACCGTGGTGGCCCGGTTCGTCGAAGACAGCACCGCCACGCACCTGGTCAACCGCGCCCAGGTCGACCGCTCGCACCGCGTCGCCCAACGAGCGGCGACAGGAGGTGCCCCGCCAGACCCGCTCGGCGATCGAGCACGCCCGCCAGAGCGTTCGTCACCAACAAAAGTACATCGCCTGTGGTGGTCGCCTGCGCGGCGTTCGTGGCGGCCGCGGGCAGGGTGGTCCCTTGCTCCGCGACCAGAGCTTCACGCCCGAAGAGGTCGAGCGGGTGCACGCCAACCTGGCCCGGGTGCGCGGCGCGACCGACTGGATCGAGACCGCGCTGGACACCGGCAACCTCAGCATGGACGAGGGCTTGGCCGCGCTGTTGCGAGGCGAGTGAGCGGCGATGACCTCCTCCGGCCGCGGGCAGGTCAGGCTGCCCAAGAACGTCTGCGGTGAACGCGTCAGGATGGCGCTAGTCGAAGCCCGCCCGGCCGGGCTGAGCCCCTACCAGGTCCTCAAGGGCATCTTGTGGATCAAAGAGGTCGCCGCGCGCGAGCACCTGACTCCGTTGATCTATACAGTCAGGGACGGTTACCGCTTTCCCACCGACCCCGCTGACTGGATCTCCTACGAAAAGGCCAGTTCGCCACCGCGCTGACCCGGATCAGCCGCCTGCTGGACGGGACGATCACTCCGCACGCGATGAAGTATCCCGACGACAAGTGGGCCAAATTCGTGCTGGCCCAGGCCTCCAGCATGGTCTCCACCCTGGACATACTGGCCAACGGCACCGCCCCCGTCGGCAGCTGAGGCGCCGATGATGCGACGGCGCCGCTACCCCTCCGACACCAGCGCGGCCGAATGGGCGCTGCTGGAACGCCTGCTGCCGGTTCCGGCCTGCCAGACCCCCAGCAGTGGCAGGCCGGAAAAGCACCGGCGCCGCGACATCGTCGACGCGATCCGCTACCTGGTGGCCAACGGCTGCACCTGGCAAGTTATTGAGAATGTTCGATAACGATGATGATGGCGACGCGCTCGGACCTGGTCGTCGGTCCTTCCGTAAGGTGATCGTGCTGGTTGGGTGCGTCGGTTGATGACTGGTGGCTGACGTGATCGCCGATAGGCTCGGCCCATGTCAGAGGCTGAGGCGGTGAAGCGCAGGCCGCGGGAACTTGGTGAGCTGAGTGATGTCTTCGATTTCCTTGAGGAGGTTCGGCTCCGTCCGGGGACGTGGGTGCGCTCGCTCGAGGACCTGGGCTCCGTCTTGATCGGGTATCAGGTCGCCGTCAAGGTTCACGGCGTCACCGAGCAAGTCGACTTCTGGCCGAGTGGTCCCTTCGCCGAGTGGCTGTGGACGAAGCTTGGACGACATAGTTCTCTTGGCTGGGCGGTCGAGATCCAGCGTGAGGCCGAAGCGGCGAACGTGAATCCGATGGAGCTGTTCTTCGCTTTCGTGGATGACTACCGGATCGAACGCGAGCACCCTGTGTCGAAGGCGCTGTGACGGGTTGGCTCAGGGATTCTCCTTGCCGTCGGGGCGTGGCGGGCGGTTCGGGGTTTCAGCGGCTTATGACGGTTTCTTGTTCTACGCGGGACAGTTTGTCGGGGTTGCGGACGTGGTAGGCGCCGGTGACGTGGCCGTTCTCCATGCGCACCGCCACCACGCCGTCGATCTCGCCGTCGATCCGGACGAGCAGCCCCGGGCCGCCGTTGATCTGCACCACCTCGACCGATCTTTCGCCGTCGTGTTTCCACCAGCCGACGGCCAGCAGGCGGGCGACGCCGGCGGCCCCCACGATGGGACGTAGCAGGGCGTGCTTGACGCCGCCGCCGTCGCTCAGGGCGACGACGTCCGGCGCGAGGACATCGAGCAGGCTCTGCAGCTCGCCGGTTTCGACCGCTCGCTGGAAGGCGTGGAGCGCGGCGCGGGTCTCGGCCGGGGAGACGATGCCACGTGGACGGCGTGCGGCGACGTGCGCCCGTGCCCGGTAGGCGAGCTGGCGGACCGCGGCAGGGCTCCTGCCGACGGCTTCGGCGATCTCGTCGTAGTCCAGGTCGAACACCTCACGCAGCACGAACACGGCCCGCTCGACCGGCTGGAGCGTCTCCAGCACCAGCAGCATCGCGATCGAGACGCTCTCGGCCAGTTCGACGTCCTCGGCCACGTCGGGCGCGGTCAGCAACGGCTCCGGCAGCCACGGCCCGACGTAGGACTCCCTGCGCCGGCCGAGCGTACGCAGGCGGTCCAGTGCCTGCCGGGTGACGATCCGCACCAGGTACGCGCGCCGCTCCCGCACGGTGGCGAGATCGACGTCCACCCATCGCAGCCAGGTCTCCTGCAGGACGTCTTCGGCGTCGGTGGCCGAACCGAGCATCTCGTAGGCGACGGTGAACAGCAGGTTGCGGTGGGTCACGAACGCCTCGGTGGCCGTGTCCACGGACTCCGCACGGCCGCCGGGATCGAACGGCCCGGCCGCCTCCGTCCGCCGCTCGCTGTGATCACTCATCCCCGGCTCCCTTCCCAGTACTGCCCCACGCACAGGACGCCGCTCCCCACCCCCGTGTAACACCCACGATCGGTGGTCTATGTCACATGGCCTCGTCCGTTACGGGGCCGGGGGCGCGGGCGTCTCGTGTTCGCCAGGAGGCACGACAAGAAGGGAACACCTCATCATGTCCACACCCGAGACGACCGAACTCCGTTCACGCATGCCCAACCCACTCCCCTTCGTTCCCGAGATGGCGGAGGTCGGCGCGGGCCTGCACAAGGTCATCGAGAACGGCTCGGTTCCGCAGGCCACCATCCACCTGCTGCAGTTGCGGGCCGGTCAGATGCTCGGCAGTACCTACTTCACCATCAGGGAAACCGGCAACCTGCGCCGGGCAGGGGAGCCGGAGGAGCGCATCACCGCCGTGGCGACCTGGCGGGACGCCACCCTGTTCACCGGCGCGGAACGGGTCGCGCTGGAGCTGGTGGAGGCGGTCCTGACCCCGAACCCGTCCGGGGAGCGCGTTCCCGACGAGCTGTATGCCAAGGCGTCCGCGCACTACGACGACAAGGCGCTCTGGACGCTGATCATGGCGATCGCCCATATCGGCTTCTTCACCCCGGCCGCGCTCATCGCCAAGCCGATCCCCGGCATGCCCCCGGGCCAGAACTACAGCGACCGGGAAGGGAGCCCGGCATGAGCATCACCACGTGCGCGGTCGCAGGGGCGACCGGGCGGCTGGGACGCCACGTCGTGGACGTCCTCACCGAACGGGGGCACCAGGTCGTGCCGATGTCACGAGCCACCGGCGTGGACCTCGTCACCGGTGAGGGCCTGGCCGGGGCGCTCACCGGAGTGGACGTCATCGTCGACGTCGCCTCGTGGCACACCTCCGATCAGGAGGCGGCGACGGAGTTCTTCCGTGCGTCGGCCCGGAACCTGCACGCGTACGGGCAGGATGCGGGGGTCGCCCGGATCACCGTGGCGTCCATCATCGGGGTCGGCAGGGCCACCGCCGGGTTTCTCGCCGCCAAGAAGGCGCACGAGGAGTATCTGCTGTCCGGGCCGCTCCCCGTCCGTGTGCTGCGGGCGGCGCAGTTCCACGAGTTCGTCGGTCAGCTTCTGGACTGGCGGCAGGGCGACGTCGCCTACATCCCGGCCCTGCCCTCCCAGCTCGTGGCCTGCCGTACCGTGGCCGAGGACCTGACCGGTCTGGCCCTCGACCCCGGCGAGATCGCTCGGGGAACGCCGATCCCCGAGATCGCCGGGCCCCGGAGGGAGATCCTCTCGGAGGCGGCCGCCCTCCTCGGCGCCCGCCGGAACATCAAGGTCGTCGGCGTCGACGGCTCGGGCATGCCCGATGCCGAGATCGCCGCCGAGGGCGGGTTCCTGCCCGGCCCGCACGCCAGGCTCGCGGGTCCGGCCTTCCGGGAGTGGCTCGGCGGCCTGCCCTGAGCGGGCGCGGTCCTGGCGGGGGCTCCAGGCCGGTCATGACCAGGCCCGCCGTCAGCGCGAACGCGAGGAGGAGTTGGTGAGATCGCATGCCGTTCTCCCTCCGTTGACCCGCGTTTCATGCCGAAACGTCGGCATCTCAGGGTGCGGCCGGCGGCGACGGCCGCCACGACCAGCCCGGTGAACGCCACTGCGGCGAGTCCGGCGAAGGCCACCGCGGCGCTCAACGAACGCTTCATCACGACGCGGGCGGGCAAGATCGTCGCCCGGCTGAAGGCCACCCGCTACCAGCGGGCACCTGGCACCCGGCCTCGACCTGGCGAGGGCGATCCTGTCGGATCCGCTGTACCTCAAGCTCCTGATCACCCGGGAACCACTGATCCGCGACTCCGTGGACCGGGTGATCGAAGCCGTCTTCGCCGAAATGCGACTCGACCGGTCGCATCGATCAGGAATCGAGAAGCGCCGGCCGATCGACTCGCCCTAGCGTGACGCGGGTAGTCACGAACAAAAGCGGCGAGGAGTCGATGCGATATGGCGAAGACACGAAGGATCGTTTACTGGGTTTCCACCCTTGTGCTCGCATCGGGGCTCGTCGGTTCGGGAGTTCAGCAGATTCTGAGGATCGAGGGCAGGGAGGCGCTGGCGCCTCCCTATGCCTGGGGGATCGTGGAACTGGGTTATCCCGTCTACATTCTCACCCTCCTGGGCGGGTGGAAGCTCCTGGGAGCGCTGGCTATTCTGCTCCCCAAATATCCGCTGCTCAAGGAGTGGGCGTACGCGGGCATGTTCTTTCTGTTCACCGGAGGGATGTTCTCGCACATCGCCACGGGCGACGCCTGGTATCAGCTGCTTCCGGCGCTCTTTCTTCTCCTTCTCGCGACAGTGTCGTGGCATTTCAGGCCGGAGGGCAGGAGGCTGCCGGCGCGCTAGGCCGTTTGCCGCCCGCGGTGCGGTTCAGCAGCCGCCGATCCGGCAGAGCTTGGCGGCCATCCGCTCGGCGTCCTCGCCGTGCTGGGCGAGGGTGCGCAGGGCCTTGGCGTCGTTGCGCAGGTCCCAGTACAGCGCGACCGCGGCACCCTTGCGGACCGCCACGAACTTCTGGACCTGCGTGACCGCGCCCGCCTGCCTGACCGTGCGCGATCCGCCCACCGCCCCGTCGCCGATCGCCGCCAGGACGACCTTGACGCCCTCGCATCGCGCCATCCGCTCGCGCATCTGCTTGATCATCTTCTCTGCCCCGGGAATGCCGGCGAAGAGGAAGACCTGCTCGCCGCGCGAGGAGTGGGTTTTCTCGTTGCCGTCGTTCTTCGGGTTGAAAGTGATGTCACGCCGGTCGGCCCAGCCTTTGAGCCTGGCGTTGGAGCACTGAATGTTGTTGACCTCGGCCAGTTCGCGTCCCTCGCCCTCGTTGACATACCAGTGCTTGTTCTTGACGTCCTGGCGCGCCTGCTTCTCGTAAAGCAGGAAGTCTTTCGGAATCGACCGGCTTTCGGCCACCGCCGCCTGACTCGTGAGCATTCCAGTAACCGCTGCTCCGGCTATCACCCATGCGATCCGCACGTATATCAGCCCCCTTCTCATGTGGATCTTTCCTAGGGTTGGATGGCAGCCGCGCGATAAAGGTTCGGACTTCATCGAGAATTCGGTCGGCGTTTTGAAGGCCCAGGCGGTCTTGGGCGATCAGGAACGGCGGCGCTGTTCGCGGATCAGCAGCCACACCAGGTAGCCGCCACCGGCGATCACGGTGACGACGCCGACCGGGAGAACCCGCGGCATCAGGTGCTGGGCCGCGTGATCGGCGAGCGCCAGCAGCAGCGCTCCCGTCAGCGCCGAGGCGCTCAGGGTGACTCCGGGGCCGCGGATGAGGCGGCGGGCGATCTGTGGTGCGGCCAGGGCGATGAAGGCGATCGGCCCGGCCGCGGCGGTGACGGCGGCGGTGATCACGACAGCGGTGAGCAGAAGGGCGAGGCGGCTGCCTTCGACGCGGACGCCGAGGGCCCGCGCGGTGTCGGCGCCCATCTCCAAGATGCGCAGGGACGGCTGGAACCGGCTGAGAACGATCAGCAGGGCGAGGGTCGCGAGGCAGGCCGGAGCGGCGCGGTCCCAGCCGATGCCGTTCAGCGATCCGGCGCCCCAGACCGCCCCCGCGATGGCGGTCTCCAGTTGCGCGCGCAGGAGCATCCAGGTATTGGCCGCGGTGAGGAGCGCGGAGACTCCGATGCCGACGACGATGAGCCGGAACCCTTGGACGCCCCGGCGGAAGGCGAGCAGATAGACCACGACGGCGGTGGCCAGGCCGCCGGCCAGCGCGCCCGCGGCCACGTCGAGGTAGCCGCCGCCGGCGCCGATGATCACTATCAGCGCGCCGGTGTAGGCCCCGCTGGAGAATCCGATGACGTCAGGGCCGGCCAGCGGATTCCTGGTCAGCGACTGAAAGACCGCGCCCGCCACGCCCAGCCCGGCGCCGAAGACGATGGCCGCCACCGCGCGGGGCAGGCGCCACGTGAGCACGACCGTACGGGTGACGCGGTCCTCCCCTCCGGTCAGGGCGGCGGCGACCTCGTCGATGCCGAGCCGGAGATCACCCGTGGTCAGCGACCATAGGACGACCGCGCCGCACAGCAGCAGGAGCGACAGGTTCACGGCCATGGCTCGCACCTCGGTCACAGCCGGCTCGCCCTCGCGCGCCGGGCCAGGACGACGAGCACGGGCGCGCCGACGAAGGCGGTGACGATGCCGACGGGCACCTCGCCGGGTGCGGTCACGACCCTGCCGATCACGTCGGCCACCAGGAGCAGGATCGGCGTGAGGACGATCGTGTGCAGGAGGATCCATCGCTGGTCGGGACCGGTGATCCACCGCGCGACGTGGGGCGTCATCAGGCCGGCGAACGCGATCGGGCCCGCGATCGCGGTCGCCGAACCGGCCAGCAGCGTCACCGCGACGATCACGAGGGCCCGCGTGCGCCCGACCGCCACCCCGAGGGAGGAGGCGACCTCGTCGCCGAGGGCGACGCCGTTCAGCGATCGAGCGGCCACGAGGGCCAGCAGCAGGCCCGCGGCCACGAAGGGCAGCGTGGGGAGCAGCACGTCCGGGCCGCGGCCCGCGAGCGTGCCCGCGTTCCAGCCGCGCATGTGGTCGAAGACGCGAGGCTGAAGCAGCATCATCGCCGAGGTGACGCCCACCAGCACCGCGCCCATCGCGACACCGGCGAGCGTGAGCCGGATCGGATCGGCGGCTCCCTTCCCCGCCGACCCGATCAGATAGACGCCGAGCGTCGCGGCCAGCGCGCCGGCGAAGGCGAACCACAGGTACCCGCCGGCCGAGCCGGCCCCGAACACGGCGATCCCGATCGCGACGGACAGCGCCGCCCCGGCGTTCACACCGAGCAGTCCGGGGTCGGCGAGCGGATTGCGGGTCAACGCCTGGATCAGCGCGCCCGACGCGCCGAGCGCGGCGCCGGCCAGCAGCCCGGCGGCCGTGCGCGGAAGACGGAGGTCACGCACGATGTGGTGGTCGCCCGACCCGTCGAAACCGGTGAGCGCGCCGGCGATCGCCGCGACGTCGATCGGCCTGGCCCCGACGGCGACACTCAGGATCGCCACAACCACCAGCGCGAACACGGCCAAAACCAGCCACAACACCCGTGCCGCCCGGGACCGTGCCGGACCTGGGCTCATGAGGCGCCGGTGACCTGGGCCCACAGCGCCGGCCCGTCCGCCGCGCCGGCCACCCGCCCGTCGCCGAAGAGCAGCGCGTCGAGGTCGCGGAGCACCCAGACCTGGTTCAGCGGGCCGACTCCGAACCACGCGGAGAAGTCCACCTCGCCGGTCCGCGATCCCGAGGTGTCGAGCAGCCGGTTCTCCAGCGGAGACGGAGCCCCGAAGGAGACCGAGCCGGCGAACGCGACGATGATCTCGGCCTTGTGCTCGCCGAGGTTCTCCGGCGAGAGGTTCTCGTATCCCCACTCGTTGCCCTTGAGCGCCTGCCGGGCGGGACGCCTCAGGCCCAGTTCGGTCAGGATCGGGCCGAAGCCGCGCGCGTTGCCGTACACGCAGAAGGTGTTCTCGCCGCACGCCGACAGCGCCGATACGGCGGCGCCCGCGAACTCCGAGCCCTTGACGCGGCGCGCCAGATCGGTGCGTGCCGTTGTGAGACGCCGCGCCACCGCGGCGGCCTCGGCCTGGTGTCCCGTGATCGCGCCGAGGGTGCCGAGCGTGTCCTCCAGCACGGGCAGGCCGGGCAGGATCACGACCGGCGCGATCTCGCGCAGTTGCGGGACGATCGTGTCGCTGCCGGTGTTCGGCAGGCCGACGACGAGCTCCGGCCCGGCGGCGGCGACGAGTTCGGCCTTGCCGGGCTCGACCAGCTCGACCCCGGCCTTGGTCAAGATCGTGTAGGCGGCGGACACGAACGGGTCGGTGTCGTAGCCGTACTTCCCGGCGTGCGCCGGGACGACGCCCAGCGCCAGCAGGTTGAGCGCGGTCTGGTAGTCCAGCGCCCAGATCCGGGAATCGGTGACGGGTACGGTGACCTCGCCGTTCGCGGACGTCACGGTCACCGTTCCACGGGCCGGTTCGGGCGCGGAAGGCGAGGCGGTGCCGCAGGCGGCGAGCGAGAGCGCCACCGCGAGCACGATGGCCGGCAGGCGCGTCCTCACGACGGGTGTCCCTTCTGGGCGATGCGCCAGTGCCGTGCCCGCTCGTACTGCCGGGACAGCCGCGCGAACGCCCCGCCCGTGCGCAGCAGTTCCGAGGGCGTGCCGGTCTCGGTGACGCGGCCTTCGTCGAGCGAGACCACATGATCGGCCGCGGCCAGGGTCGCGGGGCGGTGGGCGATCACGATCACCGTGCGGCCGGGGTCGTCGCCGAGGTTGGCGATGGCCTGGGTGATCGCGGCCTCGTTCTCGGGGTCGAGCGCGGAGCTGGCCTCGTCGACGAGCACGATGCGCGCCCGCTTGAGTATCGCCCGCGCGATCGCGACGCGCTGGCGTTCGCCGCCCGACAGCTGGGCGCCGGCCTCGCCCACACGGGTACGCCAGCCGTCGGGCAGCCGCTCGACCACCTCGTCGAGCCGTGCCGCGGCGGCCGCCTCCTCCAGCTCGTGCCAGGTCGCCTCCGGGTGCGCCAGGCGCAGGTTGTTCTCGATGGTGTCGTCGAACAGGTAGACGTCCTGGAAGACGATGGCGATCTCGTCGAGCAGGGCGCCCGGATCGAGGTCGCGGACGTCGACGCCACCGACGCGCACGTGTCCCGAGTCGACGTCGAAGAACCGGGCGATGAGCCGGGTCACCGTCGTCTTCCCCGAGCCCGAGGGGCCGACCAGCGCGGTGGTGGTGCCCGGCCGGCAGCGCAGCGACACCTCGCGCAACGCGGGGGCCTGGCCGCCCGGGTAGGTGAAGCTGACGCGCGAGAGCTCGACGTCGGCCGCCTCGATGCCGCGCACCGGGCGGGCCGGCACGGGCAGCGCGGGCGTGGCCAGCAGCTCCTCGATGCGTGTGATCTTGTTCGTCATCGCGCGCAGCGCCCCGATGAGGTCGATGAGGTTGCCGAGCGGCTCCAGGAAACGGGCGGCGAGCACCAGCAGCGCGATCGCCTCGGGGACCGAGACACGCTCGCTGAGCACCAGCTCGGCCGCCAGCGCGAGCACCGCGACGAAGCCGCCCATGATCACGCCGGTGTAGACGAAGAACGGCCGGCGGGCGCGGCGCATGCCGTCACGGTAGGTCTCGCGGTGGTCCACGAGCGCCGCGCGCATCCTGGGCGTGCCGTCGGCGTACCCGGCCGCGCGCAGGACCGGCTGGGCCTGACCGAGCTCGATCGCCCGGCCGGCGACCCCGGCCGACGCCCGTTCCAGCTCGATCTCGGCGATCTCGGCGATGCGCGCGGCACGCCGTAGCGCCCAGAAGGCGACGAGCGCGATCGCGCACAACAGCAGCGCCATCCGCCAGTCGACGGCGAACGTCACGGCGACGATCGTCGCGGGCAGCAGCGTCGAGGTGATCGCGGGACCGGCGACGGTCACGGCCAGGTGCGCGGAGTCGCCGACGTCCGCGGTCACGCCCCGGGCGAGCCGCGCCTTGTGCTCGGCGGTGAACCACCCCAGCGGCAGCGCGCTCACGTGCCGCATCAGCCCTCGCCGCAGTTGCGCCGCCAGCGCGCCCGACGCCGCGAACCCGACGGGGGTGGCGATGACGCTCAGCACCGCGTACGCCACCGCGCCGATCGCGCCGAGCACGAGCCAGGGGGTGGCCGCGGTGAGGTCGGGCTCCGGCCGTACGACGGCGTCCAGGATCGGGACGAGCAGACCGAGCAGCAGACCTTGCAGGACGGCCTGCGCGGCGGTGAGCAGCCACAGGCGGGCCAGCAGTTTCGGCTCCGGCCACAGCCGGTACAGCCGCCGGATCATGCGAGGGCCCCTTCCTGCGCGGCCCACATCCTGGCGTACAGGCCGCCGCTCGCGAGCAGGTCGTCGTGGTTGCCGCGCTCGGCCAGCCGTCCCCTGTCGAGCACGAGGATCTGGCCGGCGCCGGCGATCGTGTGCAGCCGGTGGGCGATCACGATCACCGTCTTGCCGATCGCCAGGGTGGCCAGCGCGTCCTGGACCGCCGCCTCGCTGTCGGCGTCGAGCGCGGCCGTCGCCTCGTCCAGCACGACGATCGGCGCCCCGGACAGGATCGCCCGCGCGATGGTCAGCCGCTGGCGCTCGCCGCCCGACAGGCTGCCGCCGCCCGCGTCGAGCAGCGTGTCGTACCCCTCGGGCAGGCGTTCGACCACCTCGTGGATGTGCGCGTCGGCGGCCGCCCGGCGAACCTCGGCGTCGCTCGCGCCGGGCCGGCCGATGCGGATGTTCTCCGCCACGCTGTCGCGCAGCAGCGCCACGTCCTGGAACACCAGCGACATCGACGCCAGCAGCTCGGCCGACGGGATCGAGCGCACGTCGGTTCCGCCGATCCGGATCGCGCCGTCCGTCACGTCGTAGAAGCGCGGCAGCAGGCTCGCGAGCGTCGTCTTGCCCGCGCCGGACGGGCCCACGATCGCGGTCACCTGCCCTGGCGGGCAGACGGCGCTGACGTCGTCGAGCGCGTTGGTCGCCCCGTCGTAGGAGAACGTGACGCGGTCGAACTCCACGCCGTGCCCCTGCGGCCTTTCCGGGCGCGCGGGCTCGGGCAGCGGCGGGCGCGACAGCAGCCGCTCGATGTTGGCCGCGCCCATCCGGCCCTTGCGTACGCCCTGGGCGGCGCTCACGGCCGGGAGGATCGAGTTCGGCAGCCCGACCGCGACGACCAGGAACGCCACGAGGTCGGCGACGGCGAGCGACCCGTGGCTGAGGAAGGCCAGCCCGGCGGCGGTCACGACGGCGAGGACGGCCATCTCCGAGCCGAGCAGCCGTGACGTCGCCGAGCTGTAGCGCACCTCGGCGACCCACGCGGCGAACGCCTGAGTGTGCTCGTCCACGGCGTCGTCGAACCGGCGCAGGACGCGGCCTCCGGTGCCGAACGTCTTGACCACCTGGATCCCGTCGGCGTACTCGACACTGGCCGCGCTGATGCGGGCGTCGGCGGCGATGAGCCGGTTCATGTGGGTCGTCATGGAACGCATGGAGACGCGGTAGACGATCGCCATCAGTCCCAGCACGCCCAGCGCGATCAGCGCCATGGGGACGTCGACGAGGAACAGGTATCCCGCGCCGACGACCGTCACCGTGACCGCTCCGGTCAGCTGACCCAGGGCGTGCGCGATGACCTCGTGCATCTCCTCCAGATCGCCCGTCATCGCCCGCTTGACCCGGCCGGAGCCCGAGGCGCGGAACCAGCCCAGCGGCAGCGCGCCGAGGTGACGGACGATCCGCACCCGCAGGTCGTGCAGGATCGCCGCGTCCGCGTAGTGCCCGACGCGCGAGGACTGCACGAGCAGCAGCAGCCACAGGGCGGCGCCGGCGGCGCCGACGCCCACCCAGGTCCAGATGGCGGCGGCGGCCCCCGCGGGGTCGCCGAGCATGACGCGCGCGATCTCGGCGACGGCGATGTACGGCACGATGCCCGCCGCCGCGCTCAAGGCCGACAGGATCGCGCACACCACGAGGTGCGTCCGGACCGGGGCGAGCAGCCGCGCCAGGGCCCCGGCCTTCGCGAGCGCGGCCGGGGGATCTGCTGTTGTCGTGCTCAAGACGTCGTTCCTCCTGGGGACCACGGTGGCTTAGGTATGCCTAACCTCATTTCCAGCTTGAGACGTGAAGGTGACTTGATGTCAAATGGCCCTATGGATGAGCCTCTCGGCGTCTCGATCGGCCAGGCGGCCGCCCTCTACGGCCTCGCCCCCTCGACGCTGCGATGGTGGGAGTCCCAGGGGGTGCTGCCCGAGCCGCCGCGTGTCAACGGGCGCCGGGTCTACACCGAGACCGGGCTCCGCCGGATCGGGCTGGCGTACCTGTGCTGCGTGACGGGGGCGATGCCGCTCGAACAGGCGTCAGTCGTCACCGCGGGCAGCCGGAACCGGCACTGGCAGGACACGGTGAGGCGCCACGCCGGGCTGATCGAGGAGAGGATCAGGCACCTGCGCAGCGCGCAGGACTATCTGCTGCACCTGTTGCTGTGCCCGGACGACGACATCGCCGGCGAATGCCCGGATCTCGACGGCGAACTGGTCAGGCACACGCCGCGGGGGCTCGTCCCGGCACAGAATCTCGTCGCCGCGGCCCGGTCGGCCCGTGATGAAACACCGTCACCGCGTGACGAAATAGCCGTGCCGGCGGATCGCTGCGCCGTCTGCGGAGAGCCCTTCGCCCAGCCCGCGCGCGGACGCCGCCGGACGTACTGCTCGCCCGCGTGCCGCCAGAGGTCCTACCGCCGCAGCCGCGGCCCGCAGACCTCCGGTGACGCCTGACCCGCCTTGATCGGGGTCCCGGCGACGACTAGCCTGAGCGCCGTGTTGCCGGGAGGCGGGGGCCGAGGCGATCGCATCACCGGGAAGAGCCGCTGCCATGGAGTTGGGGATCGACTGACGATGAGCGCGGAAGAGGATTTCGAGCAGGTCGGCGCCGAACTGGCCGATCTGGGCGTGCGGATCTCCGGGATGATGGGGAGACCGGCGCTCAAGGACCGGGCGGGGAAGGTGTTCGCGAGCCTGCAACGTGACGGCGCGATGGTGTTCCGGCTGGTCAGAGATACCGCCGAGCACGCGACCGCGCTCAAGCTGCCCGGGGCGTCGCTGTTCGACCCTTCGGGGCACGGCAGGGAGATGAAGGACTGGGTGGTCGTGCCCCACTCCTCGGCCGGGGAGTGGACGGATCTGGCCGAGGCCGCCCACAGCCGCCCCCGCTAGGCTGGGTCGCGTCGCGCGCAGCGGCTCGACAGGACCAGGATGGAAGCATGCCGAGAGAGACTCCGCCCACCGGGAAGCGCCCGACGCCCGAGCTGCGAGCCTCTCATGCCGACCGGGACCGCGTGGTGGACGTGCTCCGCATCGCGGCGGGGGAAGGGCTGCTGAGCGCGGACGAGCTGGACGAGCGCCTGGAGGCCGCCCTGTCCGCGCGGACCCTGAGCGAACTGACCCCGCTCACCGCCGACCTGCCGCCCGTGTCGGCCACGGCCGGTGCGGCCGTCGCGGAGGTCAAGGACCTGGTCCGGATCGAACAGGTCCACAGCGGGGCGATCGAGCGCACGGGACGCTGGGTGGTGCCGCGCAGGCTGGAGCTCGCCGTCACCTATTGCGCCGTCACGCTCGACTTCACCGACGCGGTGATCACGCACGACACCCTGCGGATCGACGTGAGCATGACGGGCAAGACCCTGACGCTGGTCACGCGGCCGGGCATCGTAGTCGACACCGACGGTCTGCACCTGGTGCACAGCAAGGTCAGGCACCAGCGGAATCCCGAGGCGCCGGTCACCCTGCGGGTGGAGCTGGCCGGTCAGAAGGTTCACGGCCGCGTGGTGGTGCGGCCCCCGCGCCGGACGTTCGGGCAGTGGCTGCAGCGCGGGCCCGCGTCAGGCGATTGAACCTCACGGCTTGACCTTGCCCCAGGGGCAAGCTTCGAGGATGCTCTGCATGGACACCAACACGCCGCACACCATCGAAGCCCAGATCCGCGACCAGGTCGCCGCCTCCTGCGAGTCCGCCGGCATCCCCGGGTTCGTCGCCGGCGTCTACCAGGCCGGCGAGCAGGTCATCGTCTCCCACGGCACCGCCAACGTCGCCACCGGCGCGCCCATGCTGCCCGAGACCGGATTCCTGTTCGGCTCCGTCACCAAGGTCCTGACCACCACCCTGGTCCTCCAGCAGGTCGACCGCGGGCTGCTCGACCTCGACGCGCCGGTGACGAGGTACCTGCCCGGCTTCGCGCTGGCCGTACCGGGGGCCGCGGACAAGATCCTGGTCCGGCACCTGATCGGGCACACCAACGGCATCGACGCCGACCTGTACTTCCCCGGCGACAAGGGCCGCGACGCCCTGGACGCCTACGTCAAGGGCCTGGCCGGCGGCTGCGGCACGCTGTTCGAGCCCGGCGAGCAGCTCAGCTACTCCAACGGCGGCATGATCGTCGCGGGCCGCCTGCTGGAGGTGGTGACCGGCCTGTCCTTCCCCGACCTGCTCGAACGCGACGTCTACACCCCCGTCGGCATGAAGGACTCCAGCACCTCGGCCGAACAGGCCATCCTGCGCAGCACGGCCGTCGGCCACTTTCCCGACCCGGAGACCATGGAGCCCAGGCCCACGAACATGTTCACGCTGCCCGACACCTGGGGCCCGGCCGGCGGCACCCCGATCGGCACCGTCGCCGACCTGCTCGCCTTCGGACGCACCCACCTGGCGGGAGGCCTGTCGCCTTCCGGTACGCGTGTCCTGTCGGCCGGGTCGACCGCGCTGATGCAGCGGATCTCCCACGACATGGGCAGCCCCAACACCCCGCCGATCGGCCTGGGCTGGGTGCTGTACCCGTTCGGCGACACGACCGTCCTGGCCATGTCGGGCGCCTCGCCCGGCGGCGTCTCCATCCTGTGCGTGATCCCCGAGCACGACCTGGTCTTCGCCGCCTACGGCAACAACCCGGCGGCGATCATGCTGCAGGACCAGCTCCTGGGGTGGCTCCTGAGCGAGCACCTGGGCGTCCGGATCCCCCAGCTGATCACCGAGCCGCGGCAGGACGTCGACCTCACCCCCTACGTGGGCACCTACCGCTCCAATCAGCTCCGCGTCGACGTCACCGTCGTCGACGGCCAGCTCGAGGAGCGGACGACCTACGAGCCGGCGGACGCCTCGCAGGAGCGTATCTTCACCGAGTTCGCCGGGGGCACGACCTCCGCCCCGCCGCAGCGCTTCGTGCCGATCCGGCCGGGCCTCTTCGCGCCCGCCGGCTACCCGCCGGAGACGTTCGACGGGTACCTGCGGCTGCTGCTCGTCTCCTTTCACGACGTCCGGGACGGGCGGGCGCGCTTCCGGAACGGCGGCGGCCGCCTGACCCGCCGGGTCTGACCCGTCCATGCCGAGGTGGAAGGATGTCCGGCATGCTCACGATCGGCCAACTCGCGGACTACGCCGGAGTGACCACCAAGGCCATCCGCCACTATCACGAGCGCGGCCTGCTCGCCGAGCCGGGCCGCGACTCCTCGGGCTACCGGCGCTACTCCGCCGCGCACGCCATCACCCTCGTCAAGATCAGGACTCTGGCCCACGCGGGGGTGCCGCTGGCCCGTGTCAGGGGCCTTCTCGACGCGGGACCGGAGGCGCTCGCGGCGGCCATCGCCGAGATCGACCACGACCTCGAGGACCGCATCACGCAGCTGACCCGGTCGCGCGAGCAACTCGCCCAGCTGCACGGCGGTGACCGGCTCTTCGTCTCCCCGCAGGTCGCCGACTACCTCGACGACCTGCGCGAGCTCGGCGTCAGCGAGCGCGCCGTCGAGGTGGAACGCGACGGCTGGATCCTCATGCAGACGGCCTCGCCCGAGGACGCCCTGGTCTGGATCACCGAGAAGCGCGAGCTCATGAGCCATCCCGAGTTCCGCGCCCTGTACCTCGACCATGACGCCGCCTACGACTGGTCGCCCGACGACCCCCGCCTGCCCGGCCTCGCGGACCGTACCCGCGAGTGGTTCGCCCGTCACCCCAGCCGCGCCGAGACCCGCCCGGTCCACAACCCGGAGATCGCCCGGCTGGCCGCGCAGTCCCAGCCCGGGGCCTCATCCCCGGCCTACGACCGGCTGGCCCGGCTCATGGCCCGTTAGCCACGGACGGCCCGCTACGGCTCCGACACCGACGGTGGCCACTAGGCTGGCCGCGGCTTCTGGTCACGTTCGGCGGTGTGACGGGCCGGCAGTGAGGCCGGGCGTGGGGGCCGAGGCGTTGAACGACGGCGGCACGGTCTGGATGGAGGCCCCAATGGCAGGTGGCGAGTTGATCACCGCGGTGATCGTCGATGATCACGCGGCCATCAGCGCGGGCGTCCACTCCTGGTGCTCACGGGCCGACCCGAAGATCGCTCTGATCGACGCCGGGGACCGGCTCGCCGAGGTCTGGACCGGACCCGGCGCCGACGCCGACGTCGTGATCTTCGACCTGGAGCTGGTGCCGCGCCGGCCGGACTTCGGCGAGCTGCGCCGGCTGGTCGACAGCGGCCGGCGCGTGATCGTGTACTCCCAGCACACCGACGACGCGACCGCGATCAAGTGCGTGGACCTGGGCGCGCTCGCCTACCTGACCAAGCGCGAGGGACCCGAGCACCTGGTACCCGCGATCCGGGCGGTCGCGCGGGGCGAGTCCTACACCGCGCCGTCGCTGTCCGGGGCGCTCATCGCCGACGACGACCCCGGCCGGCCACGCCTGTCCCAGCGGGAGACCGAGGTGCTGCGGGCGTGGTTCGTGTCCTCGTCCAAGGAACTCGTCGCCGCCAAGCTCAACATCACCGTGAAGACCGTGGACACCTACATCGCGCGGGTCCGGGTGAAGTACGCCAACGTGGGGCGGGCGGCGCGTACCAAGAGCGAACTCGTCGGCCGCGCGCTCGACGACGGGCTCGTCACGCTCGCCGAGCTCAACCAGACCTCGCCCCCCGATCAGTGAGAGGCTGGTGTGCGGTGGTTTGCTGGATATGGTGCTCGTGGGTCATTTTCGCTAGCTGGTGAAGGACTGATGAGGACCACCGACTTCAGCAAGGCGCCGCCCCAAGGGCAGGCGGGGGCGATGTTCGTGGGGGCGACGCGGTATCGGGGGCCGTTGTCGATCCTCACGCTCACCTTCACGTGGGTGCGCATGGTGCGGGACATGAAGCGCATGCGCGGGTACCGCTGGCACAAGGTCTACTGGGAGTTCCCGTTCACGCTCGGGACCCTGGCCTTCTTCGAGGACCGCGACTCGCTGCTGGCGTTCGCGCGCAGCCGCCATCACCGCGAGCTCATGCGGTGGGTGACCGACGGGACCAGGAACGCCACCGGCGGATACATCCGGCTCTACAACGCCGAGCCCGAGGGCTACTCCAACGGCGTCTGGCGGGCCGAGGGCGGGCCCATGGCGCACATCGCGACGTTCACCCCGCTGTCCGGCGAGGACGGCGACGGGCCGGCGGTGACGCGGGCGTGAGTCTGCGCACCGTCGAGTCGCGCCGGGACCTGGCGGAGTTCCTGGCCCTGTCCGATCGGGTCTATCCGGCGGGCTCGGGGTACGTGCCGCCGCTGCGCGCGCAGGTCCGGGCCTGGCACCGCCAAGGGGTACGGCTGGCCGTCCTGCGCCGCGGCGGCCGGGTCGTGGCCAGGACCACCCTGCACACCGACGCCGCGTTCGACGCCAAGCTGGGCGGGAGGACGCAGCTGTTCGGGCTGACGGAGTTCGAGGAGGAGGCGGCCGAGGAGCTGTTCGAGGCGATCGTGGCCGAGGGGCGGGCCGCGGGGCGGCAGAGCGTCTTCGGGCCCGTTTCGCTGTTGCCCAACCAGAGCGGCGGGGTGATCACCTCCGGGTTCGGGGATCGCGGGTTCATCGACAGCGCCTGGAATCACCCCTACTACCCGGCGGCCTACGAGAAGCACGGGTTCGCGCGCCGGTTCGAGGCCGACACCTGGATCTGTCCCGTGCCGGGCGAACCGGTCTTCGGCTTCGACGACGCCCGCCTGGCGGCCGAGGAGCTGGAGGTCCATCGGGGGGAGCGGCGGCGGCTGGGGGAGCAGCTGCCGATTCTGCGGGAGATGCTCAACGCCGCCTTCGCGCAGCTCGGGTACTACACGGAGATCTCCGCCGAGCAGCTCGCCCGGCAGACCGACGGGCTGTCGTTCCTGCTGGACGAGTCGCTGCTGCTGTATCTGACCAAGGCGGGGCGGCCGGTGGCGTTCGTGCTGTGCGTGCCGGACATCTCGGCGTTCGTGGCCCGCATTCGCGGCGATCTTCACCTGGTCAACCAGCTCCGGCTGCTGCTCACCCGGGGACGGTACCGGCGCGAGGCCGTCCTGATCATCAAGGGGACCGTCCCCGCCGAGCAGGGGCACGGCCACATGCGGCTGCTCTCGCGGGAGCTTCACCGGGGGCTGATCGCGGGCGGCTATCACACGCTGCGCAGCACCTACGTCGAACGTGGCAATCCCGGCTCCGCCGCCCAGTTCCAGGCCATGGGCGGGCGGCCGCTGCACGGCTACACGTTCTACGAGAAGGCGCTGTGAAGGCGTTGCGGGAGCTGGAGACCGACTTCTGGCGGGCCCCCAGCGCGCACAACACCCAGCCCTGGACGCTGACCTACACCGGCGCCGGGGCGGTCGTCGGCTGGGACCCGGAGCGGGCGCTGCCCGTGAGCGACCCCACCGGGCGCGACCTGCGGCTCGGGCTCGGGGCGTTCGTGGAGACCTGCCTGATCGTCTGCGCTTCGGCGGGGCTGCGGGTGGGGTTCCGGGCCGATCCCGGGCCGCTTCGGGCCGGGGTGCTGCACGAGACGGCGCGGCCGTACCGGACGGAGTTCACGACGGCGGACGTGCGCGGGCGCGGCTCCAACCGCGGCCCCTATCACCCGGGACGGCTGCCCGGCGACCTGGCGCCGGGGGTGCGGCGGGTGGCCTGCCGGGATCTGGCGGTGCTGCTGCACGCGGCGGACCTGCACCAGTTCGGGGACGCGGCGGTCACCGCCGAGCTGCGGGAGTGGCTGCGGCTCACGCCGCGGCATCGGCGCTACGACCTCGACGGGCTGACGGACCGGGCGCTCGCGCTGTCCAGGACCGAGGCCCTCGGCCTGCGGGCGGCGCTGGCGGTCCATCCCGTCCTGCGCAGGGCCGGGCTGCCCAGGATTCTGGCGGCGGCCGGCAAGGGGCTGCTCGACTACGACGGCGAGGCGCTGGTGCTCGTCGGGCCGCCGGGGGACGAGGTCGAGAGGGGGCGGGAGCTCATGCGGCTCTGGCTGACGCTGTCCACGCGCGGCTATACCCTTCATCCCCTCAGCCAGATCATCGACAGCCCGCCCACGCGCGACCTTCTGGCCGCTCACCTGGGCGTGGACGATCCCGCGAGCCTCCTGCACCTCGCCCGTGCCGGCCTGCCCAAGGGGGCGGCGCCGCGTTCTGCCAGAATCGCCCGTTGACAAACCACCTCAAGCATTGAAAAGTGCCCAGTTAGGTGGATCATTAGCGGGGTTCGATCGGCGCGTTTGGGGGTTGCTGCGTGGACGCCAAGACCTATATGGCCGGGGTTTTCGACCGGGCGTCCGGGACGTACGAGCGGGTGGGCGTGCCCTTCTTCGGGCCGGTCGGCGCCGAGCTCGTGCGCCAGGCGGGTCTGCGGCGCGGCGAGAGCGTCCTGGACGCCGGATGCGGCACCGGGGCCAGCCTGATCCCCGCCGCCCGCGCCGTCGGCCCGCTCGGGCTGGTCGTCGGGCTGGACCTGGCGCCCGGCATGCTCGCCGTCGCCAACGCCGAGATCGAACGGCACGGCCTGTCCAACGCCACCGTGCTGTCCGGCGACGTCGAACAGGCGTCGATCCTGCTGCCCGCCGCGCGCTTCGACACCGTGCTGGCCGGGATGATGCTGTACTTCCTGCCCGACCCCGCGGCCGCCGTACGCGCGATGGCCGGGCTCCTGCGCCCCGGCGGCCGCCTGGCCGCCAGCCTCCTCGCCCAGCCCAGCCCCGCGGAGGCCGACCTGCTCGGCCAGGTGGCGCTCGCCCTGGCCCCCTTCACCACCGGGGCCGGCGGCGCGCCGTTCACCCACCGCCTCAACACCGAACGCGAGCTGGCCGACCTGCTGTCCGGCAACGGGCTGGCCGGGGTGCGGTGCGAGGAGGTCGTCTTCGAGGTCAGCGTCGAGCGCGGCCAGGTCTGGGACTGGCTGTGGTCGGCCGCGCGCCGCGCCTCCCTGGAGAGCATTCCCCAGGAACGGCACGCCGTCGCGCGGGCCGCACTGGAGTCGTCGCTGCCCGAGGAGGTGTACGTGCTGCCGCGCACCGTCCGCTTCGCCACGGCGGTACGGCCGGGCTCCCTCCTCAGAATCCGGCCGTAGCCCGCTTCGCGCACACGGGACCCGCGACGCCTGTGAGGGGGCGCCACGGGTCCCGTGCTTCAACCGGTCACGGCGACGACCGTGCCCGCGCCGACCGTCAGGCCGCCTTCGCGGATCGCGAAGCCGAGCCCTTCCTCCAGCGCGACGGCCCTGCCGAGCTCCACCTCGACCTCGACCGTGTCACCCGGCTGGGCCGGGGCCGGCAGGTCGATCCGGCCGGGCACGTCGGTCGTGCGCAGGTAGAACTGCGGCCGGTACCCGTCGGCGACCGGCCTGCGCCGGCCGCCCTCCTCGGCCGTCAGGAGGTAGACGCGGGCGGTGAAGGAGCTGCGCGCCTGCTGCGTGCCGGGCTCGGACAGGACCATGCCCCGCCGTACCTGCTCGCGGCGCACACCGCGCAGCAGGACCGCGGCGTTGTCCCCGGCCTCGCCCCGCTCCATCGTCTTGCCGAACGTCTCCACCCCCGTCACGACGGCGGAGAACGTCTCGCCGAAGCCGACGACCTCGACGGTGTCGCCGACGCGCACGACGCCGCGCTCGATCGCCCCGGTGACGACCGTGCCGCGGCCGGTGACCGTGAGCACGTTCTCCACCGGCATGAGGAACGGCGCGTCGACGTAGCGCACCGGGACCGGGATGTGGTCGTCCACCGCCTGGAGCAGCGCCTCGACCGACGCCGTCCACTCGGGGTCGCCCTCCAGCGCCCGCAGCCCGGAGACGCGGACCATGGGCACGTCCGCGTAGCCGTGCTCGGCCAGAAGCTCCGACAGCTCCAGCTCGACCAGGTCGGCCAGCTCGGGGTCGGCGCCGTCGGCCTTGTTGAGCGCGACGACGAGGTGCTCGACGCCGACCCGCTTGGCGAGCAGCACGTGCTCGCGGGTCTGCGGCATGATCCCGTCCTGCGCGGAGACCACCAGGATGGCGCCGTCGAGCTGCGCCGCCCCCGTGATCATGTTCTTCACGTAGTCGGCGTGGCCCGGCATGTCGACGTGGGCGTAGTGGCGGGTGGCCGTCTCGTACTCGACGTGCGAGATGTTGATCGTGATGCCCCGCTGCGCCTCCTCGGGCGTGCGGTCGATCCTCTCGAACGGCGTGTACGTGGCGCCGCCCCGCTCGGCGAGCACCTTCGTGATCGCGGCGGTCAGCGTCGTCTTGCCGTGGTCGACGTGTCCCATCGTGCCGATGTTGAGATGCGGCTTGTTCCGCACGTAGGCCTGCTTGGCCATGATCGTGTTCCGTTCGCGAGAGCCTTGGATGTGTGACCCGTGGCCGGGCCGGTCAACCTCCCCCCGCCGGGTCACCGTCAGGACTTACGGGGAGAGGTCAGCGCTCCAGGCCGTCGCAGGCACGCTCGAAGACACCCGCGGCGATCGCGGGAGTCATCGGGTGAACGTGCCGGAACATGAGCGTCATAGTGACGTACATGAGCAACGGGAGGCAAACGGATATTCCCGCCGCGTTGGTGTGGCGCACAACACAGGGGCGGTGGTTTGTCGCAAAGGCCGAAGCATGGGCCCGCGACGGTCGCCTAGCGTTCGGCCATGCCCCGTCTCTCCTTGGACGACCTCTACCGCCTGGCCGTACCGTCTGATCCGCAGGTGCGTCCCGGCGGGGTCGCCGTGGCCTACACGCTCACCACCGCCGAGCGTGACACCGACGACAACATCACCCAGATCTGGCTCGCCGCCCCCGGGTCCGAGCCGCGCCGTCTGGCGACCGGCACCCTCCCTCGCTGGTCGCCGGACGGCGGCACGCTGGCCTTCGTCCGCCCCGTGGACGGAAAGCCGCAGATCCACCTGCTGCCGATGGACGGGGGCGAGCCGCGCGCGCTCACCACCGCGCCGCTCGGCGCCGGCGCGCCGGTCTGGTCGCCCGACGGCACCAGGATCGCGTACGGCGGGCCGCACTTCGCACCCTCGGCCGACGGCCCCGACCCGAACGCCCCCATCGTCGCCGACCGGCTCGACTACAAGGCCGACGGCCCCGGGCTGCTGCGCGGGCTGACCTCGCACGTGTTCGTCGTGGACGTCGCCTCCGGCGCGCTCACCCAGGTCACCGAGGGCGACTTCCACGCCGGCGGGCCCACCTGGTCGCCCGACGGCCAGCGGCTGGCGTTCACCACGTCCATGGAGCCCGACCGCGACCTCGTCCCCAGCGGCGCCGTCTACGCCGTGGACGCCACCGGCGGCGAGCCCAAGCGCCTGACCACCCAGGACGTCGTCTGCACGGGCGCGTGGTGGCTGGGCGAGAGGCTGGTCGCGACGGCGTTCAAGGACGGGCCGATCGGGCACACGCGGCTGTTCGCCGTCGGCGAGGACGGCCAGGAGGAGATCGTCACCGGGCTGGACAGGAACGTGATGATCGGCGGCCCCGGCTACCCGGGCGCGCCGCCCGCGCTGGACGGCGGCGACCTGCTGTTCTGCGCCCGCGACGCCGGGGCCACCCATCTGTACCGGCTCCGGGGTGGGGCCGCGGCCGCGGAGAAGATCGTGGGCGGCGAGCTCAGCGTCTCCGGCGCCGGAGTCGCCGGCGGGCGGCTGGCCTACGTGGCCGGCTCGGCGTACACGGTGGGGGAGGTCTACCTCGACGGCGAGAAGCTGACCGCCCTCGCCCTCGCCGACGTCGAGCTCTACCCGCCGCGCAGCCGGGTGTTCACCGCGCCCGACGGCACCCGCGTCGAGGGCTTCCTGACCGGCGAGGGCAACGGCGGCCCGCTGCTGCTCGACATCCACGGCGGCCCGCACAACGCCTGGGCCCCCGTCTTCGACGGGGTCCACCTCTACCACCAGGTGCTCGCCGCCCGCGGCTGGACCGTCCTGGCCCTCAACCCGCGCGCCAGCGACGGGTACGGCGAGGCCTTCTACACCGCCGCCCTCGGCGAGTGGGGCGTGGCCGACGCCCAGGACTTCCTGTCGGCCGTCGACGAGCTGGTGGCCGACGGCACGGCCGACCCCGAGCGGCTCGCTGTCACCGGCTACAGCTACGGCGGCTACATGACCTGCTACCTGACGGGGCACACCGGCAGGTTCAAGGCGGCGATCCCCGGCGGCATCGTCAGCGACCTGACCAGCATGGCCGGAACCTCCGACGCGGGGTACTTCCTCAAGATGTGGGAGTGCTCGGGCGACCCCGCGCCGCAGTCGCCGCTCACCCGCGTGGGCGAGGTCACGACGCCCACGCTCATCCTGCACGGCGACGCCGATGAACGCTGCCCGGTCGGACAGGCCGAGCAGTGGTTCGAAGCCCTGCGCGAGCGGGAGGTGCCGGTCCGGCTGGTTCGTTACCCGGGCGGCTCCCACCTGTTCATCGTCCAGGGGCGTCCCTCACACCGTTACGACTACAACGAGAGGATCATCGCGTGGCTGGAGCAATGGGTCAGCGGCTCGCCGAACTGATCGCGAAGTACGAGGTCCCGGGCGCCGCCCTGGCCTACCTGCACAACGGCGAGCTGCACGAGTACGCCGCGGGCGTGCTCCATCGCGGCACCGGCGTCGAGACCACGACCGACTCGCTCTTCCAGATCGGCTCCGTGACGAAGGTCTGGACGGCGACGCTGCTGATGCAGCTGGCCGAGCGCGGCCTGCTGACGCTGGACACGCCGGTGTCCGAGCTGCTGCCGGAGTTCAAGGTGGCCGACCCGGAGGTCACCAGGACGGTCACGGTGCGCCACCTGCTCTCCCACACCAGCGGCATCGACGGCGACCTGTTCCTGGACACCGGGCGCGGCGACGACTGCGTGGAGAAGTACGTGGCGGCCTGCGCTGACCTGCCGCAGAACCACCCGCTGGGCGCCACCCAGTCGTACTGCAACTCCGGGTTCATCGTGGCCGGGCGCATCGTGGAGAAGCTGACCGGCAAGACGTGGGACGAGGCCCTGCGCGAGCAGATCTTCGAGCCTCTCGGCCTCACCCACGCGGTCACGCTGCCCGAGGAGGCGCTGCGCTTCCGCGCGGCCATGGGCCACATGGACGGCGGCGAGCCGGCCCCGGCCTGGGGCCTCATGCGCTCGTGCGGCCCGGCGGGGCTCATCAGCGCCCGCCCCGCGGACGTGGTCGCCTTCGGCCGCGCCCACCTCGAAGGCGGGCTGCTGGAGAACCCGCAGGCGATGTGGGAGCCGCAGGTCGCCATCCCCAACCCGCACACGCTCGGCGCCCACTGGGGCGTCGGCTGGATCCTCGACGAGTGGAGCGGCCAGAAGGTCGTCTCCCACGGCGGCAACACCATCGGCCAGCACGCCATGCTCTGGGTCGTACCGGGCACCGGCACGGTCGTGTGCGTGGTGGCCAACGGCGGCCACAGCGGCGCGTTCACCCACGCGGTGGCCACCGAGCTGTTCGCCGAGCTCGACGGCCTGGAGGTGCCGCCCACGCTCGGGCCGCCCGCGCAGCCGGTCGAGGTCGACGTCACCCGCTACCTCGGCGTCTACGAGCGGGCCGGCGCCCGCCTGACGATTGGCCTCAAGGACGGCGGGCCGTCGCTGCTCATGGAGTCGACCGGCGCGCTGGCCGGTCTGCAGGAGCCGGAGGAGATCCCGCTGGTCGCCGTGGACGACGTCACCTTCGTCGGCCGCCGCCCCGGCGACCCCGACTGGCTCTCGGCGGTCTTCTTCGAGCTGCCCGACGGAACCCTCTACGTGCACGCCGGCGCCCGCGCGACCCCGAAGGTGAGCTGACCATGGACCTGCAGAAGCGCCTGGACGAGGCGGCGGCCAAGCACGGCGTGCCCGGCGCCGCGATCGCGGTATGGGCGGGAGGCGAGCTCCACGAGGCCGCCACCGGCGTCGTCAACAAGAACACCGGCGTGGAGACCACGCCCGACAGCGTCTTCCAGGTCGGCTCCACGACCAAGGTGTGGACCGCCGCCCTGATCATGCAGCTGGTCGAGGAGGGCAAGGTCGAGCTCGACCGGCCGGTCACCGACTACCTGCCCGAGTTCGGGCTCGCCTACGAGGCCGAGATCACCGTGCGGCACCTGCTGACGCACACGGGCGGCTTCGACGGCGACCTGTTCGAGGACACCGGCCGCGGCGACGACTGCCTCGACAAGTACCTGGCCTACCTGCACGGCACCACGAAGGTGCACGACCCGGGCGCCCTGTTCTCCTACTGCAACTCGGGGTTCGTGGTTCTCGGCGCGATCGTGGCCAGGGTGCGCGGCATCACCTGGGAGGAGGCGATGGCCGAGTACCTGTTCAAGCCGCTCGGCGTCACCCAGTCGGCGCTGTTCGGCGAGGAGGCCGTGCTGTTCCGCGCCTCCGCCGGGCACATCGGCCCCGACCAGGTCGTCTACCCCAAGTGGCAGATGCCCCGCTCCAACGGGCCCGCCGGTTCCACCATGTGCCTGGCGCCGCGCGAGCTGGTCCGCTTCGGCCGCATGGCTCTCGCGGGCGGCCTGGCCGAGGACGGCACCCGCGTGCTGGCCGAGGAGACGCTGGCCGGCATGCGCCAGCCGCAGGCCGAGGTGCCGACCGTCCCCGGCCTGCTGGCCACCGCGTGGGGCCTGGGCTTCGAGCTGTTCGACTGGGGCGCCTTCGGCCACGACGGCGGCACCCCCGGGCAGAGCACGATGTGGCGGATCGTCCCCGGCAGCGACGTCGTGCTCGCGATGAGCACGAACGGCGGCGCGTTCGCCGGCCTCATCGAGGACGTGGTGCTCCCGGTGCTGCGCGAGACGACCGGGATCGACGTGCCGGGACTGCCGCATCCCCCGGAGCGGCCGTCGCCCGTGGACGCCACGCCGTACGCCGGGACCTACACCGGGCCGGTCCTGTCGCTGGAGGTCACCGGCGCGGACGGCGGCCTGGACATCACCGAGATCCCCGGCGAGGTCGTGGCCAGTATGGGCGCGACCCGCAAGACCACGCGCTACGTCCACCTGAGCGACGATCACTTCGTCGCCGCCGAGGAGGACGGCGGGATGCACGGCACGGTCACGTTCGTGATGCGCGACGGCGTCGCCGCCTACCTGCACAACAGCCGGGCGGTCCCGCGTGCGTGAGATCTTCGACGCCGCCGGCGCGGCCGGGTTCGTCCACGCGCGCGAGGTGGACGGCGACGCCGAGGTGGCCTTCGGGGCCGACGACCCCGTGGTGCTGGCCTCGGTGTTCAAGATCCCGATCGTGCTGGAGTACGCCCTGCAGGCCGCGGCCGGCGAACTGGAGCGCACCGAGCGCCTCATGGTCACCGCGGCCGACAAGGACGGCGGCATCGGCACCTCCGGCTGCGCCGACGACATCTCGCTAACGCTGCGCGACCTGGCGCACTTCATGATGACGATGAGCGACAACGCCGCCACCGACGTGCTGCTGCGCCGGGTGGGGCTGGACCGGGTGCACGCCACGCTCAGGTCTCTGGGCCTGTCGCGCACCCGGCTCATCGGCGGCTGCGCCGAGCTGTTCGAGCAGGTCAAGCAGGAGCTGGGCCCGGTGGACCTGGAGAAGGTGACCGGGGAGCAGGTCAGATCGCTGGCCATCCGCGACCCGGAACGCACGACCTCCGGCACGCCGCGCGAGATCACCACGCTGCTCAGCCTGATCTGGCGCGACGAGGCCGGTCCCGCCGAGGCCTGCGAGGAGGTGCGGCGCATCATGGGCAACCAGGTGTGGCCGCACCGGCTCAGCTCCGGCTTCGGCGACGAGGTCAAGGTCTCCGGCAAGACCGGCACGCTGTGGGGCGTGCGCAACGAGGCGGGCGTGGTGGAGTTCCCCGACGGCGGGCGCTACGCCGTCGCGGTGTTCCTGCGCACCGTCGGCCTCGGCCTGCGCGACCCCGCCGCCGACGCCGCGATCGGCCGCGCCGCGCGGGTGGCGGTGGACCGGTTGCGGGTCTGATGTCCGAGGTGACGTATGGTGAGCGGGTGATCGACCGCCCGCTCGCCAGCCTCGGTCGCATCCTGCTCGACCTCGGCACCACCGTGATGGGAGTGGCCGCGTCGCCAGGCGACCTCGGCACCGAGGTCACCGGCGTGCACATCTACGACCCGCTCGACGAGCTGCTGGTACCGCCGGGCGGCATCCTGCTGGCCGTCGGCGTCCATGCCGCGAGCGACATCCGCGACCTGCTCTACCGAGCCAGGACCGCGGCGGCGATCGTGGTCAAGGTGCCGGTCGAGGTGGACGAGCAGGTACGCGCCGCCGTCCTGGAGACCGGCATCGCCGTACTCGGGCTGACCAGGGCGGCGTCCTGGTCGCAGGTGGCGGCGCTGCTGCGCTCCCTGTTGGCCGAGGGCGACCTCGACGAGCCGGGCGAGGAGCCGCAGGGCGACCTGTTCGCGCTGGCCAACGCGGTCTGCGCGCTCCTGGACGCGCCGGTCACCATCGAGGACCGCTCCTCGCGGGTGCTGGCCTACTCGGGACGGCAGGACGAGGCCGACCCCGGGCGCGTCGAGACCGTGCTCGGCCTGCAGGTGCCCGAGCGCTTCCAGCGCATGCTGGACGAGCGCGGCTTCTTCAAGCAGCTCTACCAGAGCCGCGAGCCGGTCTACATCGAGCTCCACGACGGCACCAGCATCAACAGGACGGCGGTCGCCGTACGGTCGGGCGACGAGATCCTCGGCTCGATCTGGGCGGCGGTGCGCGAACCGCTCAGCGAGCAGCGCCAGCGCGCCTTCGCCGACGCCGCGAAGATCGTCGCGTTGCAACTGCTGCGCGAGCGCGCCGGTGCCGACACCCAGCGGCGGCTGCGCGCCGACCTGCTGTCGACCGTGCTGGCCGGCGGCGCGGACGCCGCCGAGGCGGCGGGCCGGCTGGGCGTCGCCACCGAACGGCTCTGCGTGCTGGCCGCCCAGCTCACCGACCTGACCGACGCCGACCCCGCGCGCGGGGAGAGCGACCGCCAGCGCTTCTGCGACGCCTTCGCCCTGCACGTGGGCGCCATCCACCCGCGGGCCGCCGCCGCGCTCGTCGGCTCGGTCGCCTACGCGGTGCTGCCGCTCAGCACCGGCGGCGAGGAGGAGGAGCGGGCCGTGCGGGTCGCCCAGAGCTTCCTGTCGCGGGTGGGCCCGCGCTACGAGGCCAACATCGGCGTGGGCCGGCTGGCCGCCAACCTCGCCCAGGTGGCCAGGTCGCGTGCCGACGCCGACCGGGCGCTGCGCGTGCTGCGCGCCCGCGGCACCTCCGGGCAGGCAGCCGGCTACACCACCGTGCACTTCGAGTCGCTGCTCATGCAGGTGGCCGACGTCGTGACGGCGGAGGAACAGACGCCCACCGGGCCGTACCAGCGGCTGCTGGAGCACGACGCGGAACACGGCAGCGACCTCGTGGCCACCCTGCGGGCCTACCTCGACGCGTTCGGCGACGTCAACCTGGCCTGCGCGCAGGTCCACGTGCACGCCAACACCTTCCGCTACCGGCTCAAGCGGCTGGTCGAGATCAGCGGTCTCGACCTGGCCGACCCGGACGCCCGGCTCACCGTGATGCTCCAGATGCGGATCTTCGGGCCCTAGGACGAGGGCGGCTGTAGTTTTCGTCACAGGGCACGAAGAACCCGCGCCGGGCAGGGACGAAGGTGGGTGACCAACCCCCCCACCCGCTCACACGGAGTCCCGTATGAAGAAAGTCGCGGCGCTCGCCTGCCTGGCCATGTTCGCCTCCGCGTGCGGCGGCGGAACGGCCCAAGCGCCCTCCGGCCGGCCTGTGGCCGGCGGCACCTTCACCTATGCCATCTCCGCCGACCCCGGTGTGCTCGACCCCGCGACGGCCGTCCTGTCGGTGACCAACACCGTGCTGGGCTTCGCCTACGACACCCTGGTCAGCACCGACCGCGAGGGGCGGACCGTCCCGGGCCTGGCCGAGAAGTGGGAGGTCAAGCCGGACTCGGTGACCTTCACCCTGCGCAAGGACATCACCTGCTCCGACGGCTCCAAGCTCACCGCCGCCGACGTGGCCCAGAACGTCAACCACATCGCCGACCCGGCCACCAAGTCGCCCGTCTACGGCGTACTCCTGCCGCCCGGGATGAAGGCCACCTCGGACGACGCGGCCGGGACCGTGACGTTCTCGACCGACAAGCCGTTCGCCTTCATCCTGCAGAGCGCCCGGGACCTGTACATCGTCTGCGGCAAGGCGGTCAAGGACCGTTCGCTCATCGCCCGCGCCACCTCGGGCAGCGGCCCGTACGTGCTGAGCGAGTCGATGCCCAGCGACCACTACACCTTCACCCGCCGCAAGGACTACAAGTGGGCGCCCGGCGGCGCGAGCACCGAGGGCATGCCCGACAAGGTCGTGCTGAAGATCGTGCCGAACGAGCAGACCTCCGCCAACCTGCTGATCTCCGGCGGCCTCAACGCCGCCGTCTTCTACGGCGCCGACCGCACCCGCCTGGAGGCCACGCCCGGCCTGCTCAAGAAGACCCCGATGGCGGGCAACGGCCAGTTCTTCTACCACCAGGGCGAGGATCGCCCCACCAAGGACCCGGCCGTACGCAAGGCCCTCACCCAGGCGCTCAACCTGAAGGAGCTGGCCGGGATCGCCTCCAGCGGCACCGGCAGGCCCGCCACCGGCCTGGTCATGGAGCCCCGCCCGTGCAAGGGCGACACCGTCACCGGCCACGTGCCCGCCTTCGACGCCGCCGCGGCCGCCGCGGGGCTGGAGGCCGCGGGCTGGAAGCCCGGCCCCGACGGCATCCGGGTCAAGGACGGCAAGCGGCTGACGCTGCGCTACCTCTACGGCACCACCAGGGGCGCGGGCGTCCAGGCGGCCGCCGAGTACGTGGCCGCGGCCTGGAAGAGCGCCGGCGCCGAGGTCAAGCTCAACGGCGTGCTGGACACCAAGATGTCGGAGTCGCTCAACGCCACCCAGGACTGGGACGTGGTCTGGCTGCCCATCGGCGTCTTCCTGCCCTCGCAGCTCGAAGGCTTCCTGTCCGGCCCGGCCGCGCCCAAGGGCGCCAACTTCGCCCACCTGGACAACGCCCGCTACTCCGAGCTGATCGCCCAGGCCAAGCTCAAGCCGGGCGAGGAGGGCTGCAAGCTCTGGCTGGAGGCCGAGACCGCGCTGTTCGGCAACTCCGACCTGGTCCCGGTCACCGAGAACACCGTGCTCGTGGCCGGCAAGGGCGCGACGTTCGACCTGGTCGCCACGGTCCTCATCCCCACGTCCATCCGCCTGACCGAAGGAGGCTGAGTGCTGCGGCATCTGGTGCGCTTCATCGTGTCGCTGGGGGTGCTGCTGGTGGCGTCGTTCGCGATGATCCACCTCATCCCCGGCGACCCGGTGCGCGCCTCGCTGGGCCCCGCCGCGCCGATCGAGCTGGTGCAGGCCAGGACGGCCGCGCTCGGGCTTGACCGCCCCCTGCTGGAGCAGTTCACCACCTACGTGGCGAACCTGTTCTCCGGAAACATGGGCGTCTCGTTCCTGACCGGCGAGCCGGTCGGACAGGTGATCCTCACCCGGCTGCCCAACACGCTCGGGCTGGCGCTGCTGGCCACCGTCGTGGCGATGCTGGCGGCCGTGCCGATCGGCATGTGGGCGGCGATCAGGACCGAGAACGGCCGTAACCGCGGCACGGAGGCCACCTTCACCTCGGTCACCGGCACCGCGGTGGCCGTTCCCGAGTTCCTCTACGCCATCGGCCTGGTCACCGTCTTCGCCATCGGCCTCGGGCTGTTCCCGCCCGCGGGCAAGGCGGGTCCCGCCTCGTACGTGCTGCCCATCCTCGCGCTGGCGATCGGGCCGATCGCGATGATCTCCCGCATCTCCCGCGTGGAGACGCTGCGCGAGCTCGGCACCGACTACGTACGGCTGGCCCGCGCCAAACGCCTGCCCGCCGCCCGCCTCTACCTGCGCCACGTGCTGCCGAACACGCTGACCGCCACCCTCACCATCGGCGGCCTGCTGCTCACCGCGCTGATCGCGGGCAGCGTCCTGGTGGAGTACGTCTTCGCCTGGCCCGGCCTCGGCCTGAAGATCGTCGAGTCGATCACCCAGAAGGACTATCCCGTGGCCCAGGGCGTGATCCTCGTCTACGGCGCCATCGTCCTGGTCGTCAACTTCGCCGTCGACCTGATCCTCGGCAAGCTCGACCCGACCTCCTCCATCAAGGAGACCTGATGCCACGCACTCCCGCCGCCGTCGTCTCGGCGGTGCTGGTCACCCTCATGGTGGTGCTGGCGATCATCGGCCCGCCGATCTGGGGCGAGGCCGCGGAGAAGATCGACGCCGGCGCCATCCTGCAGGGCGCCTCGGCCGCCCATCCGCTCGGCACCGACAACCTGGGCCGCGACCTGCTGGCCCGCGTGCTCGTGGCCGGCCGCTACTCGCTGGCGCTGGCCCTGGCCGCCACGCTCATCGGTGCCGTCATCGGCATCGTGCTCGGCGCGCTGCCCTCGGTGCTGCCGCGGCGCGGCGCCCGCCTGGTCACCGGCACTGTCAACGCGCTGGTCGCCTTCCCCGGACTGCTGCTGGCGATGTTCACCGCGGTCGTGTCCGGCATGGGGGCGCGCGGCGCCGTCCTCGGCATCGGCGTGGCCATCGCGCCCGGCTTCGCCCGGCTCACCCAGACGCTGGCCGCCTCCGTCGCCGGGGCCGACTACGTGCTGGCCGCCCGCATGCTCGGCGTCCCGCGCCGGCGCGTGCTGGGCCGGCACGTGCTGCCCAACATCGCCGAACCGCTCATCCTCAACCTCGCCCAGGCGCTCGGCGGGGCGCTGCTGGGGCTGGCCGGCATGTCCTTCCTGGGCCTGGGCGTGCAGCCGCCGGACTTCGACTGGGGGCGCCTGCTGTTCGACGGCTTCGCCCGCATCTACGTCACGCCGGAGGTGGCGATCGGGCCCGCGGTGGCGGTCGCGCTGGCCGGCATCGGGTTCAACCTGCTCGGAGACACGCTGGCCAAGCGGGCGGCGCGCACCGCCGTACCGGCGAGGAAGGAAGAGCTCGCCGCGCCGGAGCCGGCGGGCGCGCCCGATCCGCATGCCGTGCTGGAGGTGCGGGACCTGACCGTCACCTTCCCCGGCGGCGTCACGCCCGTGCGGAGCCTGTCGCTGACGGTACGGCCCGGCGAGATCGTCGGCATCGTCGGCGAGTCCGGCAGCGGCAAGAGCCTGACCGCAGCGGCGATCGGCGGGCTGGTGCCCTATCCGGGCACGGTCACGCACGCCGCGCTGCGCCTGGACGGCCGGGAGGTCGCCGAGCTCAGCCAGAAGGAGCTCGGCACGAGCCTGGCCATGGTCTTCCAGGACCCGATGGCCTCGCTCAACCCGGCGCTGCGCGTCGGCGGGCAACTGGCCGAGGTGGCGATCGTGCACCAGGGCGCCACCCGCGCCGAGGCCGCCCGGCGGGCCGTGGACCGGCTCGGCCACGTGCACCTGCCCGAGCCGGAGAAGCAGGCCCGGCGCCATCCGCACGAGCTGTCCGGCGGCATGCGGCAGCGCGCGGTGATCGCGATGGGGCTCATGGGCGCGCCCAAGCTGATCATCGCCGACGAGCCGACGACCGCGCTGGACGTCACCGTGCAGCGGCAGATCCTCAAGCTTCTGCGTGAAGTGGTCGACGAGAGCGGGGCGGCGGCGCTGTTCATCTCGCACGACATCGCGGTCGTGGGGGAGCTGTGCGACCGGGTCGTGGTCATGTACGCGGGGCGGGTGGTGGAGGAGCTGCCCGTGTCGGCGCTGGCCAAGGGGGCGGCGCATCCGTACACCAAGGCCCTGGTGGACTCGCTGCCCGACATGGAGACCGACCGGTCGCTGCCGCTGGCCAGTATCCCCGGCACGCAGCCGGCGCCCGCGCTGGTGGGGGCGGGGTGCGCGTTCGCCGGGCGGTGCGCGCTGGCGACCGATCGCTGCTCGACGTCGTTGCCGCCGGTCACCGAGTACGGCATCGCGCACACGGTGGCCTGCTGGGAGGTTTCATGAAATTTACTGATGTGACGGTGCGATTCGGATCGTTCACCGCGGTCGACTCCGTCAGCCTGGAGGTGCCGCCCGGCGGCATCGTCGGGCTGGTGGGGGAGTCGGGCTCCGGCAAGTCGTCGCTGGCCAAGGCGGTCAGCGGCCTCGTACGGTACTCCGGGCGGATCACCGGCGCCTCCCGGGTGCAGATGGTCTTCCAGGACCCCTACGCCTCCCTCGACCCGCGCATGAAGGTCGGCGAGTCGGTGGCCGAGGGGCTGCTGGAGCTGCCCAGGGCCGCCCGCCCCGACGAGGTGACCCGCCTGCTCGGCCTCGTCTCCCTGCCCGCGGACCTCGCCTCCCGCTACCCGCGGGAGCTGTCGGGCGGGATGCGCCAGCGCGTCGCCATCGCCCGCGCGCTCGGCGCCCGCCCCGACCTGCTGGTCGCCGACGAGATCACCAGCGCCCTGGACGTCTCCGTCCAGGGCTCCGTGCTCAACCTCATCCGCTCGCTGCGCGACACGCTGGGGTTGTCGATCCTGTTCATCTCCCACAACCTCGCGGTGGTCCGCTACGTCTGCGACACGGTGGCGGTCATGCACCAAGGCCGCGTCGTCGAGCACGGCCCGACCGAGGCCGTGGTCGGCCGGCCCGCGCACGACTACACCCGCACCCTGCTGGAGGCCGTGCCCCGCCTGCAGCGCTGAAGCCGCTCCGGCGGCGGGCAGGCGCCGCCGGAGCTTCACCGGTCAGCCGCTGGCCACCAGGATGAAGGCGGCCTGCTCGGCCGGCACGCCGGGAGCGCTGCCCCGGATCCCGATGACGACCTTGCGCGGCGGGGTGAAGACGACGTCGCCCGAGCCCGCGATCGTCAGCTCGGCGGTCTCGCCGGGGCCCAGCGTCTCCGGCGTGAGCGTGAAGTCCATGCCGGCGATCAGGCCGGACAGCGACAGGGAGACCGTGGGGGAGAAGCCGTTGCGCGGCACGTTCTCGACGGTCACCGTGATCGAGGTGCCGGAACCGGCGGTTCCGCTGCCGGGGCTCACCTTGAGGGCGAACTGCGGGATCTCCTGGACGGCGAGCGCGAACTGACCGCCCGCCGCGACCTGGCGGACCTTGGCCAGCCCCGTGACCAGTCCCGGGGCCGGCCGCGCGGTCAGCGTGCCGTCGCCGAGCTGGCCGCTGTGGTTGGCGCCCCACGCCACCACTCGCCCGTCGGTCCGCACCGCGGCCCCGGACGTGTCACCGGCGGAGATCTGCGTCACCGGCCCGGCCTGCGCACGGATCGGCCGCAGCCGGTCGGTGAACGTGCCGTCGCCGAGCTGGCCACTGGTGTTCGAGCCCCACCCGAAGACGGCGCCGTTCACCCCGCGGGCCAGGGCGTAGAAGAATCCGGCCGAGACCTCCGCGATGGGCGGGAGCCCTCCCACCTCCTGGGCCGTGACGCGCGTCTCGAAGGTGCCGTCGCCGAGCTGGCCGTGGTTGTTGTTGCCCCAGGCGAACACCCGGCCGTCCGCGCGCAGCGCCAGGTTGTGCTCGGGTCCGACCGAGACGCTGCGGACCTGCGTCAGGCCGAGCACCGGCACCGGGGTGAGCCGGTTGGTCGTGGTGCCGTCGCCGAGCTTGCCGGACAGGTTCCTGCCCCAGGAACGCACGGTGCCGTCACCGAGCACCGCCAAGGTGTGGTCCATCCCGGCGGCCACGGCGAAGGCCCCGGGCAGCCCCGCGACCCTGGCGGGGGTCGGGCGGTCCTGCGTCGTGCCGTCGCCGAGCTGGCCGCCGAAGTTGTCGCCCCACGTCCACACGCCGCCGTCGGCGGTGACCGCGACGCTGTGCCCGGACCCCGCGCTGATGCCGACCACGTTCGTGGGGCCGGGCACCTGGACCGGGCTCGGCCGGTTGGTCGTGGTGCCGTCCCCGAGCTGGCCGTCTCCGTTGGCGCCCCATGCCCACAGGGTGCCGTCACCGGCGACGGCCAGGGCGTGCGCCGCGCCCGCCGCGACCTTGGCGAAGCGCAGCTCCGCCCGGTTCACCGCGCCGAACGTGGTCCGGAGATCCGGGGTGAGGGAACCGATGCCCTGTTGCCCCGAGTGGTTGGCGCCCCAGGAGACCGCGTGCACGGGCGGGTCCGCCTGTGCCGCGGCCTGGTGGGAGGGAATGGCCGAGGCCGCCCCGGCGACGGCCAGCGCCGCCGCCCAGGTCTTCCATCGTGACGCCACGCCTGCTCCTTTCACTGATGTCGTGTCTTCACAGCGAAGGGGCGTGACATCCCGTTCCACGGCCGTTCCACCGGGGTCTGGCGGCCGCCCTGACCTCCACCTCCCGTGTCCACGCCGCCGTCGCCCGCGGTGACCTCGGCCGGCGGCGTCCAGGCGGTGCCGTCCGGGGGAGGACTCGACACGGTAAGCGGCCCCGCAGGCGGTCTCCCAGCGCAGCACCACCTGGCCGGCGTCCACGACGGAACCGAGGTCCACCTGGATCCGGTCGGCGGGCAGCCGGCGAGGACCTTCCTGACGGCCTCGGCATGGAGGACGCTCTCGCTGGTACGGACCAGTCCCGCGACGGAGGGGATCGGGAAGCCGTCGGAACGGGGCTTCAGCCGCCGGGCGACGGAGGCGAGGCGGAGGGTGCCGCCCGCGGCGGGAGCGGCGATGAGCAGGGGAGTCACGAGGAGAGCGGTGGCTAAGGAACGGTTCAGGCGCACACGGTCTCCTGATCGAGAAGTGCCGGCATCGGATCATCCTCCCTGCAACTGGCCGATACCAGTACAGGTCGCGAAACATCCCTGGTACGGACCAGAGGCCGCGACCGCCCCGTCCCGAGCCGGAGGGCCGAACGCCCGCGCACGACACCCGACCAGGTCGTCCGCCCCGTCCCGGTACGGACCGCGCCTCACTCACCGCCACGACGAAGATCGGGCCATTGGGCATGAGCACCAAGGGTGCGGGGGTGCTTGGTGGGCTGGCACGAATCGAGGCGTCCTCACGATGGTTTACCGTCGCCGTGACAACGGACGACTCGGAGGGCATGCGTGATCGCGATCAGGGAGCTTCACGAGATCGCGGACCTGGAAGAGGTCCACGCGCTGTTCGGTGATATCTGGCATTTCGACCCGGGCGGCGAGCCCATCTCGGTCGAGCTGATGCGGGCCTTCTCGCACGCCGGCAACTACATCACCGGCGCCTACGACGGCGCCACACTGGTGGGCGCGTCGGTGGGCTTCATGGCGGTCGGCGGCGTACTGCACTCGCACATCACCGGTGCGGCCGTCGGGCGCGGCATAGGGTTCGAGCTCAAGATGCACCAGCGCCGCTGGGCGCTGGAGCGCGGGCTGACGCGCATCTCCTGGACCTACGACCCCCTCGTGCGCCGCAACGCGCACTTCAACCTCGCCAAGCTGGGGGCCAGGCCGCATGAGTACCTGCCCAGCTTCTACGGGATCATGGGCGACGCGATCAACCAGGGCGACGAGTCCGATCGGGTGCTCGCCGTCTGGGAGCTGACCGCGCCGCACGTCGAGGCGGCGGTACGGCGGGAGCCGCACGCGCCGGACATCCCCACGGGAACGGTGGTGGCCCTGCGCAACGAGGGCGGCAAGCCGGTGCCCGGCGACCTGGACGCGCCGGTCGTGCTGGTGGCGATCCCCGCCGATGTGGAGGGGTTGCGCGGCGTTGATCCGGGAACGGCCAAAGCGTGGCGGCATGCCGTACGCGACGTGCTGGGCGGCATGCTGGCCGAAGGCCGCAAGGTCACCGGATTTCATGACAAGAAGTACTACGTAGTGGAGAAGGCGTGAAAATCACAGGAGTAGAGCTGCGCAGGATCGCGATGCCCTTGGTGGCGCCGTTCCGCACCTCGTTCGGCACCGAGACCTCGCGCGACGTGCTGCTCGTGCGCGTGGTGACACCGGACGCCGAGGGGTGGGGCGAGTGTGTGGCCATGTCGGAGCCGCTCTACTCCTCCGAGTTCGTCGACGGCGCGGCAGAGGTGATCAAGCGGTTCCTGCTGCCGTCGCTGCCCGCCGAGGTCGACGCGTACGGCGTGGGCCGGGCCCTGGAGCCGATCAAGGGCCATCGGATGGCCAAGGCGGCCGTGGAGACCGCGGTGCTGGACGCCCAGCTGCGCGCGTCCGGCGAGTCGTTCGGCCGCTTCCTGG
This sequence comes from Nonomuraea sp. NPDC050547, assembly GCF_044457345.1. Taxonomy (NCBI): domain Bacteria; kingdom Bacillati; phylum Actinomycetota; class Actinomycetes; order Streptosporangiales; family Streptosporangiaceae; genus Nonomuraea; species Nonomuraea sp. NPDC050547. Next base: position 663,245 of record NZ_JBITGW010000002.1, read on the forward strand.
GCGCCGAACGTGACCGGGTGCCGTGCGGCGTCTCCGTCGGCATCATGGACTCCATCCCCGAACTGCTGGAGGCCGTCGGGGGCTACCTGGACGAAGGCTACGTCCGGATCAAGCTGAAGATCGAGCCCGGCTGGGACGTCGAGCCGGTGCGCGCGGTGCGCGAGCGCTTCGGCGACGACGTGCTCCTGCAGGTGGACGCCAACGCCGCCTACACGCTCGTGGACGCCCGCCAGCTCGCCAAACTGGACGACTTCGAACTGCTGCTCATCGAGCAGCCGCTGGCCAACGACGACTTCGTCCAGCACGCCCAGCTCGCCAAGCAGCTGAGGACCCCGATCTGCCTCGACGAGTCCATCGAGTCGGCCGAGCACGCGGCGGCCGCGATCGCGCTGGGCTCCTGCTCCATCGTCAACATCAAGCCGGGCCGCATCGGCGGCTACCTGGAGGCCCGCCGCATCCACGACCTGTGCCGGGCGCACGGGATCGCGGTGTGGTGCGGCGGCATGCTGGAGACCGGCCTCGGCCGGGCCGCCAACGTGGCGCTCGCCGCGCTGCCCGGCTTCACGCTGCCCGGCGACACCTCGGGCTCGCGCCGCTACTACGCGACCGACATCACCGAGCCGTTCGAGCTGCGCGACGGCCACCTCGACGTCCCCGCGGGACCCGGGCTGGGCGTCGAGCCGATCCAGGCGATCCTCGACGAGGTCACCACCTCCACCGAGTGGATCACGCTCTAGCGCAGATTCCGCAGGTCGAGCTGGCGCAGCACGCGGGAGATCACCTGCGGGTCGGCGTCCGGCTCACGGCGCGCGTCCAGGACGGCGCGCCGGGCCGCCGACATCATCTCGTCGCTGACCCGGCGCACCATCTTGAAGCGTTCGAGGCGCTGGCCGAACGCCTCGCGGCGTTCCTCGTCGGCCAGCTCGGGGCTGATCCGCACCGCGATGTCGGACAGGCGGCGGCCGAGGATCTCCACCATGTCGTCGGGCACCTGCTCGGTGTCGACGAGCTCCCTCAGCCGCTGCCTCGCCGCGCCCGCGGCCTGCTTGGCCAGCCTGCGCTCGAAGGCGCGTTCCGCCTCGGTGTCGGAGGTGACGCCGAGCAGGCGTACCATCCAGGGCAGGGTCAGGCCCTGCACCAGCAGCGTGGCGAGGATGACCGCGAACGCGACGAAGACCAGCACGTCGCGCTGCGGCACCTCCAGCGGGATGGCCAGCGCGAGCGCCACCGAGGCCACGCCGCGCATGCCCGCCCACCACATCACGACCGTCTCGCGCCAGCTCATCGGCGTCTCGGAGTCGTCGCCGCGCAGCTGGTGCAGGCGCCTGGCCAGCGAGGCGGTCGGCAGCAGCCACAGCAGCCGCACCCCCACGACCACGGCGACCACGACCAGGCTCCACACCATCACCTCGCCGAACCTGCTGGTCATGGTGCCGAGCACGTTGTGCAGCTCCAGCCCGATCAGCCCGAACGCCACCCCGGTCACCAGCGTGTCCACGACCTGCCAGAAGGCGGCGCCGGTGAGCCGGCCGATCGAGTCGTCGGCGTCGCTGGTCTTCTCGCGCAGGTAGAAGGCGGTGGTCAGCACCGCCAGCACGCCGGAGCCGAGCAGCTGGTCGGCCAGCACGTAGCTGGCGTACGGCACCAGCACCGACAGCCCGATCTGCAACGTGGGGTCGCCGAGCAGGCTGTCCAGCCGGGCCGCCACCCACCCCACCCCGAACCCCACGACGACCGCCACCACCGCCGACAGCACCAGCTCGCCCGCCGCGACCGGCCACGAGAAGCCGCCGGTGAGGGCCGCCGCGATCGCCACGTGGTAGAGCACGATGGCCGTCACGTCGTTGAACAGCCCCTCGCCCTCCAGCAGCGACACCAGCCGCCTGGGCAGCCCGAGCGAACCCGCCACGCTCGTGGCCGCGACCGGGTCCGGCGGGGCCACCAGCGCGCCCAGCGCCGCCGCGGCGGCCAGCGACAGGCCGGGCACCAGCGCGTGCGCCACCCCCGCGACCGCCGCCGTGGTCACGAACACCAGCGCCACGGCCAGCAGGAAGATGGGCCGCCAGTTGGCCGCGAACTGCCGCCACGAGGTACGGCTGGCCGCCGCGTACAGCAGCGGAGGCAGCAGGGCGGGCAGCACGAGCTCCGGCGGGATGTCCACGTTCGGCACGAACGGCAGCACCGCCAGCACGATGCCGTACAGCGTCATGAGCACCGGCGCCGGCAGCCCCAGCCGGTCGCCGAGCGGCACTGTGACCAGCGCCCCGAGCAGCACGAGCATGAGCAGCACGAACTGGCCCACGACACCCCCCGATGATCGTCGTCAACCAGCGTGCCACAGGGCGCCGGGAGAAGAGGCGCACCCCGCCCCGGGTCGTCAGCGGTCGAGCACGAGGAGGGCGGGGGGCGGGGTGGTGAGGAGGCGCGGGGCGGACTCCGTGCAGACGGCCACGTCGGCGAGGCGGGCGCCGAACAGGTCGGGGAGGTAGACGGCCGGTTCGAGGCAGAGCGCCATGCCGGGGGCCAGCGTGGTGGGGTCGGAGGGGGACAGGTGCGGCGGTTCGTCGCCGGCCAGGCCCACGCCTCTGCCGTAGTGGCCGGCGGCGAACTGGCCGTAGCCGGACTCCTCGATCGTCGACCGGGCGGACCTGGCGACGGAGGCGGCGGGGAGGGCCTGCCGTACACCGTCGAGGGCGGCGGTTTGAGCGGCGAGGACCACCGAGTACAGGGCGTCGAAGTCCTCCGGCGGCTCGGCCACCGCGAGAACCCTGGCCACCTCGGCGCAGTAGCCGTCCCACCGCCCGCGCACGGCGACCTGGAGCGCGTCGCCCGGGTTGATCACCCGGTCGGTGGGGCGGTGCGCGGGGATCGCGGAGTGCTCCCCTGCCGCCACCTGAACGCCCAGGATCTCCTCGCAGCCGCTCTCCAGCATCGCCATCCGCAGGTGGCGGGCCATGGCCCGCTCGGTGGCCCCGAACCAGCGCCACTCCCGCGCCCGCGCCACCACCCCGTCCGCCGCCGCGGCCGCGCGGGCTACGGCGTCGAGCTCGCCCGGGTCCTTCCGCAACCTCAGAGGCGCGAGAACGGCTCCCGCCGGCACGAGCTCGGCGTCCACCGACAGTCCGAACAGCTCCCGCACCCGCATCTCCGGATCCACCCCGACCCGGCGGGCCGTGGCCGGGACCAGCGCACCGGGGTCGGCCGTCTCGGCGTAGTTCTCCCGCGTGACCACCAGGAACCCCTCGCCCCGCCCGCCCAGGAACCGGAAGTCGGGCGAGGGCCGCAGCACCAGCGCGTCCACCTCGGCCGCGGCCATGGCGACCCGCACCGCCCCCACCCGCTCAGCCGCCCCTTGGCCAAGCCCGCCCTGCCTCAGCCCGCACACGAGCGGCCGGTCCTGCCTCGGCCCACGCTCCTGGCCGGGCCCGCCCACGGGAAGCGCGCCGCCAGGTGGACCGTTCTCGGGAAGCTCGCGCTGGGCGGGCACGTCCCCGGCCAGGCCGCCCTTCGCCGGGTTGCCCTCCGCCTGGCCGCCTTCCGTCTGACCGCTTCTGGTCGGGTCGCTTTCGGCGGAGGTGCCCTCGGGGGGTCTGGAGGGGCGCGGGGTGTCGGATCCCGGTCCGTCAGACCTGAGGGGGTCGGGCCCGGGGTAGGGGGTGGGGGTCACGTGGGCTCGTGGAGCCAGCAGGCGACCGGGCCGAAGTCCGGCTCCTTGTCGCGGCAGAGGTCCATCACGTGCGGGCAGCGCGGGTTGAAGCGGCAGCCTCCCGGCGGGTCGGCCGGGTCGGGGACGTCGCCGGGCAGCTCCGCCGGCAGGGTGCCCTGGCCGTCGGGCAGGGGGATCGCGTTCAGGAGTGCCTGCGTGTAAGGGTGGCGGGGGTTGTCCCACACCTCGGCGGTCTCGCCGATCTCGACGATCTTGCCCAGGTACATGACGGCGATCCGGTCGGCGATCAGGCGTACCACGGACAGGTCGTGACTGATGAACAGCAGCCCGGCCCCCGAGTCCACGGCCAGGTCGCGCATCAGGCGGGCCACCTGCGCCTGCGCCGAGGCGTCCAGGGCGGATATGGGCTCGTCGCCGATGAGCAGGCGGGGCTCGGCGGCCAGCGCGCGGGCGATCGCGATGCGCTGCCGCTGCCCGCCGGAGAACTCGTGCGGATGGCGATCGGTGAAGTCTCTCGGCAGGCCCACGCGTTCGAGCAGGTCGGCAGGGGTGGCGGTGCTGCCGCGCGCCACCCGCAGGCCGTCGGCGATCTGGTCGCCCACGCGCCGGCGCGGGTTGAGGGAGGCGTACGGGTCCTGGAAGACCATCTGAATCCCGGTCAGCGTACGGCGCCGCAGCCCGAGCGGCGTCACCGGCCGCCCCTCGAACCGGATGGCGCCCTCGGTCACCGGGTTCAGCCCGCAGACGGCTCTGGCCAGCGTCGACTTGCCGCATCCCGACTCGCCCACGAGGCCGACGACCTCACCGGCGCGCACCGTGAGGCTGGCCCCGGCGACCGCGCGGACGACGGGACGGCCGGGGGAGCGGTGCTCGACGACCAGGTCGTCGATGGTGAGCAGGCTCATGAGCGCTCCTCGTCGGGTGCGGGGGCGAGCGGACTCTCGGGCAGGGAGGCCAGGAGGGAGCGGGTGTAGGGGTGGTCGGGGGTGCGCAGGACGTGGGAGCGGGGTCCGCTCTCCACGATCAGGCCGTCCTTCATGACGCTGACCTCGTCGGCCACCGCGGACATCACCCCGAGGTCGTGGGTGACCAGCAGCACGGCCAGCCCCAGCTCGTCGCACAGCCCGCGCAGCAGCCGCAGGACGCCCGCCTGGACGGTCACGTCGAGCGCCGTGGTCGGCTCGTCGGCGATCAGCACCCGGGGCGAGCAGGCCAGCGCGATCGCGATGGCGATGCGCTGTCGCATGCCGCCGGAGAACTGGTGGGGGTAGCGCCCGTACGCCTCGTCGGCGCCGGGGATGCGGACCTTGCCGAGCAGTTCGACGGCCCGCGCCCGCGCCTCGGCCTTGCCCAGGCCGAGGTGGTGGCGCATGTGCTCGGTGAGCTGCCTGCCGACGGTGAGCATGGGGTGCAGGCTGGTGGCGGGGTCCTGGAAGACCATGGCGACCTCGCCGCCGCGTACCTTGTTGAGCTCTTTGGCGGACAGTTCGAGCAGGTTGCGGCCGTTGTGGACGATCGAGCCCGTCGCGCTCGCGCCGTGCGGGAGCAGGCCGAGGGCGGCCAGGCCGGTCATGGTCTTGCCCGAGCCCGACTCTCCGGCCAGGCCGTGGACGCGGCCCTCCCGCAGGGAGACGGAGACGCCCTTGAGGATCTGCCGTCCGTGGATGTCCACCTTCAGGTCGGTGATCTTCACAGTGCGCGCTCCTTGATGGCGCGGGCCGTGCGCGGGTCGAGGGCGTCGCGCAGGGTGTCGCCGAGGAAGTTGAAGGCCAGCACCACGGTCAGGATGGCCAGACCGGGGAAGGTCGCCACCCACCAGGAGTCGAAGACCTCCACGCCCGAGGCGACCATCGCCCCCCACTCGGGCGACGGCGGCTTGGCGCCGAGGCCCAGGAAGCTGAGGCCGGACAGGAGCAGCAGCGCGGTGCCGATGTCGAGCGTGGCCAGCACCAGGACGGGGCCGGTCACGTTGGGCAGCACGTCCACCCGCAGCGAGCGCCAGGGCGAGAAGCCGAGCAGCCGCCCGCTGAGCACGAACTCCCGCTCGCGCACGCCGAGCACGAGGCCGCGGGTGACGCGGGCGTAGGCGGGCCAGGCGACCACGAGTACGGCCAGCACCGCGTTGGTCAGGCTGGCCCCGAGCGCCGCGGCCACGACCATGGCCAGGATGACCGTGGGGAAGGCGAAGACCAGGTCGGCGATCCGCATGATGGTCTCACCCACCCACTTGCCGAAATATCCGGCGGCAGCCCCGAGCAACCCGCCGACCAGCACGCTCATGGCCACGAGGAGCAGGGTGAGCGGGATGGAGACGCGGGCGCCGTACATGACGCGGCTGAGGATGTCGCGGCCGAGCTGGTCGGTGCCGAACCAGTGCCCGGGGCCCGGCTCGGCCAGGCGGGGCAGGTCCTGGGCGAGCGGGTCGTGCGGGGCCAGGAACGGCGCGGCCAGCGCGATGACCAGCCAGGCCAGCGCGATGACGGCCCCGGCCACGGCCAGCGGCTGCCGCCACGCCTCGGGCACGCGCCGCCTGCGGGGCGCGAGCGGGTCACGCCTCAGAGCACGCCTCATTGCAGCCTCACTCGCGGGTCGATGATCCCGTACAACACGTCCACGATCAGGTTGATGACCAGGTACACGACGCCGACCACCAGGCCGACGCCCATCACCGCGGGCAGGTCGAGCGAGGTCGCGCTCTTGTACGCGTACTGGCCCACGCCCGGCCAGGCGAAGATCGCCTCGACCAGCACGGTCCCGGACAGCAGCGAGCCGAACGCCAGTCCGGCCACGGTGATGATGGGCACCAGGGCCGAGCGCAGGACGTAGCGGAACAGGACCGTCCGCCCCGGCAGTCCCTTGGCCCGCGCGGCGCGCACGTAGTCCTGGCCCAGCACCTCCAGCACCGCGCTGCGGGTGAAGCGGGTCAGCAGGCCGATCGTGTAGAGGGCCAGCACCAGCGCGGGGGTGATGAGGTGGCCGACGGCGCTGGCGAAGACGTCCCACTGCCCGGTCAGCGCCGCGTCGAGCGTGTGCAGGCCGGTGATCGGCCCGGGCGCGGTCATGCCGGGGTCGATGCGGCCGCTGCCCGGGGTGAGCTGCAGGCGGTAGAAGAAGACGTAGAAGGCGAGCAACGCCAGCCAGAACGTGGGCACCGAGATGCCGATCAGGCTCAGCACCCGCAGCAGGTGGTCGGGCAGCCGGTCGCGGCGCAGGGCCGCCACGACGCCGAACGCCACGCCCAGCACCAGCGAGATCAGGATCGCCGCTCCGGCCAGCTCCAGCGTCGCCGGGACGAACTCGGCGAGGTCGTCGCTGACCGGGCGGTGGCTCTGCTGGCTGGTGCCCAGGTCCCCCTGGAGGATGCCCTGCAGGTGCAGCACGTACTGCTCCGGCAGCGGCTTGTCCAGGCCGTGCTCGGCCTTCCACTGCGCGACGATCGCCGGGTCGCCGAGCGCCCGCTGGCCCAGGTTGGCGGCGACGGGGTCGCCGGGCACCATGTTGGTCAGCACGAACGTGACCAGCGTGATCCCCCAGGCCAGCAGCAGGGCGATGAGGATCCGGCGGATCAGGAACCGGGCCAGGGGGTGCCGGGCCCGGGTGCCGGTGGTCTTCACTTCACGCCGAGGTCGGCCACGTCGACGGTCCAGACCGGGTGGTACTCCAGGCCGGTCACCGTGGCGGCGGTCACGATGTTCTGGCTCGGCTGGATCAGCGGGACGAACGGGCCGCCCGCGTTGAGCTTGGTCTGGACGTCCTGGTAGACGGTCTTGCGGGCGTCGTCGCCGATGGTGGCCGCCGCCTTGTCGCCGGCCGCCTCGATCTCCTTGGCCGCGCCGGGCTTCCAGCCGGCGCGCAGGCCGACGGTCTTGCCGGGCAGGAAGGCCAGGTAGTCGCTGGGGTCCGGGTAGTCAGGGCCCCAGTACCACAGGCCCATCTCCTCCTTGCCGTTGCGGTAGTTGTCCAGGGCGGTGGCGACCGGCGCGGGGGCCAGTTCGACCGTGATGCCGACCTCCTTGAGGTTGGCCTGGATGCGCTCGGCCAGCGGCTGGAAGGACAGGCCGTTGACGGTCAGCTCGCTCGGGTACTCCAGTTTGACGCTCGGGCTGGACAGCCCACTGGCGGCCAGCGCGGCCTTGGCGCCCTCGACGTCCCGCTTGGCGGCCTGGTCGGCGGGCAGCGCGCCGAGCAGCTGCGACGGGATCACGCCGGGCGCCTGCGTCGAGCCCTCGCCGGCCAGCTCCAGCAGGCCCGCGTAGTCGACGCCCTTGCGCACGGCCTCGACGAACTTGGCGTTCGTGGTGGTCTTGCTGATCTCGGAGTTCTGGTTGGCCAGCAGGAAGATGACGTTGGCCGAGGCGGTCTTCTTGACCTGCAGCGTGTTCGGCATGCCGGTGACCTGGTCGCCGGACAGGTTGAGCGCCACCTGGCTGTCGCCGCGCTGGACGTTCAGCTTCTGCGTGGCCGCCTCGACGTTGCGGATGACGACCTTGTCGTAGGCGGGCTTGGTCCCGTAGTACTTCGGGTTGGCCTTGAGCACGACCTGGCTGCTGACGTTGAAGGACTCGATCGCGTACGGGCCGGAGCCGAGCGAGGCCGAGTTCAGGTACTGCTCCGCCTTGTCCTTGGCGTCGGTGGTCGCGCCGTGCTGCTGGGCGACCTTGCTGTTGATGATCCCGAGCGCCGGGTTCGGCAGGATGAACGGCAGCGCCGGGTTGGCCGTCTTCGACGTCAGCTTGATCGTCGAGTCGCCGTCCTTGGCCACCTCCACGCCGTCCAGCAGGAACGACGGGGTGCCCTTCATGTCGCGCACGCGGGTCAGCGAGAAGACCACGTCGTCGGCGGTGACCGGGGAGCCGTCGGCGAAGACCGCGCCCTGCTTCAGCTTGAGCGTGAGCGTCTTGCCGTCCTGCGACAGCTCGTACGACTCGGCCAGCGCGGGGACGGGCTTGGTCACGTCGGGGCCGTCGAAGGTGAGAAGTGTCTCGTAGGCCGCCTTGCCGATGATGAGGCCGGTCGGCTCGTAGGTGCGGCCCGGGTCGCCGGTCTTGAGGTCGAAGGAGGTGTCGATGACGAGGGTCTTGCCTGCCGCGGCGCCGCCGGCAGCGGGGGTCTTGGAGCCGCCGCTTCCGCAGGCGGCGAGGGCGAGTGCACCGGCGAGCAGTACAGCCGCCGTCTGCGAGCGGGTCGCCATGGGTCCTCCAGATATTCTGTGAAAGTTGTCGTGGATTGTCCGGCAGAACGTCCAGCCCGTGTCACGTCGGTGAGACGGTTTGTCGAGGAGTGTGGTACTGGTGGCGGAAATTTCCAGAAATGGTGGAGAGAGTGGGTTGCGCTCTGGACGGATCGGCATCGGCCTGGAGCTGGACGCCGTCCATTTGAAGATCCTGCAGGTCCTGCGCGAGAACGGCCGCATCTCGGTCGCCGCGCTGGCCGAGCGGGTGGGCATCTCGCGGGCGAACGCCTACACCCGCTTCGAGGCCCTGCGCGCCGACGGCGCCATCAAGCGCTTCACCGCCGAGATCGACCACGTCAGGGCCGGGCTCGGCATCACCGCGCTCATCTTCGTGACCGTGCGGCAGCAGATGTGGAAGCAGTTCCGCGCGGAACTGGCCCGCATGCCGGAGGTGGAGTACTGCGCCATCACCACCGGGCAGCACGACGCCATGATCCAGGTGCGGGTGTCGGACGTGGCCGAGGTGCACACCCTGGTCACCGACCGCCTGGCCGGCATCCCCGCGGTCAAGGCCACGGAGACCGTCTTCATCCTGGACGAGGTGCTCAAGCGGCCGTACGTCCTGCCCAGCGACGGACCGCGCCCGCAGCGCCGCCAGGCGCCCGACCCGAGCCCGGCCGAGGTGCCGCTGGGCAAGATGCGCTTCGTCGGCGCCGCGGAGGGCCGCGCCGCCCTCAGGAAGGAATGAACCTAGCGGGCCGCGAGGGCTTCGATGCGGGAGACCCCCTCGGCCACGCCGTCCTCGGTGGCCACCTCGGCGGCGACGGCGCCCGCCGTACCGGACAGCTCCAGGGCGGAGGCGAACGCGGCGGCCACCTCCGGCGCGCGCGGCCTCCCGCGCAGCGGCGGGGGCGCGACGCCCAGCCGGTGCAGGCGGTCGGCCCAGAACGGCTGGTCGCCGAGGAAAGGGCGGACGACCTGCGGGACCCCGGCGCGCAGGGCCGCCGCGACGGTACCGATGCCGCCGTGGTGCAGGGCCACGGCCACCCGCGGCAGCAGCCAGTCGTGCGGCGCCTCCTCGATCACCAGGACGTCCTCGCCGTCCTCGCCGGGGCTCAGGCCACCCCAGCCCGTCGCCAGGATCGACCGCCGCCCGGCCAGCCGCGCCGCCTCCACGACGGTCGCCGCGAGACCGCGCGGATCACGCCCGACCATGCTGCCGAACCCCGCGTAGACCGGTGGTGGCCCCTCCTCCAGGAACGCGGCCAGCCGTTCGGGCGGGGTCCAGTCGCCGGCGGCGGGCAGGGTCCAGAAGCCGATCGGATCCGCCTGCGGGGGCCAGTCGGCGGGCGCAGGCAGCAGGCGGGGGCTCCACGCGTGCAGCACCGGCCCGGCCGCGATCAGTTCCGCCGCCGGGCGGAAGCCCTCGCACAGGCCCAGGACCTCCGTCCGCCACGTGCGCACCACCGAGCGGTAGGGCGCCTCGACCGCCGCCGCGACCCGCCAGGTGGCCCGGTTGACGGCGGGCGGCAGCCGTACCGGGAGGATGGGAGAGGCGAAGGCGGCGGTCGGCACGTACAGCGGCAGGAGCAGCCCCGCCAGCGACGGGATCCCGGCCTTCTCCGCCAGATAGGGCCCGCCGAGCGCCTTCGGGTGGTAGACGATCACGTCGAGGCCCGGCTCGATCAGCGCGGCCTCCTCATCCAGCACCCGGCGCACCATCGGCTTCACCGAGCGCGCCGCCGTGATGGCCGCGCCCGCCCCCTGCCCCTTGACCTGGTCCTGAAGGTCGAGCATCTCGTCGGGCAGCGGCTCGAAGGCGATCCCGTACGGCGCCGCCAGCGACCCGAACCGCCGCGGCCCCGCCACGACCGGCTCGTGCCCGGCGGCCAGCAGCCCGCGCGCCAGCGCGACGTACGGCTGCACGTCCCCCCGGCTGCCCATCGTGAGCAGGAGCACCTTCACGTTTTTCCACTACCCCGGCGTGTCCCGCCCGAAGCCGGAGCCATCGTGCGGTCACAGTGAGTCATGGCCGAACGCCGCCGGTTGTTGACCGCCCTTCAGCACGTGGCCATCATGGCCGGACTCGTCGCCCTTTACTACCTGGTCCCGCTGGGCGACGGCTCCAACGTGGCGCGGCTCGGGGGCGCGGCCGGGCTGTTCATGCTCGGCGTGCTCGTGCTGGTCTGGGTGTTCGGCCGGCACACGATCGCGGTCGCCCACCACGACAAGCAGGCCAGGCTGCGCACGCTCCTGCTGCTGGTGTACGTGGTGACGATCTTCTTCGCCCTCGGCTACCTCATGGTGGCCACGATCGACCCGGCCCAGTTCGCGGGCCTGCGCACGCGCACGGACGCCCTGTACTTCACCGTCTCCACCATCGCCACCGTCGGCTTCGGCGACGTGCACGCGGTCGGGCAGCTGGCCCGCGCGCTCGTCGCCACGCAGATCATCTTCGACCTGGTCATCCTCGCGTCCCTGGTCGGCGCCTACCGCGCCGCCATGGCCCGCGAGGAACGCTAGGCCCACTCCCACCGGACGCCGTGCACGCCGGGCCGTACCTCGACGTCGGCGATGTGCACCGAGTCCCAGCCGCTCAGCCGTAACTCGCCCACGTCGGCGGGCGGGGTCGCGGTCGTCGGCTGGTGCGTGCGGAAGCAGCGCACCGGCGTCGTCCCCGGCGCGAACTGCACGGTCAGCAGGTACGCGTGCGCCGGGAAGCGGAACCAGCGGTTGTAGAACAGCGCCTGCGGCCCGCGCTTCCTGTAGCGGAACTCGTACTCCACCACATAGGTCTCCCCGGCCGCCAGGGGCCGGTCGAACAGCAGCTCCAGCGCGGTCAGCCCGGCGGGCTCGTCCTTCTTGACCCGTCCCAGCCTGCAGAAGGACGCGGAGAAGTCCTCGGGCAGGTGCGAGCGCTCGTTGTAGTGGATGGCCACGTGCCGGTCCACGCCGTCCGAGCGGGCCTGGAAGACCGCCCGGGTGCGCACCGAGCGCTCGTCGCGGTCCGTCCCCGTGGTGATGTGGTCGTGGTAGGACAGCAGCGCGAGCTGTCCGTCGGTGACGTTCTTGATCTCGCCGAGGAGCCGCTGCAGGCTCCCCGCTTCAGGGCACAGATCGCGGTACGGCACCGCGCCCGGCACATGGCTCACCCAGCGTCCCCTCGGCCTGGGCGGACCCAGGCTGGCGATGAGAGTGTCGCCCGGCAGGGCGAGGATCTCCTCCAGCGCGTGGAGCGCCCGGAGCGACTGCGATCGCTCCGGGCGGCACTTCCCGCGCTGCCAGTTGCTGAGGCTGGCCAGGCTGACCTTGATGCCGCGCTGGGACAGGCGGGCGTGCAGGCGCTCCAGGCTGAGTCCGCGCGCGGTGATCGCGTCACGGAGAAGGCGGTCGAAATGCTGATCCATCGGGACAACTCCCCGGTTTCAGGAGTGATCAGCCCGAATTTACAGCGCATGTGTCAGAAAGTCAGGCTCCACGCGTCGATGTAGCCCGAGTGATTGGAGTCGACGTCCTTGACCCGTAGCCGCCAGGTGCCGTTCGCGGGCGAGTCGGCGGCGTTCTTCGTGTACGTCTCGTGGATGATCGTGCCGTCGTCGGCCGGTGCCGGATCGCGCAGCCGGTAGACCACGCCGGTCGGGCCGACGAGGTCGAGCTGCAGGTCACCGCGCCAGCCGTGGTGGACGTCGGCGTAGACGCTCAGCGTGGCGGGGGCGTTGCCCGGCACGCCGGTGACCGTGATCGGGGACTCGGCCTGGCCCAGGTCGGCGACGTCGACGTTGGCCGCGTTCTCGAACGTGCGGCCGCCGGGGGTCTCCGTGCCGTAGTTCTGGATCCAGTCGCCGACGTAGCGGGTGGTGGTGCCTCTGCGGGCGCCGCCGCCGTACGCGCTGGAGCCCTCGAAGTAGGTCCAGCCGCCGATGGTCTTGTCCTGCAGCGGGACCCACGAGGAGCCGCTCTTCAGCGCGAAGTGCACGTGGTTGCTGCCCGCCGAGCCGCCGCAGGGGATGCGGGTGCTGGTCAGGCCGAGGTAGTCGCCCATCTGGAGCTGGGTGCCGTTGGGGCGGATCTCGTTGAGCAGGTGGTAGTACTCGGTGGTCCAGCCGTTGTCGTGGATGATGCGGATGTGCCCGCCGTTGGAGCAGACCCAGTAGGCGCGGCCGGACTGCGCGGCGAGCACGCTGCGGTCGCTGGCCCGGCTGTCGAGGTCGATCGAGCTCCACGGCCTGGGCTGGCCCGACCAGCCGTGCGGTCCGCCGATGATCTTCCAGGAGGCGCCCTGCTGGTAGGGCAGGGACAGGCCGGTGGGGGCGGCCTGGGCCTGGGTCTGGGCCTTGGTGTTGGCGGCGAAGGTACGCTTCTCGCCGTCGCTGACCACGGACGTGGGCGCCCGCTGGGCCAGGGCGGCGAACTCGGGCGTGCCGTCCAGACCGGCCTTCCATCCGGCGGCGGTGCGCTGGGCGACGAACAGCCAGCCCTCGGGGTAGGCGCCGTCGATGTTGGGCGCCTTGATCACCGAGGAGCCGAACACCCAGTCGCCCCGTGAACTGCGGCGCTGCACGTTGACTTCGGTGCCGGCGCCGGCGGCCGCGAGTTTGGAGCCCTCGGCCTGGCTGCGGGCGGTCATGAGCTGGACGACGGTCGAGTCGAGGTCGGGCTGGGCGGTGGGGGCCGCCGCGCCCATGGACGCGGTGGAAAGGACGATGACTGCGAAAACGGTGGATAAGCGGTGCCTCATCGAAGGCTCTCCTTCTCACTCCGGAGGCGGTCTCTCGCCGTGTACCGTCCACCAGCCCGCGGCAGGGCAACAACCACCCTCCGCGGCGGCCGGCCCAATTCCCTGACAAATCCGCTTTCAACGCTGAAGACGGCTGATGTTCTGGCAGGTCGGGCGCGTGGGCGCTGCGGCGGGGATTGAAGTTTCAGCGTTGAGGCCGCCGGCGGAGATTTCCTGATAACGCCCTCGCGGCCGCAATGCCTGCCGTACCTTCCTAGTCACGATATGCAGGCATGCGGATACGGATGGTGAGGTCGGGATGCGGCGGTCCATACGGGGGAACCGGATCCTCGCCAAGCCCTACCGGGACCTGGTCCTGCTCGGCTACCTCGCCCTGCCCGCGACCGGCGGCGAGGACCGGCGCCTGGCCTGGGCGCACCGGCTGGCCGCCGCCGCCGTGGCCCGCCACGGCAGGCTGGACGAGGCGGGCCTGCGCCGCGTGTTCCTGCGCAGGGTGCTGCGGCTGCGCCTCATGCCCTGGTCGGGGCGGCTCGGGCCGGTCGAGGTGGTGCCCGTCGTGGTGTCCAGGTCCGACGTCGCGCTCCTGCGCGAGCTCAACGGCCTCACCGGCGCGGGCCGCGCCGCCTACGCGATGCTCCTGCTGGAGGGCCGCCCGGCCGCCGAGGTGGTGGAGATCCTCGCGGGCGCCGGAGCCGCCGACCCCGGTGGCGCGCTGGCCGAGGCGAGGGCGGTGGAGCAGGCGCACGGCATCCTCACCCTGGACCCGACCGTCGCCCGCGTCTACGGCCGCCCGCTGCGCCGCGCCCGGATCGCCTTCGCCGCACTCCTCCTGCTCGGCGCGGTGGCCGTGGCCGCGCCCGACCTGGGCTCCGGCGGGCCGGTCAGCGCCGCGCCGCTGCGGGTCGAGCGCGCCGAGGCCGGCGCCTGGCGCGCGGGCACCGACCTCACGCTCGCCTCCTGGCCGCCGCGCGGCTCGCTCACCGGCGACGCCGAGCTGGTACGGCGGGCCCAGCGAGCCTGGGGCTCCGGCCCCGTCCAGCTGATCTACGCGGGCGAGCTGGACGGAACCCGGATCGTCCTGCTCCGCCGCCACGACCGGATCGCCCGCTTCACCACCGGCCAGAACCCCGCCACCGGTCAGCCCTCCACCGGCGGGCAGAGCGTTACGGCCGCTCAGGGCGCCTCCATCGGGCATGGCAACCCAGAAGGGCATGGCACTCCGGGTGGGCAGGGCGCCGCAGGGGAGCGGGACGGGCTGGAGGTGTTGCCCGCGCCTCGGGTCAAGCCCGACGGCGCGAGCCCGCTGAAGCTGCTCGCCACCCCGCGGGGCAACCGCTACCTGGTGCCCCCGTGGGTGACCGAGGTGTCGGCGGCGGCTCTGCCGGCCGGGGAACCACGCTGGCGCAAGATCGCCCTAAAGGACGGGGTCACCGCGGCGATCACCTCCGATGCCACGGGATCGGCCGCCTCAGGGCAGGGGTGCTGGCGGGGGCCGGTGCTGCGGCTGCGGGCGCCGGAGATCGCGCACGGCATGCCGTACACCATGCTGGACTTCGGGAGGTTGTCGTCGGCGAGTGCCACCTACCAGCCGCCGCCACCGGCCGACGTGAACCGGTACGGGCCCTGGGAGCTGGACGCGCTGGAGGAGGGGTTCGGCGCGTGGCGGGCGCTGAGTTGCGTGCTCGACCGGCCCTCGGGGGAGATCCAGGCGGCGACGTTGTGGGAGTTCTGGGCCGGGAGGCTGCCCGAGGGGGCCGGCGGGCGGTGGATGTGCCTGCGGCTGTCCGACGCCACGGGCGGCAACGTGGTGCGGGCGGTCCTCCTCACGCGGCGCGGCGGGCGCGTCGTGGGCGCCGCGACCGCGGCCAGGACCGGCACCTGGGACTGCAGCCGCCTCGGCCGGGACGTGGTCGCGGGGGTGAGGTGGACGGCGCCCTCCGGCAAGCGGTACTTCGTGAGCGCGGGCAGCCGCCGCGTCGCCCGGATCACGCTCGACGGCCGCGAGAGCACCGGCCGGTACGCCGCCAAGGCCACCGGCTCGGCCCCCGCCCTGTCGGCCGTCAACGAGAACGGCGACAAGGTGCCCGTCCTGAGATGACCGGCCGGCCTCGTGTAGAGTGAGTTGGAAATTCAAACTCACTAGGAGGGCCGCCATGGCCGGACTGCCGATCGACGGCGCGGTCGCGCTCGTGACCGGAGGCAACAGAGGGCTGGGCCGGGCGTTCACCCGGGCCCTGCTGGACAGGGGCGCGCGGACCGTCTACGCGGGCGCCCGCGACCCGGGCACCGTCACGGAACCGGGCGTCGTGCCGGTCCGGCTCGACATCACCGACCCCGCCCAGGTCGCCGCCGCGGCCGCGGAACTCGGCGACGTCACCCTCCTGATCAACAACGCGGGGATCTCCCGCGCCCGCGGCCTCGTCACGGAGCCCGACGCGCGGGCCGCGCGGGCGGAGATGGAGACGAACGTCTTCGGCACGCTGGAGATGTCCAGGGCCTTCGCCCCGGTGCTGGCCCGCAACGGCGGCGGCGCGCTGGTCAACGTGCTGTCGGTGCTGTCCTGGGTGGTCCTGCCCCAGGCCGCCTCCTACTCCGTCTCCAAGGCGGCGGCGTGGTCGCTGACCAACGGGATACGCCAGGAACTGCGCGAGCAGAAGACCCTGGTGGTGGGGGTGCACGCGGCGTTCATCGACACCGACATGGCCGCCCGCGTCACCCAGCCCAAGATCAGCCCGGCCGAGGTGGCCGCGCAGGCGCTCGACGCGGTCGAGCGGGGGCGTGAAGAGGTGCTGGCCGACGCGTTCACGCGCGAGGTGAGGGCCGGGCTCTCCACGTCCGTGTGACCGGTCAGCCGGCCACGGCCGCCACGTACTCGCGGAAGCCCTCCCAGGCGGTCCTCGTGTCGGGGTCGTCCTCGTGCGGGGAACGGAAGTCCTGGACGTAGATGGAGATGTCGTCCAGTTGCCAGCGCAGCCGGAAGAAGTCCATGGCGGCCTGTGAGACCTCGTGGCCCGTCGCCGCCGTGTACGCCTCCCGTGCCCGGCGGCACTCGCCCAGCGCCAGCCACAGATCCCGCTCGGGCGGGGCCAGCGCCACCGTGTCCCAGTCGATCAGCAGCCGCCTGGACCCCGCGCGCAGGACGTTGCCCGGGTGCGGCTCGCCGTGCGTGATCACCGTGCCGGTGCCGTGCGCGGCCGCCTGGGCGTCGAACCCGGCCAGGACCTCGCGCAGCTTCGCCGCGCCGTGGCCGGACAGCAGGCGGCGGGCCGGTTCCGCGTACGGGCCGCCGGTCCACGGCCGGTCGAGCTCGTTCAGGGCCCGCTCCAGGGCGGCGCGGCCGGTCAGCGACGGGTCGAAGACCGGGACGCCGGTGGCGGCGCTGCGGTGGAGTTCGGCCAGCAGGGCGGCCATCGCCGTACGATCGGAGCCGGTCTGCTCCTGGCCGAACTCGCCCGCCGTACCCTCGACGAGAGGGTAGACCGTCAGCGCGTAGTGCGGCGGGAAGGCCGCGATCGGCGCCCCGTCGCGGGCGGGCAGCGGGCGGACCACGAAGCCGAGGTCCAGGCTCGCGGCGGTGCGCATCGCGGCGGCCAGGGCGGCGAAGGAGCGGGCCGGGCGGGCGGCGGTGACGAACCAGCGGCCGTCGGCGGTCCAGTGGTGGTCGCCGAAGCCGACCGGGGCGTGGGTCAGGCGCCAGAACGGCAGGTCCCAGTGCTCGCGCAGCGCGCGCAGCAGGTCGCCGGCACGGATGTCGGCGGGTGGGTTCCGCAAGGTCACGTCCCTTCGGTGGTCGTCCTTCATGGGCGCCGGGTGATGACGCCGGCGTCGCGGGGAGCGCGAGAAGTTCCGGTCGCCCGCCCGCGTCCGGGGCTTCGAGTCGGCCGCGGCGCGCACCCGAGCCTGGCACAGGACGCGGCGGCGGGGCATCCGGTTTTGGCCCTGGCCGAAAAGTCCCGTTCCGTCCTGGCCGGGTCCGGCCAGTTCACCGAGATCGTCGGACACGCCGCTGCCGTCCGTGATAGCTACGTGACGCACGGTAATCACGGCGATTCTCGGGAGAACAAAACGATGGTGGCTTACGCGCTCGCGGTGGGGGCGGCGGTGGGCGTGGTGGCGCTCGCCGCCCTCGTGTTCAGGAAGATCGGCAAGGGCAGCGACGACAACGACCCCGGCGGTCCGTCGGTCGCGCACGCGGGCGCCATGCTGTCGGCGCTGTTCCTGCTCGCGTTCGCGATCGCGATCATCGTCCCCTGGACCAAGGCCGACTCCGCCCGCCAGAACACCCAGACGGAGAGCCAGGCGGCCGTCGAGGCCTACTGGGCCGCCGACGGCCTGCCCCCCGCGACGCGCGACGCGGTCCGCTCCGGGCTGCGCGACTACGTGGGGTTCGTCGTCGACAACGAGTGGCCGCTCATGGCCCAGGGCGCGGTCGACCCCGTCGGCGCCGAGCGGGTCGACGCGCTGCGCACGCAGGTGACCGGGCTCGCGACCAAGTCCGACGAGGTGGCGGACGCGCAGGACCAGGTCCTCGCGCACGTCCAGGACCTCGCCGCCGCCCGCGCCCAGCGCGTCATCGACGCCGGGGCCACGCCGCCGAACGGCCTGCTCCTGCTGACGGCGCTTTCCGGCATCATCGTGGTGCTGTTCCCGCTGCTGGCCGGTGCCCGGCCGCGCGGCTGGTCGGTGCTGCCGCTGATGGCGCTGGCCGGGATGCTCGGCTTCGGCATCTACCTCACCTGGGACATCATGCGCGTCTTCGACGGGCCGCTCGCGGTCGGGCCGGACGCGTTCCGCGCGGCGCTGCAGGAGTTCGCCCGCATAACCGGGGGCGTGTGACCGTGGCTCTGCCGCGCACGCCGCTGCTGGTGGCGGCGATGACTCTCGTGCTGTGCGCGGTCGCGCCGGGCGCGGCCGCCTTCTCGCCTCCGCCCGACCACGCCACGGCCCGGCACGGGCAGGAGCCCGAGCCGGATTCCGAGGCCGCGGTGGGGCCGGTGGACATCTCGCTGTGCCTGGAACTGGGGGTGGTGAGCGTGCGGCTGGGGTGCGCGAAGGAGCCGCCTCCGCCTCCGCCACCGCCACCGCCGCCCCCGGACCCCGAGCCGACGCCCGAGCCGACGCCCGAGCCGACGCCGGAACCGACGCCGGAACCGACCCCGGAACCGACCAGGAAGCCGACGCCGACGCCGGTGCGGCCGACACCCACGCCCGCCCCCACGCGCTCACCCGTGACCCAGCCGGTCGTCCAGCCGCGGGTCGTCGAGCGTGAGACAGCCACGCCGACCCCGTCACCCAAGCCGACGCCCAGCGCGCGGCGCGCCCGCGTGCGCGTCCCCGAGCCCCCGCCCCCGCGCAGAAACCCGCTGGGCACGGTGCTCCTGCTGGTGGTGCTGACCACCGCGATCGCCTCGACGACCGCCGTGGCCTTCGGCGCCTTCCGTTAGCTCTGCCGTGGCCCGCCCGGCCGTTCCGGGCGGGCCACGCCGGTCAGCGGGTGCGCGTCATCTGCTCGTTCATGATCAGGAACGCGCCCAGTCCGTGGAAGTCGTTGACCGGCCGCGCCCGGTTGAAGTAGTAGCCGAACACGTCGTCCACGTTGGTGCCCTCGCTGATGTCCACGATGGTGGTACGCCCGTCGGAGCCGGTCGACACCTTGGCCAGGACGCCCTGGTAGCCGCGCTCGGCGTACACCTGGTAGGACGGGTCGACGTAGCCGCGCTCGACCGAGCGGGAGATCGTGTAGGTGTACATGGCCGAGCACGAGGTCTCGGTCCAGTTGCCGGAGTCGCCGCGCTCGGTCACGACCTGGAACCAGCGCCCGGTCGCCGGGTCCTGCCAGGTGGCGTAGGCGGGGACGAGGTTGCGCAGCATGGTGATCAGGGCGGCGCGGCGCGGGTGGTCGGCGGGGATGATCTCGAGGAGGTCGATGGCCGCCATGCCGAACCAGCCGATGGCCCGGCACCAGGAGATGCCGTTGGTGTTGCCGAGCGAGGGCTTGACCCAGGAGGCGGTGAGCCCGCCGGGCTGGTCGTAGGCGTGGTAAAGCAGGCCCGCGGCGCTGCCCGACGTGCGGTTGAGGCGGCTGTAGTAGATCTCCATCTGCTTGGCCGGTTCGGTGCGGGTGAAGGCGTCCTCGGCGACCCACGCGCCGTAGCGGGCCAGGAACGGGTTGACCATGAACACGCCGTCGGCCCAGAGCTGGCCCTGGCGCGAGTCCGAGGTGGAGTGCCACCAGCCGCCGTCGGAGGTGCGCGGGTAGGTGTTCAGCCGGTTGCGGATCTTGGCGGCCGCGACGCGGTAGCGGCTCTGGCCGGTCTCCTTGAACAGCGCGAGCAGGACGTTGCCCGACTGCATGCTGTCGAGGTTGCTGAAGCTGTGGGAGATGTTGCCGGAGGAGTCGACGAAGCGGTCGGCCCAGTCCTTGATGTACTGCAGGAGGCGGGGGTCGCCGGTGCGCTGCCAGACCAGGTATTGGCCCCAGAGGTACAGGCCGCGGGTGTAGCCCCAGCCGCCGAGCGCGCCGGGGGAGTGGCGGGCCATGGTCGACTCGACCACCGCGGTGGACCAGTCGACGCCGCCCGGGTCGTCCACCGACAGCGAGTCGACGTTGGGCCCGCCGTTCGCGGTGGTGGCGGTGGCTCTGATCGGGGTGGTTCCGGCGGCCAGGGGGACGGTGAGGCGGGCGGTGCGCCAGTTGGTCCACGCGCCGGTGCCGGGGAAGTCGACCACGGTGCCGGCCACGTTCATCTGCCGGTTGGCCGCGGTGCCGTTGGCGTAGCGCAGGGTCAGGGTGACGGTGCGGGCCTCGGATGACTCGACCGCCCATTCGATGTAGGAGCCGAGCAGGTTGTCGTAGTTGACGAAACCGGTCCCGGTGTAGCCGGGATGGTTGGACTCGACGGCTCCCTGGGAGATCGTGGCGTTCTCGGCTTCGAGGAGCGCTGCCGCGCCGGCGGGCCGGGCGTGGAGCGACAGGGCGGCCAGCATGAGCGCCGTGGTGATCTTCAGGATCACGGCGAAGGCTCCTCACTGTGAGACATCCCATGTATCACCTGCCCCTGACGGCAGAGTGAGGTCTCCCGGGCTAGCTGGAGGCTGGAACGGCCCGGGAGACAGATCCAATCTTTCGCCGGAAGAGATCTGCTCCAGAGCTATCACCAAACGGTTGCTGCGTCCAGGGCCCGGTCAGATCATCGGATCTTTAACTCCTCAAAGTTAGGAAACCTTCTTAAAGAATGGAGCGTTCCAAGATCTGAAATCTGTTGACGGATGTGACTCTTTGTGGGAACACGATGAAAAGCTCCAATCTTTCGCCGCCAGTCTCAAGGAGCACCATGAAGTTACGTAGGTCCCGGGGAGCCTGTGCCCTCCTGCTCGCCGCCGGGATGCTGACCGCCTTGCCCGCCACGGCCGCCCAGGCCGCGCCGACCCGCTACGAGGCCGAGAACGCCACGATCGTCCAGGGCGCCGTCGAGTCCAACCACGCGGGCTTCTCCGGCACCGGATTCGTCAACGGAGAGAACGTCGCCGGGCCGTACGTGGAGTGGACCGTCAACGCGCCCGCCGCCGGACCCGCCACCCTCGCCCTCCGCTACGCCAACGGCACCACCGCCAACCGGCCCAGCGACATCAGCGTCAACGGCACCCTCGTCGCCGACGACCGCGCGTTCGCCCCCACCGGCGCCTGGTCCACGTGGACCACCAGCACGCTGACCGCGACGCTCCAGGCCGGGCCCAACAAGATCCGGGCCACCGCCTCCGCGACCGGCGGCAACCCCAACTGGGACTTCCTCGACGTCGAGATGTCCGCGCCGACCACCGAGTACCAGGCCGAGAGCGCGACGATCTCCCAGGGCGCCGTGGAGTCCAACCACCCCGGCTACACCGGCTCCGGCTTCGTCAACCTCGACAACCTCGTCGGCAGCTACGTCCAGTGGACCGTGAGCTCGGCCACCGCCGGCACCCAGGGCCTGTCCTTCCGCTTCGCCAACGGCACCGCCGACGCCAGGCCCATGGACATCTCGATCAACGGCGGCGCCCCCGTGAGCCTGAACTTCCCCTCCACGGGAGCCTGGCCCACCTGGCAGACCGTCAGCCTCAACGCCGCGCTCACCGCCGGCGCCAACACGATCAGGGCCACGTCGAGCACCGCCAACGGCGGCCCCAACCTCGACAAGCTCGACGTCACCGGACCCGGCGACACCGAGAAGCCGACCGCGCCCGGCCAGCCGTCCTGCACCCAGATCACCCACAACAGCCTCCGGCTGGACTGGGCGCCCTCGACCGACAACATCGGCGTGGCCGGCTACGACATCTTCCAGCTCGGCACCCAGATCGGCACCGCGGCGGCGCCCCCGCACACGCTGACCGGCCTGCAGGCGGACTTCACCTACACCATCTCCGTCTTCGCCCGCGACGGCTCCGGCAACGTCTCCGACAGCAGCCCCGAGGTCACCTGCCGGACGCAGCCGGCGCCGCCGGACGATCCGCCCACGCAGCCGGGCAAGCCGGCCGTCACCGGCGTCCAGCCGACCCAGGCCACGCTGACCTGGACCGCCTCGTCCGACGACAACGGCGTGCGCGCGTACCTGATCCGCGACGCGAGCAACACCGTGCTGCACACCGTGACCGGCACGCCGCCGGCCGGCACCGCGCAGGTGGCGCTGGAGTGCGACAAGACGTACCAGCTGCACGTGGTCGCGCGTGACACCGCCAACCAGCTGTCCGCCCCGAGCGCGGCGTCCGACTCCTTCACCACCGGCAGCTGCGGCACCGTGCCGCAGACCCCGGCCACGGTCGCCGGCAGCTGGGACATCCCGTGGGACATCTCCTGGGCGCCCGACGGCTCGTTCGCCCTGGTGACCGAGCGCGACACGTTCCGGGTGTTCAAGCTGACCCCGTCCGGCACCAAGACGCAGGTGGGAACCGTACCCAACAGCCAGACCACCGGCGGCGAGGGCGGCCTGATGGGCCTGGCGATGTCGAAGACCTGGAACGGCACCTCCGACCAGGAGGTGTTCTTCTTCCACACCTCCTCCGAGGGCAACCGCATCGCCAAGATGACCTTCAACGGCACCGCCCTGTCCGGCTACACCTCGCTGCTGCAGGGCATCGCCAAGAACCGCTACCACAACGGCGGCCGGCTCAAGTTCGGCCCCGACGGCTACCTGTACGCCACCACCGGCGACGCCCAGCAGACCAGCCACGCGCAGAACCTCAGCTCGCTCAACGGCAAGATCCTGCGCCTCACCAAGACCGGCGCCGCGGCCCCCGGCAACCCGTTCAACAGCCGCGTCTACAGCTACGGCCACCGCAACCCGCAGGGCATCGCCTGGGACTCCGCGGGCCGCCTGTGGTCCTCCGAGCTGGGCAACTCCTCGCGTGACGAGCTCAACCTGATCCAGTCGGGCAAGAACTACGGCTGGCCGCAGTGCGAGGGCACCTGCTCCGTCTCCGGCATGACCAACCCCAAGCGGACCTGGGGCGTCGGCGAGGCTTCGCCGTCCGGCATCGCCATCGTCAACAACACGGTCTTCATGGCCGCCCTGCGCGGCCAGCGCCTGTGGCGCATCGTCCTGAACGGCGAGAACGTCGGCACGGTCAACAGCTACTTCAACGGCACCTACGGCCGCCTGCGCGCGGTGGAGAAGGTGCCGGGAGCCGGCGCCATCTGGTTCGGCTCCAGCAACTCCGACAACAACGGCAACGGCAATCCGGACGTGATCCGCCGCTCCACCATCCAGTGACCCCACCGCCCAGCTCTCGCCCGGCGGCCGCACCCGCGGCCGCCGGGCGAGTCACCCCCCGAGCGGAGCCTCGATGACCCCCTCTCGACGTGACCTTCTGAAGGCCGCGGGCATCGCGGGCGGCGGCGCGGTCCTGCTGCCCCGCACGGCGGTGGCCGCATCAGGTACGGCCCTCGCCTCCCCCTGGGACCAGGTCCCCGCGATCCTGGCCAGAATCGTGCCGCCGGCCTTCCCCGACCGGACCTTCCCCATCACCGACTACGGAGCCAGACCGGACAACACCACCGACTGCACCCCCGCCTTCCGCGAGGCCATCGCCGCCTGCAACGCCGCCGGCGGCGGCACGGTCCTCGTCCCCGGCACCGGACGCTTCCGCACCGGCAAGATCCACCTGTTGTCCAACGTGCGCCTGCACGTGGAGGCCGGCGGCACGATCCGCTTCCGCTCCGACGCCGCGTCCTTCCTGCCGACCGTGTTCACGCGCTGGCAGGGCATCGAGTGCTACAACTACTCGCCCTTCATCTACGCCCGCGGCCAGACCAACATCGCGCTGACCGGCACCGGCACGATCGACGGCAACGCCGCGGCGGGCCCGTGGTTCGGCTTCGACGGCCGGCGCGACCCCGACTGGCAGCGCCTGCAGGCGATGGCCGTGGACGGCGTCCCGATCGACCAGCGCCAGTTCGGTGACGGCCACTACCTCAAGCCCAACATGATCCAGCTGTACGGCTGCGCCGACATCCTCATCGAGGACCTCGACATCAGGAACCCCGCGATGTGGGCGGTGCACCCGGTCCTGTCGCGCAACGTCACCGTCCGGCGCGTCAAGATCTACAGCCGGGGCGCCATGGTCGACGGCGTCGACCCGGAGAGCTGCGCCGACGTGCTCATCGAGAACTGCTCCTTCGACACCGGCGACGACGGCACCGTGATCAAGTCGGGCCGCGACATCGACGGCCGCCGCGTCGGGGTGCCGTCGGAGAACATCGTCATCCGCGGCAACAAGTACTACGGCCGCTGGGGCGCGATCACCGTCGGCAGCGAGATGTCCGGCGGCGTGCGCAACATCTTCGCCGAGAACAACCAGATCTTCCCCGGCTCCAGCTACAAGTCGTTCTACGCGCTCTACCTCAAGACCAACAACCGCCGCGGCGGCGTGATCGACGGCGTGCACGTACGCGGCCTGACCGGCGGCCCGTGCGACCGGGGCGGCTTCTTCATCGACATGAACTACAGCCTGACCGGCCCCGGCCACGGCCCCATCGTCCACCCGGTCATCCAGAACATCACCGTCGAGCATCTCGACATCAACGACTCCCCGTTCGCGATCAAGCTCTCCGGCTCCTCTGCCAGCCGGATCAGGAACGTGACCGTCTCCGACTCCACGTTCACCGCGATCGACACGCCCGCGCCGCAGATCAGCAACGCCGACAACGTGCGACTGCACAACGTCAGAATCAACGGCACCCTGTACGGCACGCCGCCCGCGGGCACCCGTTACGAGGCCGAGAACGCCACCATCGTCAGGGGTGTGGTGGAGTCCAACCACGCCGGCCACTCCGGCGCCGGCTTCGTCAACTACGACAACGTGGCCGGCTCCTACGTCGAGTTCGCGATCACCGCCGCCAACGCCGGGACGGCCACGCTGGCCTTCCGCTTCGCCAACGGCACCACCACGAACCGCCCCATGGACGTGGCGGTCAACGGCACGGTGATCGCCGCGGCCAAGCCCTTCAACGGCACGGGCGCCTGGACCACCTGGCAGACCGCCACGGTCTCGGCCCAGCTCGACGCGGGCGCCAACACGGTCCGGGCCACCGCCACCACGGCGAACGGCGGCCCCAACCTCGACCACCTGGAGGTGACCGCATGACCCCCGGGGAGGCGGCAGGCACGCCGGACCCGGCCACCCCGGGCACGTCACCGGCACCCGGCCCGCCACGGGCACCCGGCAGATCACCGGCACCCGGCAGGTCACCGGCGCCCGGCCCGCCACCGGAAGGCCGCGCCCCCGCGCTTCCGGGGGACCCGGTCCGCGTGCCCGGTGCGCCGGAGGCACACGGCGGGGCGGCGGGGCAGGGCGGTGCCCTGCCCGAGGATCCGGCGGGCGCGAGCGGTGGGACCGGTTCGTGGCGGGTGGCCGGGCCGGGCGGGTGGGGGGTGCCGCGGCGGGTGGTGCTCGGCGGCGCCTTCGGGTCCATGGCGGTCGCGGCGTTCCCGGGCGGGCTGGACACGGCCTGGGCCGGGGCGGCATGGGAGCTGGACAAGCGCGTGAGCACGCCGGAACAGTGGCGGGACTTCCTGGAAAAGCAGGACCTGCTCTGGGCCCGCCTGCCCACCGTCTGGCACGAGGGCCCCTTCCTGGGCGACGGCCTGCTCGGCAGCATGGTCTACAAGGAGCCCGGCGCCAACAAGGTCCGCTTCACCACCCAGCACGGCCGCGCGCAGGACCACCGCCCCCAGTTCGGCAGCGGGTTCGGCACCTGCCGCCTGCCCGTCGGCCACCTCACCCTCGACCCGGCCGGCACCATCACCGCCGTCGACTGGCGCCTGAGCCTGTGGGACGCCGAGCTCACCGGCTCGATCACCACGACGGCCGGGAGGATCACGTTCACCGCCTTCGTCCACGACGAGCTCCTCGTGGCCGACGCCACCGCGACCGGGGACGAGCAGGTCCGGTGGACGTTCCATCCGGAGGCGGCCGACAGCCCGCGTGAGGCCTCCGAGGCCCCGCCCTCCGGGTACGTACGCAACCCCGCCTGGACCACCAGGACGACCGGCGAGGTCAGGCAGGTTCTGCAGGCGCTGGCAGGCGGCGGGCAGACGGCCACCGCCTATCGGCAGAGCGGCGGCCTCCTGCTGCTCAGCGTCGCCCACAGCTTCCCGTCGGACACCGCCGCCGAGGCCGCCTCCCTCGCCAAGGTGCGGGACGCGGGGCCGTACCAGAGCCTGAGAGACGAGCATCAGGCCTGGTGGCACGCCTTCTACCCCAAGAGCTTCCTCAGCCTCCCCGACGAGCGGCTGCAGTCCTTCTACTGGATACAGCTGTACAAGACGGCGAGCGCGACGCGGGCCGGCGGGCCGGTGATGGCGACCACCGGGCCGTGGCTGGAGCCGACGCCGTGGCCGGGCGTGTGGTGGAACCTCAACGTGCAGCTCGAGTACTGGCTGATCCACGGGTCCAACCACCTGGAGCTCGACTCGGTCACCACCACCCTCGACCGGAACCGGCAGCGGCTCGTCGACAACGTGCCGAGCGCCTACCGCGCCGACTCCAGCGGTGTGGGGCGCAGCTCGGACATGTTCGCCACCAGGAGCGTCGGGACGCCCGGCAGCGGCGCCGAGGTCGGCGACCTGACCTGGGCGCTGCACAACGTGTGGCTGTCCTACCGGCACACCATGGACGACACGCTGCTGCGCGACACGCTGTTCCCGCTGCTCAGGCGGGCGATCAACTACTACCTGCACTTCCTGCGGACCGAGGGCGACGGCAGGCTGCACCTGCCCAGCACGCTGTCGCCGGAGTACCCGGTGGTGCCGCCCAAGAACACCAACTACGACCTCGCGCTCATCAGGTGGGGCTGCCAGACGTTGCTCGACGCGGCGGCCAGGCTCGGCGTCGACGACCCGCTCAAGCCCAGGTGGCAGAGCACGCTGGCGAACCTGACGCCCCATCCGACGGACGGCGACGGGTACATGATCGGCGCGAGCACGCCGTACAGCCAGTCGCACCGGCACTACTCGCACCTGATGATGATCTACCCGCTGTACCTGGTCACGTGGGATCAGGCGGCGAGCCGTACCCTCATCGAGCGCTCGATCGCGCGCTGGCACGCGGTCACCGGCGCGCACCGCGGCTACAGCTACACCGGCGCGGCCTCCATGTACGCGAGCATGGGCCGCGGCGACACCGCGCTCGGCTACCTGACGCGCTTCTTCGACCCGGCCACGTCCTTCCCCTGCCGGGCCAACACCCACTACACCGAGGCCGGCCCGGTCATCGAGACCCCGCTCTCGGCGTCGCAGAGCATCCACGACATGCTCTGCCAGAGCTGGGGCGGCGTGATCCGGGTCTTCCCCGCCGTGCCGTCGGCGTGGCCCGACGTGACCCTGCACGACTTCCGCACCCAGGGCGCCTTCCTGATCTCGGCGGTACGGCAGGCGGGGACGACCCGGTTCATCCGCGTGCGCAGCCTGGCCGGTGAGCCGCTCAAGCTGCGCCACGGCCTGCCCGGCGCGCCCACCGCGACCCTGGACGACGGCACCCCCGCCCAGGTCACCGACCTGGGCGGCGGAACCATGCAGATCGTGCTGGCCAAGGACCGCGAGGTGCTCCTGCACACGGGGCCGCGGCCGCCGCTGGTCGTCGACCGGGCACCGATCTCCAGGCCGGGCGCGCGCTGGGGCCTGCCGGGGACGCCGTCGCCGCCGAGCCGCCACGAGGCCGAGAACGCGCTGATCTCCCAGGGCGTGGTGGAGTCGAACCACGCCGGGTTCTCCGGCTCGGGCTTCGTCAACCTGGACAATGTGGCGGGCTCGTACGTGGAGTTCACCGTCGCCGCGACCGGCGCGAGCACGCTGACGATCGGCTTCGCCAACGGCACCACGAGCGGCAGGCCGATGACCGTCACCGTGGACGGCGCCGCCGCCGGGTCGCTGGACTTCCCGCCCACCGGGGCGTGGACGACCTGGCGGACGGTGTCGATCCCGGCCGGCCTCGGCACGAAGGTCCGGCTCACCTCGGCCACCGCCAACGGCGGGCCCAATCTCGACTACCTCGACGTGGCCGCCTCGGGCACCGACTACCAGGCCGAGGACGCGGTCATCACGCAGGGCGCGGTGGAGTCGAACCACGCGGGCTTCACCGGCTCCGGCTTCGTCAACCTCGACAACGTCGCGGGTTCGGCGGCCGAGTTCACCGTCACGGGCGGCGGGACGAGGACGATCACCGTCAGGTTCGCCAACGGCACCGCCGTCGCGCGCCCCATGGACGTGCTCGTCGACGGCGTGCGGGCCGGAGCGCTCACCTTCCCGCCGACCGGCGCGTGGACGACCTGGCAGACGCTCTCCCTCCGGGCGCAGCTCGGCACCAAGATCAAACTCGTGTCCACGTCCGCCAACGGCGGCCCGAACCTCGACAAGATCACTATCGGATAGGCAACCATGGAACTGTCACGCCGCCAGCTCGGCATCCTCTTCGGCGCCGCCGCCACGGCGCCGCTCCTGACCGCCCGCCCCGCCTTCGCCGCGCCGACCCTCCTTCCGCCCGGACAGACCTGGCAGCAGATGTGGTCGCCCACCGCGCGCGGCGACGGCATGCGCGCCTGGGAGTCGATCGAGGACGACCGGGCCGACTCCCACACGTCGGCCGCGCCGCACATCTTCCCCGAAGGCGACAACTTCCGCTTCACCATGCACACGGTCGACCGCGACACCAGCACCGACCGCCAGCGCCACGAGGTCACGGGCAACCGCACCCCGGCCGGCTACCTGCAGTGGAAGTCAGGGGAGCTGTGGCGGGTCACGTACGCGATGTTCATCCCGGCCACGCTCAAGGCCACCACGTCCTTCACCCACATCTTCCAGACCAAGATGCCGGGCAGCGGCACCGCGCCCATCACCGTCACCTCGCTGCGCCGGGTGGACGGCAGGCAGACCATCGAGCACAAGGTCTTCGAGCCGAACATCCTGGTCGGCCGGACCGACCTCACGCCCCTGCACGACAAGTGGATCGACATCGACTACGAGATCAAGATCGGTGACGGGTCGTCCGGCGCGGTGCGCTGGGTGCTGAGCAGCGGCGGCACGACCGTCGTCGACGCCACCAGGACCGGCGTGGACACCTTCCTCGGCGACCGGGTGCGGCCCAAGTGGGGCATCTACCGCTCCCTGGGCGACACCTCGGGCTCGCTGCAGAACTGCCACCTGCTGCTGACGAACCTGAAGTCGTACAGGGCCGTGCCGGGCGGCGGTGGCAACACCACCCGCTACGAGGCGGAGAACGCGAGGGTCTCGCAGGGTGTGGTGGAGTCGAATCACGCGGGTCACTCGGGTACGGGGTTCGTCAACGGTGACAACGTGGCGGGCAGTTTCACCGAGTGGACGGTCGGCGGCAGCGCGGGGGCGGCGACGCTGCGGGTGCGTTACGCGAACGGGACGTCGGCGAACAGGGCGGCGGCCATCGCGGTCAACGGGGTCGCGGTCGTGGCGAGCCAGTCGTTCAGCGGCACCGGCGCCTGGACCACCTGGGCCACGACCACCTTGCCGATCACCTTGAACGCCGGGGCCAACACGGTCCGGATCACGGCGAACACCGCCAACGGCAACCCCAACCTGGACTACATCGAGGTGACCCAATGACCAGCCAGTTACCCGGCGGGGCACTGCGCGCCGCGGCGCTGTCCCGGCGCGAGGCCCTGCGCGGCGCGGCGCTCGGCGCCGGGGCCCTGGTGCTCGGGGGCACGCTCCCGGCAGCCCTGAGCGAGCGCGCGGCGGCGCGCGCGCATGACGCGGGCGCCGGAGCGCGGGGCGGGGCCGCGGTCGTGGAGGGCACGGCCGCGGCCTCGCCCTGGGACGAGGTGCCCGAGATCCTGGCCAGGATCGTGCCGCCCGCCTTCCCCGACCGGACCTTCCCCATCACCGACTACGGGGCCGTCGGCGACAACAGCACCGACTGCACCGCGGCCTTCCGCAACGCCATCGCCGCGTGCGCCGCCGCGGGCGGCGGCCGGGTGCTGGTGCCGGCGGGCACCTTCCGCACCGGCAAGATCCACCTGCTGTCGAACGTGAACCTGCACGTCCAGGGCACGATCCGGTTCCGTACCGACCCGGGCTCCTACCTGCCGCCCGTCTTCACCCGGTGGGAGGGCATCGAGTGCCACAACTACTCGCCCTTCATCTACGCCAACGGCAAGACCAACATCGCGCTCACCGGCACCGGAACCATCGACGGCAACGCCCCGGCGGGCGAGTGGTCCTCGTGGGGCGGCGGCGGCGCCGACCGCGACCGGCTGCGGGACTGGGGCGCCGACGACCACCCGGTGGAGCAGCGGGTGTTCGGTTCCGGCACGAAGCTGCGCCCGAACATGATCGGCCTCTACAACTGCACGAACGTCCTGGTGGAGAACCTCAACCTGCGCAACCCCGCGATGTGGACGCTGCACCCGGTCTACTGCACGAACGTCACCGTCAGGAACGTCACCTTCTACAGCACCAACTCCCAGGGTGACGGCTGCAACCCCGACTCCTGCACCGACGTCCACATCCACGACTGCCGGTTCAACACCAACGACGACTGCGTCCCGGTCAAGTCGGGCCGCGACCGCGACGGCCGCCGGGTCAACCGGCCCTCGCAGAACATCGTGGTGCGCAACTGCAGGTTCTCCGGCCGCTGGGGCGGCATCACCGTCGGCAGCGAGATGTCGGGAGGGGTGCGCAAGGTCTTCGCCGAGGACTGCCAGTGCAACGCCGCCGACTTCCCCGGCCGCTACCCGGTCAAGTACGCGCTGTACGTGAAGACCAGCTTCAACAGGGGCGGCTTCGTCGAGGACGTCCACCTGCGCCGCTTCACCGGCCGCAACCTTGAACGCGACGCCGTCTACATCACGATGAACTACGAGACGTCCGGCAGCATCCCGCCCACGGTACGCAACTTCACCGTCGACGCCATGACCGTCACCGGCGGCCGGGCGGCCTTCAACATCGACGGCCGCTCCGCCAGGCACATCCAGAACGTGACGATCTCCAACAGCACCTTCACCAGCATGACCAATTCCGGAAATATCGCGAACAATGTCGACAACCTCCAGCTGATCAACGTCTTTCACAACGGCCGCGACATCTCCACCACCAACCCGCCCACCGGCACCCGCTACGAGGCGGAGAACGCGACGGTCTCGCAGGGTGTGGTGGAGTCGAATCACGCGGGTCACTCGGGTACGGGGTTCGTCAACGGTGACAACGTGGCGGGCAGCTTCACCGAGTGGACGGTCGGCGGCAGCGCGGGGGCGGCGACGCTGCGGGTGCGTTACGCAAACGGGACGTCGGCGAACAGGGCGGCGGCCATCGCGGTCAACGGGGTCGCGGTCGTGGCGAGCCAGTCGTTCAGCGGCACCGGCGCCTGGACCACCTGGGCCACGACCACCTTGCCGATCACCTTGAACGCCGGGGCCAACACGGTCCGGATCACGGCGAACACCGCCAACGGCAACCCCAACCTGGACTACATCGAGGTGCAGCAATGAGAGGTGCAGCAGTGAGAGGTGCAGCAACGAGTGGCGCGGCGATGCGAGGCGCCGCCTGGCCCCTGGCCCTCGCCCTCCTGGCCTTCCCCCTCACCGCCACGCCCGCGAGCGCCACCACCGCCGCCGAGTTCAACGTGCGCGACTACGGCGCCACCGGCAACGGCAGCACCAACGACGACGACGCCATCGACCGCGCCATCAACGCCGCCGGCGCCGCCCCCGGCGGCATCGTCGTCTTCCCCTCGGGCAACTACCGCGCCCGCACCATCCACCTGAAGAGCAACGTCACCATCCGCCTCGACTCCGGCGCGACCGTGCGCGCGGCGAGCAGCGGCATGGACGCCCCCGAGCCCAACGCCTTCGACGACTACCAGGACTTCGGCCACAGCCACTTCAACAACTCCCTGTTCGTCGGCCGGGGCGTCAGCAACGTGCACTTCGCGGGCGCCGGCTCGATCGACGGCGACGGCAATCTGTCCACCAGCAACTCGCCGCCCTCCGGCGCGGGCAACAAGGCCATCGCGCTGACCGAGTGCGCGAACGTCAGCATCACCGGCATCACCATCCGCCGCGGCGGCCACTTCATGGCGCTGCTCAACGGCTGCCACGACGTCCTCATCGACAACCTCAAGACCGTCTACGCCGAGAACGGCGTGCGCGACGGCATCAACCTGATCAACAGCTGGAACGTCGTCCTGCAGAACAGCCGGATCGAGGCCGGCGACGACGCGGTGGCGCTGAAGAGCGACTTCGCCCTCGGCCACACCTACACCAGCCAGAACGTCCGCGTGCGCGACACCACGATCTACTCCCACGAGAACAACGCGATGCAGTTCGGCTCGGAGACGTGCGGCGACTTCCGCGACATCCGCTTCGACAACATCACCGTGCTCGGCGCGGGCAAGGCCGGCATCGGCATGGTCTCGATGGACGGCGCGATCATCGAGGACGTCCGCTACACCAACATCTCGCTCACCAAGACCACCACCCCGATCTTCATGAAGATCGGGGAACGCAAGCGCTGTCCTGGCTCGCCGCCCGCCGGCCGGATCAGGAACATCCACCTGACCAACGTGACCGGCCACGAGCTCACCGCCCCCGAGCCCTCGGGCACCACCGGCGGACCCGAGCTGACCAGCACCATCACCGGCACGCCCGCCGTCGACATCGGTCCCGGCATCACGCTCGACGGCGTCAGGCTGACCGTCCCCGGCGGCCACCCCGCCTCCGACGCCACCCGTGTGCCCGGCGAGTTCCTGACCAGCTACCCGCCCCGCGACTACGGCACCCGCCCCGCGTTCGGCATCTGGGCCCGCCACGTCCAGGGCCTGTCGGTCAAGGGCGAGATGCGCCTCGACCAGAACGACAACCGCCCCGCGTTCATCGTCGACGACGGCTCCGGCATCAGCCTCGACGTCGTCGCCCAGCGCGGCTCCGGCAGCGCCTACGACGTCGGCGTCAGCGGCATCAACGGCTACTCCGTCACCGGCGTCAACACCGCGGGCGGCGCGCTGCGGGTGCGCGCGACGAACTCCACCCCCGTCCCCGGCAACCCCGTCAGCCTGTACGGCGAAGCCGAGGCGGCCACCGTCACCGCCCCCATGCAGATCCAGCAGGACCCGGCGGCCTCCGGCGGCTCCTACGTCACCGTCGCGCCGGGCAACAACAGCCAGTCGGCGGCGCCGCCGACCGGCCACGCCACGCTCGGCTTCGCCGTACCCGATCCCGGGTCCTTCAAGGTCTGGGCCCGCGTCATCGCGCCCACGACCGGCGACGACTCGTTCTGGGTGCGCGCGGACGGCGGCGCGTGGACCAACTGGAACACCGTCCCGCTCGGCGCCTCCTGGCACTGGGCCCAGCTCCCGGTCACCTACGACCTGAACGCCGGCGCCCACACCGTCACCTTCGCCTACCGCGAGGACGGCGCCCGCCTGGACCGGGTGGCGATCTCCAGCGACCCGTCCTTCACCCCGTCCGACGGCCCGCCCCCGGCCGGCTCACGGTATGAGGCGGAGGAGGCGACGATCGCGCAGGGCGTCGTGGAGTCCAACCACGCCGGGTTCACCGGCACCGGTTTCGTCAACGGCGACAACGCCGCCGGGCCCTACGTGGAGTGGACGGTCACCGCCGCCCAGGCGGGCACCGCCACGCTGGCCTTCCGGCACGCCAACGGCACCACCGTCAACCGGCCGATGGCCGTCTCGGTGAACGGCGGCGCACCCGTCACCGTGGACTTCCCCGGCACCGGCGCCTGGACCACCTGGACCAGCGCCACGCTGCCGGCGCGGCTCAACGCCGGTGCGAACACCGTCAGAGCCACCTCCACCACCGCCAACGGCGGACCCAACCTCGACCACCTCGCCGTGACCGGCCCGTAGAGGAGCGCGAATGTCCCGAGCCCCACGTGCGGCCTTACTGGCCGTCCTCACGCTCATCCTCGGCACGCTGGTCGCCGTGCCGGCGCGGGCCGAGCTTCAGCACCCGCGCCAGGCGTTCCTGCGTTCCTCCGTCGGCGGGTTGTTCCTGCACTGGGGCATGCGCACCTCGCCCCAGCACACCAGTTGCGGCGCCTGGGAGTCGGCCGTCACCGGCGGCGGCTGGAACCCGGGCTACTGGGTCCAGGAGGCCAAGAAGCTGCACACGCAGTACATCGTGCTGGCGACCTTCCATTCGCGGCTGGGGTACGCGCGGCCGTACCCGAGTGCCGTGCCGGGCTCCTGCCGTACCGGCAGAGACCTGCTCGGCGAGCTCATCGACGCCGCCGACGCCCAGGGCGTGAAGGTCATCCACTACATGACCGACGACCCGCAGTGGTGGAACGAGGGGCTCGGCTCCGGCCAGTCGTGGCTGAACTCCGCGGCCTACTCCAGCTACAAGGGCCGCACCGTCGACCTGCACACGCGCGACGGCTTCGGCGAGTTCAGCTACGACCTGTTCGTCGAGCAGCTCACCCGCTACCCGAAGCTGGCCGGGTTCTGGATCGACAACGACAACGCCTACTGGGAGCGCAACGGCCTCTACGAGCGCATCCGGCGCGAGCGGCCGGACATGACGCTGTCGAACAACAACGAGGACACGCCGATCATGGACATGATCAGCAACGAGCAGAAGACCGGCATGACGCCGAGCTACGACTATCCGCAGGCGGTCTACACGGCGGCGCCGCGCCTCATCGAGGCCGACTTCAAGCTGCCGACCAGCGGCCCGTGGTGGTACGGCGGCTCCGACCAGGCCGTCGACCACAAACTCACGCTCGGCCGCCTGATCACCAACGCCGGATCGTCGGTCAAGGCGCTCATGGCCGAGACGCCGATGAAGGCCGGGCGCATGCCACCGGCCCAGGAGAGCTTCAACACCTTCGCGAACACGTACCTGGCGGCGATCTGGGAGTCGTTGTCCGGGACCGAGGGCGGCGGCTACATGTACGGCGGGCTCGACCCGGGCTTCTGGAACAACGGCGCGCACGGCGTGACCACGATCAGCAAGACCAACCCGAACCTGCACTACATCCACGTGATCAACCGGCCGTCGGGCAGCACGCTGTCCCTGCGTGACAACGGGTACAAGATCAGCTCCGTGGTGAACCTGCGCTCCGGCGCGCCGGTGAGCTTCACGCAGGCCAACGGGACGCTCACGCTGAGCGGCGTCTCCGGCTGGGACCCGTACGACACGGTCTTCAAGGTCGTCTCCGCGGGCCGGGAGGGCATTCACACCGGCGTCACCCTGTCGGCCTCCGCCTCGGCCGGTGGCCATCCGGCCGCCGACGCCGGTGACGGCGACTACCTGACGTACTGGGACGCCACCTCGGCGGGCACGGTGTCGCTCCGCTTCGACCTGGGTGCGCAGCGTCCGGTCCGCTACATCGGGATCAACCAGCGCGAGGACTCCACGACGTACCCCGCCGCGAACTCCGCGCGGATCAACGGCTACCGCGTCTACGTCAGCAACGACGGCACCAGCTGGGGCAGCCCGGTCAAGACCGGCAACCTGCCCAACCACCGCGGCGTCCAGTTCATCGACCTCCCGCCCACCACCGCCCGGCACGTACGCCTGGAGAAGACCGGCAGCCACGGCATCGCCCGGCTGCGCGTGGACGAGGCGTGGATCGGCGGCGCCTACCCCGGCGGCGCCGTCGAGCCGCCGGAGAACCGTTACGAGGCGGAGAACGCGACGATCTCGCAGGGCGCGGTGGAGAACAACCACGCCGGATACTCCGGCACCGGCTTCGTCAACGGCGACAACCTCGCCGGACCCTACGTGGAGTGGACGGTCAACGCCGCGCGGGCCGGGAACGCCACGCTGACGTTCGGCTTCGCCAACGGCACCACGGCGGGCCGCCCGATGGACCTCGCGGTCAACGGCACGCAGGCCGCCGGCGAGCTGGCCTTCGACCCGACGGGCGCCTGGACGAACTGGACGACGCGGACGCTCACCGTGCCGCTGAACGCGGGTGCCAACACGATCAGGGCCACCGCCACGACCGCGGGCGGCGGGCCGAACCTGGACTACCTCGACGTCGAGGCGGCGAGCGGCCCCACGCCGACCGACCACCAGGCGGAGGACGCGGTGATCTCGCAGGGCGCGGTGGAGTCGAACCACGCGGGCTTCACCGGCACCGGGTTCGTCAACTACGACAACCTCGTGGGCTCCTACGTGGAGTTCACCGTGAACGTGGCGAGCGCGGGCCCGGCGACACTCACGCTGCGCTTCGCCAACGGCACCACGGCGGGCCGCCCGATGGACCTCGCGGTCAACGGCACGCAGGCCGCCGGCGAGCTGGCCTTCGACCCGACGGGCGCCTGGACGAACTGGACGACGCGGACGCTCACCGTGCCGCTGAACGCGGGCGCCAACACGATCAGGGCCACCGCCACCACCGCCGGCGGCGGGCCGAACCTCGACCGGATCAGCCTCGGCTGAAGGAGAACGCGTTGAATCCGACAAGACCGCGCGCGGCCGCCGTGGCCGTGCTGCTGGCCGCCGCAGGCCTGGCGATCTCCTCCTCGCCGCCCGCGAGCGCCTCCGACAACGGGCAGTCGATCCGGCCCGCGATGGGCTGGAGCAGCTGGAGCTTCGTACGCCGCTGGCCGGACGAGGCCAAGATGAAGGCCCAGACCGACGCCTTGGCCGGCAGCGGCCTGCCGGCCAAGGGCTACGTCCACATCAATCTCGACGACTTCTACCAGAAGTGCGACGCCAACGGCTTCCTGGTCGACGGCTTCGGCCGCTGGCAGGTGGACGCCGCCAAGTTCCCCTCCGGGATCAAGGCGCTGGCCGACTACGTGCACTCCAAGGGGCTGAAGTTCGGCTTCTACGTCACGCCGGGCATCGCCAAGAACGCCGTCA
Source organism: Nonomuraea sp. NPDC050547 (assembly GCF_044457345.1). Lineage (NCBI taxonomy): Bacteria > Bacillati > Actinomycetota > Actinomycetes > Streptosporangiales > Streptosporangiaceae > Nonomuraea > Nonomuraea sp. NPDC050547. The sequence goes on from NZ_JBITGW010000002.1 coordinate 700,158, forward strand.
CCCGCAACACCCCGGTCGAGGGTACGAGCTACCGCGCCGCCGACATCGCCGACACCGGCGCGAGCATGCACAAGAACTACAACTGCAAGAACATGTACCGGCTGAAGTGGTCGCATCCGGGCTCGCAGGCGTTCATCAACTCCTGGGCCAACCAGATGGCCTCGTGGGGCGTGGACTACCTCAAGATCGACGGTGTGGACGCCACGACGATCGCCGACGTCGAGGCCTGGGACAGGGCGCTGCGGCAGACCGGCAGGCCGATCAACTTCGCCCTGTCCAACAACCTGCCCATCGCCCAGGCCTCCACCTGGAAGCGGCTGGCCAACAGCTGGCGTACACAGGGCGACGTCGAGTGCTACTGCGGTCCGGGCCCGAACGGCTCCGGCTACCCGCTCACCACCTGGGCCAAGATCACCAGCCGCTTCGCCTCCGCCGCCGCGTGGCAGCCGTACGCCGCGCCCGGCGGATGGAACGACCTCGACTCCCTGCAGATCGGCAACGGCGACCAGATGGGGATCAACGCCGACCAGCGGCGTTCCCACCTGACGCTGTGGGCGATGGCCGCCTCGCCGCTGCTGCTCGGCAGCGACCTGACCGCGCTCACCTCGACCGACCTGGCCATGCTCACCAACGAGCGGCTCATCGCCGTGAACCAGGACGGCGTCGCCGCCGACCGCATGGTGAACAGCGGCGTCAACCAGGTCTGGCGTAAACGGGAGTCGAACGGCGACTACATCGTGGCCCTGTTCAACACCGGAACCTCGGGCAACTCGACGGTCAGCGTGAACTGGTCGCAGGTCGGCTTCTCCGGCGCCGCCGAGGTGACGAACCTGTGGTCGGGCGGCGCCGAGGGCACCGTGTCCTCCACCTACAGCGCCACCCTGCGCCCCGGCGAGGCCCGCCTGATCAGGGCCAGGCCCACCTCCGGCACCGTCGCCCGCCTGGAGGCCGAGCAGGCCGTGATCACCCAGGGTCTCGTGGAGTCCAACCACGCCGGCTACTCCGGCACCGGCTTCGTCAACTTCGACAACGTCTCCGGCAGCGGCATCGAGTTCACCGCCAACACCGCGAGCGCCGGCACCGCGACACTCACCCTGCGCTTCGCCAACGGCACCGCCGTCAACCGCCCGATGAGCGTCTCCGTGAACGGCGGCGCCCCCGTCACCCGCGACTTCCCCGGCACCGGCGCCTGGGCCACGTGGGTCAACGCGCCGATCACCGCCGAGCTCAACGCCGGGGCCAACACGATCAGGCTGGTCGCCACCACCGCGAACGGCGGCCCGAACATCGACTACCTGGACGTGCCGGCCCCGTCGGCGCCGAGCTCGGAGTACCAGGCGGAGAACGCGGCCATCTCGCAAGGGGCGGTCGAGTCCAACCACGCCGGCTTCACCGGCACCGGCTTCGTCAACCTCGACAACCTCGCCGGCTCCCACGTGGAGTTCACCGTGAGCGCCGCGGCCGCAGGGCCGCGGCCGCTCACGATCCGCTTCGCCAACGGGACCACCGCCGGGAGGCCGATGGACGTCCTCGTCAACGGCGTGCTCGCCGCCGACGAGAAGCCGTTCGACCCCACCGGCGCGTGGACCACCTGGGTGGAGACGACGGTGACCGCCGACCTTCAGGCGGGGGCCAACACCGTCCGACTGCTGTCCACCACCGCCGGCGGAGGGCCGAACCTGGACCGGATCACACTCGGCTGAGCGGCGCGGGGGGGGGGCGCCCCGCCCCCCCCCCCCCCCCCCCCCCCCCCCCCCCCCCGGGCCCCCCCCCCCCCCCCCCCCCCAAAACCCCCCCCCCCCAACCCCCCCCCACACCCCCCCCCCCCCCCCCCCCCCCCACCCCCG
>NZ_JBITGW010000003.1:0-3111 GCF_044457345.1 Nonomuraea sp. NPDC050547
CCCCAGAGACGATGGGGTTGATAGGCCGGAGGTGGAAGCACGGCAACGTGTGGAGCTGACCGGTACTAATAGGCCGAGGACTTGACCACAAAGCATAAGCAACGCCTGTGCAGGCACGCGGGTTTTCTTTGCAGCGCTCTGTTACTCTTCGCCGGGTCCAGAGCAGCGCAGGAAGCCCTTGCGCGGTCAGGGCATGGTGTTGTGTTGCTCGCGTCCACTACGCAATTCTGAGACAGCAAACAGTCTCAAAGAGTTGCGGCGGTTATGGCGGGAAGGAAACACCCGGTTACATTCCGAACCCGGAAGTTAAGCTTCTCAGCGCCGATGGTACTGCACTCGGGAGGGTGTGGGAGAGTAGGTCACCGCCGCACAAACACGTATGCACGATGAAGGGGTCCAACCTTAGGGTTGGGCCCCTTTTTCGCGTTCACCCTCACCTCGCGAACCCCGCCGGCCGAGGCTCGCCATACGACCTCCGTGGGGTGTGGTTAGCCGGTGGCGTTGCGGGGGGCGGCTATGAGGCCGTAGATGATCACTACGCATAGGGCGATGCTGATGATGGACCAGACCGGATATGCGGGGACGAAAGCGAACTGGCCGATCATGGCTAGGGCGGCGAGGATGACGCCGACCGCGCGGGCCCAGACCTGGCCTGCCATGATGCCTGCGCCGGCGGCGATCTGCAGGATGCCGATCGCGAGCCAGATCCAGCCCCAGGTGGTGTAGTCGAAGACGAGTAGGCGACCGGCCGGGGTGACGAAGTAGTCGTTGCGGAACAGGGCGATCAGGCCTTCGATGGCGTTGAAGACGCCCAGCACGACGCCGAGCATTCCGGCGAACGTCAGCCAGCCGGATTCCGGGCGGAAGGCCGGGCCGTGGTGCGTGGATGCAGTTGCCATGTCTGGATATGTCCCCTGATGTGGGGAGATCTGGTTTATGGGTTGGGCAAAGGTATGGCTGGGCGGAGGATGAAGACGCCCCAGCCGAGGTACTGCCGGCCGTACTCGAAGATGGGAAGTGCGGCATTGGCGGAGGAAGTCGCGCATCGCGGGAACCTCCGGATCGTCGGGGTTGTCGCGGAGCCAGTCGCTGATCGTCCACCATTGGGAGGCGGTGTAGCGGTCCCAGCTGTCGGGGTTGGCCAGGATCATGTCGAGGAGTTCGAAACCGGATCGCTCGATGCGTTCCGCGGTGGCGGCGAGTGAGACGCAGGTGTGGTGGTCGATGCCCAGGGCGGTGGCGGCTTCGGGGGGCGGAGTGGTGTTCCAGAAGATCTCGCCTACCAGGATCAGGCCGCCTGGGCGCAGCAGTGGGCGCATGAGGTCCAAGGTGCCGGTGAGGCCGTTGCCTATCCAGGTGGCGCCTATGCAGGAGACGATGTCGTGGGCGCTGGGTTCGGCATTTTCTTTGGCGTAGGTGGCGGCTTCTGCGTGGATGAATTGCACGCGGTCGGTGACGTTGAGCTCATTTGCGCGTTCGCGGGCGGCGGTGACGAAGACCTCGCTGAGGTCGACGCCGGTTCCGTGTACGCCGTAGCGGCTGGACCAGCGGTTGAGCAGTTCGCCTTTGCCGCAGGCCAGGTCGAGGTGCCGGGCCCCTGGGCTGGGGTGACAGATTTCGCCGAGGAGATCGAGTTTGTCTTCGGTGAAAGGGTTGAGGATGCGGTTGCGGGCTTCGGCTATCTCGTACGCGCGTAGCGACATGCCGTCATCCTGGTGGAGCCGGTCATTGGGGGCGACGGAATATCGGCCCGGGTCGGTGAACTGCTGGAGCTTGCTAGGCTGGAGGAGCCGGGCCGCCCCACCACGGGTGGCCTTCTTCGCGTAAGACCCGCGGTGCGGGCAGCCACAGTGGACCGTTGGGTGAGACACGGGTCCGCTGAGTGAGCCAACGAAATGGACCAGAAGTGAACAGAGATAACGGATCGGACGGCGGACAGAGCGGGCGTGGCGACAGCCCCCGCGACGGAGACAAGCGCCCAGACGACAACAGAGGCGGGTACGGCTCCCGCGACTCGCGCGGAAACCAGGGCGACCGTCCGTTCCGTTCCGACGACCAGGGACGGGAGGGTCGCCGGGAAGGCGGCTACGACCGTGGCCCCCGTCGGGATGACCGCGGGCCGCGGCGAGAGGGCGGTTACGACCGCGGGCCTCGTCGCGAGGGCGGCGGCTACGACCGTGGTCCCCGTCGTGAGGGTGGTGACGATCGCGGTCCGCGTCGTGAGGGCGGGTTCGATCGCGGTCCGCGCCGGGACGATGACCGTGGACCCCAGCGTGGGGGCGGCTACGACCGTGGACCGCGTCGTGAGGGCGATGCTCCGCGGCGGGCGTTCCCAGACCGGGATGAGCGCGGGTTCGCCGAGCGTCCGGACTTCGGGAGCGGCGGGCGGCGCGACGGTGGTTTCGACCGTGGCCCCCGCCGGGACGATCGCGGTCCTCGTCGTGAGGGCGGGTTCGATCGTGGGCCTCGGCGGGATGATCGTGGTCCGCAGCGTGAGGGTGGTTACGATCGGGGTCCTCGTCGTGAGGGCGACTCCGATCGCGGTCCGCGTCGCGAGGGTGGCTATGACCGTGGCCCCCGTCGTGAGGGTGGCTATGATCGCGGTCCTCGTCGTGAGGGCGGTTTCGATCGTGGGCCTCGCCGCGATGATCGTGGTCCGCAGCGTGAGGGCGGCTATGACCGGGGTCCTCGTCGTGAGGGCGACTCCGATCGCGGTCCGCGTCGCGAGGGTGGTTATGACCGTGGGCCGCGCCGTGAGGGCGGTTACGGTGGCCCGCGCCGGGACGACCGTGGGCCTCGCGATGATCGGGGCGGTTTCGATCGCGGTCCGCGTCGCGAGGGTGGCTATGACCGTGGCCCCCGTCGTGAGGGTGGTTATGATCGCGGTCCTCGTCGTGAGGGCGGGTTCGATCGTGGGCCTCGCCGCGATGACCGTGGTCCGCAGCGTGAGGGTGGTTACGACCGGGGTCCTCGTCGTGAGGGCGACTCCGATCGCGGTCCGCGTCGTGAAGGTGGCTATGACCGTGGGCCGCGCCGTGAGGGCGGTTACGGTGGCCCGCGCCGGGACGACCGTGGGCCTCGCGATGATCGGGGCGGTTTCGATCGCGGTCC